>SLKS01000343.1 GCA_007134465.1 Kiritimatiellia bacterium | reverse complement strand
GGGTGCATCTCGCTTCTGGCGGTGTTGAGAAAGAGGCAAGGATGAGTCAAGGGGTAAGATGCACCCGGAAATCCGAATGACGAAATACCCAAGCCCGAAGGAAATCCTAAACCCGAAATCCGAAATTCGGAAGCGGGTCGGCGCGAAGCGTGCTGGCGATTCTTCATGGCCTCTTTCCGGTAGATTTTCGTGCGATGTTCTCGCCGAACACAGCCGTCCGCTCATCCAGATCGTACGGCTTTTCAAGTCCCGCATAGCGTTTTCGAGTTTCTCTGCCATGTCCACAGCCTTCGGGCTTCGCGCTTCGGATTTCCTTCGGGCTTGGGTGCTTGGGTGTTTCGGACTTGAACAAAACACATTGGTACGCCCTGGATGCAATGTTATTCGAGACGATCATGCCGCCGGAAACGATATGCGCCCTACCCGCCTCTGCCGCGCGGCCATCGCTCTTTCGGCCAGTCTGATCCTGGCGGCCGGCTGCTCCAACGACCCGTACCGGCCGGGCGAAAGCGCGTCCAACACGTTTTTCGGCTCCTACAATCGCCCGCCCTCGAAGCTGGACCCGGCCACGGCCTACTATCTGCATGAAATCCGGTTCCTGGCCCAGATCGCCGAGCCGCCGCTCGCCTACCATTATCTCGAACGGCCGTTCCGCGTCGTGCCGCTCGCGGCCGAATCCGTGCCCGAACCCGTCTATTACGGACCCGCCGGCCGGCTGGCCGATCCCGATCCGCCAGCCGAAGAAACCGTGCGAGTCGAATACGCGGTCCGCATCCGCCCCGGCATCTTCTACCAGGACCATCCCTGCTTCGCGCGCGATGCCGACGGCCGGCCCGCCTACGCGAACGCCGATCCGCGCCTTATCCGCCGGTTCCGGCAGCCGTCCGATTTTCCCTGGCGCGCCACGCGCGAGCTGCGCGCCGAGGATTTCGCCCTGCAAATCCGGCGCCTGGCCGATCCGCGCCTGGACTCCCCGGTATTCAGCATCCTCGAACCGCACCTGGCCGGCCTGACCGAGCTGCGCCAGGCCTACGAAACCGCCCTCGCCGCGCGGCCCGACGCGCTCGATCTCCTCGCACCCGACTTCCCCGGCGTGCGCGTGGACGGCGAACATGCCTTCACGCTCGTTCTCAAGAGCAAGTATCCGCAAATGCTCTATTGGCTCTGCACCCCGTTCTTCGCGCCGATCCCCCGCGAAGCGCTCGACTTCTACGATCTGCCCGCCGTCCGCGACGCCGGCTTCTCGCTGAACGTCTGGCCGCTCGGCACAGGCCCGTACGAGCTGGAAACCTACCGCCCCAACGAAACCATCGTCCTGACCCGCCAGGCGAACTGGCGCGGCGTCCCCTACCCCGCCCACGGCCCGCCCGAAGATGCCGCGCGCGGCCTGCTGGCCGACGCCGGCAAAACCGTCCCGTTCATCGAGCGCCTGGTCTATCGGCTCGAAAAGGAATCCATCCCCGGCTGGCACAAGTTCCTGCAAGGCTACACCGACAGCTTCGGCGTCGTGGGCGACGTGTTCGACCAGGCCGTCAGCCTGACCGCAGGCGAAGGGCCAACCGTCACCGACGCCATGCGCCGCAAAGGCGTACGGCTCCTCGCGGCCCCGCATACCGCCTTCTACTACATCGCCTTCAACATGAACGACCCGCTCGTGGGCGGCCTGACCCCGGAACAGGCCAAGCTGCGCCAGGCCGTCTCCATCGCGCTCGACGCCAACGAATACCTGGCCCTGTTCCTGAACGGACGCGGCCTGCCCGCGCAAGGCCCCGTCCCGCCCGGCATTTTCGGATACCGCGACGGCGAACCCGGCCTGAACCCGCATGTCAACCGCTGGGATCCCGTGCGCGCCCGTTCCGAACGCCTGCCGCTCGACCATGCCCGCCGGCTCCTGGCCGAAGCCGGCTATGCCGACGGACGCGATGCCGACGGCGTGCCGCTCGTGCTCCATTACGATCACGCTTCCGGCGCCGACCCCCATTTCCGGTCGCTCTTCGACTGGATGCGCCGTCGGCTCGGCGAGCTTGGCATCCAACTGCGGGAACGCGGCACGGAGCTGAGCCGGTTCCGCGAAAAGCGCCGCACCGGCCACTGGCAGCTTTCCGGCATCAGCGGCTGGTTCGCCGACTATCCCGACCCCGAAAACTTTCTTTTCCTGTTCTACGGCCCCAACGCCATTGTCGAATTCGGCGGCCCCAACGTCGTCAACTACGCCAACCCGGAATACGACGAGCTGTTCCGCCGCATGCGCGCCATGTCCGACACGCCCGAACGCCAGGCCCTGATCGACCGCATGACCGGCCTGCTCCAGCGCGACGCGCCCTGTCTCTGGCTGTATCATCCCGTCTCCTATACGCTGGCCCACGAATGGTACCGCAACGTCAAGCCGCATCAGGTCGCCTACAACATCATGAAATATCATCGCGTGGACGCGGATCTGCGCGCACGGCGCCAGGCCGAATGGAACGCGCCCAGCCGCCGCCCGCTCGTTGCGCTGCTCGCGCTCGTCCTGCTGGCCGCCCTTGCCGCGCGCCGCCGCGCCGACCGCGCGGCCCGCGACGCCGCGAGGTCGCCGTAAAATCATCCGGACGCATGGGAATGCCGACACGCATGTTTGACGGAGCAAGCGTAGGAAAGGGATGAAACCAGAAAAAAAGAATTGAACAGAAGACAACGAAGCGAACAAAGAAAGTTTGCGATTGCCCTGTGCAAAGCGTGTCGGCCAACGGTTGGCGACAAAGAGGTGACAAACGGAAATCAGGACGTGACGGAACACGACTACGGAGGACGACCTGCCCGCAGTGTTACAGCGTTGCAGGCGGGCTTCCGTCACTCGTAATCCGTCCCGACCGCGAAGCGCGTCGGGATCGCCGTAGTCGTCCACCGAATCCTCTTGTTTTTTGACGCAGCAATGCGGGAATATGGCATTAAGGCGGGCATGGCCCGCAACCCAAGGCGTTAGTCCTTAGTCGTTAGGCGTTAGCCACTAACCCCTAGCGCCTAGCGCCTAACGCCTACGTTGACCTGACCGCATACTCGCAAACAATACGGATAACATACACGCAAAAACGTGTATCTTCACCGGAAAGGCACTAACGCCTTTCCTTGCGGGCGAAGCCCGCCCGGAGACTGTTGCCATGCGAAACCATATCGCGCGCCGAATCGGCTACGGGCTGCTCACGCTGCTGGGCGTGAACCTGACCGTATTCGCGCTCTTCTTCTATGTCAACCCGCCCGACCGCATGGCCGAGCAGATGCTGGGCGAACGCCACGCCACGCCCGAACGCATCGCAAGCTGGAAACAGCGGCACGGCTACGATCTGCCCCGCCTCTTCAACCCCGGCGAACGCTTCCCCGGCTGCGTCACCCGCACCGTCTTCTGGACCAAGAGCATGCCGCTTTTCGTCTTCCGGTTCGGCGCCTCGGACCACGACGGCACGACCATCGGCGCCACCCTGCGCGAACGCATCCCCTATTCGCTCGCGCTGACCGTGCCCATGTTCGTCGGCAGCATGGCCGTGCAGATCGTGCTCGCCATGCTGCTCGCCTTCCGTCGCGGCACCTGGCTCGACCGCGGCGGACTGGTCGCCTGCGTCTTTCTCATGTCGGTCTCCATGCTCTTCTATATTGTCGGCGGCCAGTACCTGTTCGCCATCCGCTGGAAATGGGCGCCCGTTTCCGGGTTCGATTCCGCCTTCCCGCACGCGCTGCGCTTCCTGATCCTGCCCATCGCCATCGGCATCGTCGGCGGGATCGGCGCCGGCACGCGCTTCTACCGCACCGTCTTTCTCGAGGAGATCCACAAGGACTACATTCGCACCGCCCGCGCCAAGGGCCTGGGCGAAGGCGCCGTGCTGTTCCGGCACGCCTTGCGGAACGCGCTGCTGCCCATCCTCACCCATGTCGTCGTCGCCATCCCGTTCCTGATCGCGGGCAACCTGCTGCTCGAGAATTTTTTCGGCATCCCCGGCCTGGGCAGCTTTCTGATAGACGCCATCATGCGCCAGGATTTCGCCGCGCTCCGCGCCATGGTCTTTCTGGGCGCCGTCCTCTATGTCGTCTCGCTCATCCTCGTTGACATCGCCTACACCTGGGCCGACCCGAGAGTGAGGTTCGCATGACCGCTTTCTGGCAATCCTGGCCGGCCCAGAACGCGCTCGTGGCACTGCTCGCCATCGCCCTCGCCTTCGCCATGCGCGCCGCGCGCCGCCGCGCCTACTGGCGCAGCGCCTTCCGGCGCGTCTTCCGCCGCCGCGCCGCGCGCGTCTCGTTCGCCATCCTCTGCCTCTACGTCGCCATCGCCGCGCTCGACAGCGTCGGCTGGAGCCCGGTCCTGCGCGATGCCGACGGCGAACCGCTGCGCCATGCCCGCACCGGAACCGTCATCCGCGACGCGCAAGGGCTCAGCCTGCTCGACGCCCTGCTCGCGCCTTTGCGCACCCGGCGCGAACACGGCTACAGCGCCCCGTTCGCCCGCTATCGGCTCGACCCGGAAACCGTCGTCCTGCCCGACGGCCGCATCGAACGCGTCCGGACCGAGCTGGCCCACCCGCGCCGGCATCCGCTCGGCACCGACCGGGTCGGCAACGACGTCCTCTACCTGGCCCTGAAAGGCGTGCGCACCGGCATCGTCATCGGCGCCTTCACAACCCTGCTCGTCGTGCCGTTCGCCCTCGTGTTCGGCATGGCCGCCGGCTGGTTCGGCCGGGCGACCGACGCCGCCATCACCTATGTCTACACCGTCATCGCCTCCATCCCGAACGTGCTGCTGATCGCCGCCTTCATGCTCATTGCCGGCCGCGGCCTGGCCCAGTTGTGCCTGGTCATGGGGCTCACCGCCTGGACCGGGCTCTGCCGGATTGTGCGCGGCGAGACCCTGAAGCTGCGCGAGATGGACTATGTCCAGGCCGCGCGCGCGCTGGGCGGCACACCGGCCGGCATCCTGCGTCGGCATGTCGCGCCCAATCTCATGCCGCTCGTCCTGATCGCCGCCGTGCTCGGCTTTTCCGGGCGGGTTCTGGCCGAAGCCGTCCTGTCCTATCTCGGTATCGGGGTCGGCGCCGATACCGTGTCGTGGGGGGCCATGATCAACGACGCGCGGCTCGAGCTGGCGCGCGCGCCGGTCGTCTGGTGGAAGCTTTGCGCCGCCTTCGCCTTCATGCTCGGGCTCGTCCTGCCCGCCAATTTGTTCGGCGACGCCCTGCGCGACGCGCTCGACCCCAAGCTAAGAACGATGCATAACGGTAAGGGTGGCGGTTAAGAAAACGATTAAGTGTATTGCGCCTGAAGCGTCACACACTTCATCGACACACTTACTCGCCACTCTTCATCGGATACGCTTAGTCGAACAACTTCCTAAGGGCGGGTCGGGTATCCGAGTAAGCGAGTCGAGTAAGGGTATCCGGGTAAGGGTGGCATCGTTGTCGCGATCCTTGTCGCGATCTTCGTCGGTCTTCATCGTTGTCGCGATCCTTGTCGCGATCTTCGTTGGCAACGATCGGAACGATGATCGAGACAAAGATGGATGGCTTCCACCGTCTACCGCGAACACGCCACGGGCGCCTTGCCACATCGCCCTGCGGGCCCCGACTCTCCGAGAGGTCGGGGCGGCAATACATGTAGGAAGGCAGAATTTTCTTTGATGTACGGCCCCTCTTAGGGGCCTTTCTCCTGCGCCATTCGGTTGCGCGTTTCCCTCCAACGCAAACCGCATCGTAAACACCGCCGATTCAAACTCCGCCGTCGCCTTTGCCGTAAACTTCATCGTTCCCGGCCAACGACTAAAGACTAAGGCCTAGCCATTCCATTTATGGCAACGAACTGTATCTGCCGGGAGCTAAAGCCCCGGAGAACTTCCGCCTAAAGGCGGCACTCTGGCTCGTTTTGTCAGAGTCCCGGCTTCAGCCGGAAGCTATCCCGCCGCTTCAGCGGCGCGTCGG
>SLKS01000317.1 GCA_007134465.1 Kiritimatiellia bacterium | reverse complement strand
GGCCTCGGCCCACGCCGGGGGCCTGGTCTCCGCTCTGCCTCGGAAGTCTGTGTTATGAAAACCATCTCTATTAACAACCAAAAAGTGTCAAACGGAAATCAGGACGTGACAGATGTTTCGGCACATTGGGCGAGAGCGATGCGGGCTTGGACAGAATCATTGAGGACAGAATCATGCAGATGCCGTTCCAACCCTAATCTTTTCCCCTAATCTTTGCATGGGGAGAATCGCCGCTCTCCGTGATCTCCAGCGGAGCGGGTGGTTGTTTTCGCTATCGTTCGCGGGACGCGTACGGCGACCAACCTTCGCGCAAGCGCTGCGGCGGGCACGCGCGTACGGATCACGATTCTCTCGCGCCATGTCTCCTTCTCTATAACGCCAGAAGTGAAATGCCGGGTCGCTCGCGATTTCCGCTTGACATGACTTGTTTAAATGACTATTTTGCTGTTTATAAGAATGGGGGGATACGCATGAAAACAATGGCGATTACGGATTTCAAATCCCATGCGTTGCAGGTGCTCGGCGAGGTTGCGGCTCGCAACGAAAGAGTGGTTGTGACCAAACGCGGCAAGCCGCTGGCGGAAGTTGTTCCCTATACCGAAGCGAAACCGGCGGCCGGCCATCTGGCGGAAGCGCTTGTGTTCGAAAAGGACATTGTAACGCCTCTCGGAAAGAACATGTGGAATGCCTGCAGATGAAATGCCTGCTCGATACGCATGCGTGGGTCTGGTGGAACATGAAGCCGGCGGAATTGTCGCGCAAGGCGCGCGCCGCCATAGAGAATGCGGCGCGTCGCTCGGAGGAGATATTGCTGTCCGCCATTTCCCCGTGGGAATTCTGCAAGCTCATCGAGAAAGGGCGTATCGGCATTTCCTGCGATCCGCAAGAATGGCTGTCGGCGGCCTTGCGAATGCCCGGGCTGCGCCTTGTTCCCCTGTCGCCTGCGATCGCCTACAAGTCTACCGTTCTGCCGCCGCCGTTTCATGACGATCCGGCCGATCAGATCCTCGTAGCCACGGCCCGGGAGGAAAACGCCACGATCCTGTCCAAGGACCGCCTGATTCGCGACTACCCGCATGTCAGAACCGTCTGGTGAAACATCCGGAAACCGCCCTTGTCAAGGAGACCGACCATGACCCTTCGCCGAACGACGATGGCGGCGCTAAGCGCCGCGCTGCTGGCCGCCCACGGCTGCGCCACCCGCCCCGATCCATCCGCCCCGCCCGTTGCCGAGCCACGCGCTCCCGCGCCGGCCGCAACTGAAGAGCCAGCGGTTCACATGGAAACACATATCTTTAATAGGCCGGGAATCACATCGCCCGCTATTTCTTTCGTCCCGATAGACGAGTCGAAAGATCCCAATCCGCTACAGCTAATCTTAGAAGACCTGTTTGGCGTCTCCTGGCCTCCGGGATCTCATGTTCGGTATATCGGACATGAGCTGAACCAAATCCTCGCAAGAAACACGCCCGACAATCTGCGCCTGATCGAAGAGGCCTTGGAATCTCTCTTATGGTCGCCGCTTCGCCAGATCGAGATACAAATTGAATTTGTCGAATACAGCATGACCGACATAGACGCGCTGGCGCGCGAGGACAAGCTGTCGGCCGACAGCCTGCTCGCGCTCTGGCGTCAAGGCAAAGCCAAGCTCCTGCACGCGCCCCGCATTATCGCCCAAAGCGGACAGGATTCAGCCGTCAAGGGCGTAACGGAATACATCTATCCGACCACTTTCACTATCGCCTGTTCCAAGACCACAAACGCGGCAGGAACCGCTGTCGCATCCGGCATCGTTCGGCCTAGCTCGTTCGAGACAAGGGAAGTCGGTGCGATCCTTGCCGTTTTGCCAGATATCTTAACCGATGGGCAAACGATAACGCTGACGATGACGCCCGAAATCGTGCGCCCGCCCGCATGGAAGGACTACGGAACGGTTCGGCCTGCGCCAGACGGGGGGAAGATGGAATTGCGCATGGAACAGCCGTTTTTTCATTCGCATACGATCATGACGCAAATCATGGTGTCCGACGGCGTGCGAATTCTGGTCGGCGGCGGCATGAACAACGAGACAGGCGACAAAACCGTCTATGCCTTCGCCACGGCACGGTTGCTGGATGCGGACGGGAAACCTGTGCGGCAGCACGATCCCGTCCGGAGGCAAATGGAGG
This sequence comes from Kiritimatiellia bacterium, assembly GCA_007134465.1. Taxonomy (GTDB): domain Bacteria; phylum Verrucomicrobiota; class Kiritimatiellia; order UBA8416; family SLMC01; genus SLMC01. The sequence continues at coordinate 3,808 of SLKS01000317.1, read as the reverse complement.
CCGAGGCGCAACGAAGCGCGGAACGCCTTGCCCGCGCAGCGGCCGCAGACGCGGACAACTCGCTGGAATTGCGCAGTTACAGGGTGTATCCGGTATTGCGGGACAGGTTCAATACCATTCACGGCGACAGCATTTCGCCAAGAGAGTATTTGAGCATATACGCTCGGGTCGGTTGGCCGGAAGGCGCCGACGCGCGATACAGCCATGTCTCGAGCCGGCTTCATGTTCTGAATTCGAGGGCCAATCAGCGCCGCGTGAAAAAGGCGTTGGCCGATGCCGGTCTGATTCTCGCCCAAGTCGAGATTCAGGCCGATTTCGTCGAATATCGGATGGAAGACGTGGACGCCCTGGCCCGCGAGAACAAGCTCGATCCCGACCATCTGCTCGCGCTGTGGAAACAGGGCCGAGGCGTGTTGCGCTATGCGCCGCGCATCGTCACGCAGTCTGGACAGGAAGCCATCATAAGAGGCGCAACGGAGTACATTTACCCGACCGCTTTCGATATCGCCGATACGGGGGTCACCAACGCGACCGACTCGTCGGTTGTTTCCGGCGTGGTTGAGCCCGGCAGTTTTGAAACCAGAGAGGTTGGTATGCTCTTCGCTGTTGTGGCAAATGCTTCTGCCGACGCGCGGACTATTGGTTTGATCCTGACCCCCGAGACCGTACGTCCGCCCGCGTGGAAGAATTACGGGCCGGTTCGTCATGCGCCGGACGGCGGCAAACATGAATGGCGCATGGAGCAGCCGTTCTTTCACACGCACACGCTGACCACGCAGGCGGTTGTTTCCGACGGCGGCCGCGTGATGATCGGTGGCGGCATGAAGAACAAGGAAGGCGACAGGACCGTCTATGTCTTCCTGACCGCGCGCCTGATTGACCCCGAAGGCCGCCCGATTGCCGGGAACGAAACGGCGGAGCCCGCCGCCGAACGCCAGAACCACGAATAAACACGAATTCACACGAATAATGTTCCACGCACAAAAAGGAATTGAACAGAAGGCAACGAAGGGAACATGGAAAGGCGGGCGAAGACCGCAAGACAAGGCGTTAGGCATTAGTCGTTAGGCGTTAGCCATTCAACAAGATGATGTTTCGGCACATTGGGCGAGAGCGATGCGGGCTTGGACAGAATCATTGAGGACAGAATCATGAAGATGCCATTCCAACCCTAATCTTTCGCCCTAATCTTTTCCCCTAATCCTTGCATGGGGATGAATCGCCGCTCTCCGCGATCTCCCGCGTAGAGGGTGGTTCGATTCAGAGAGAGAAGAAAGAGCGGACGCGCGGCTTGACATTGTAGCCCAAACGGGCTAGCTTTGTGTCGTAACAGTGGAGGGACGACATGAGCAGAACAGCCACAGTTAGAGCGCGGGTTGACCCAGGGCTCAAGGCGGATGTGGAGAAACTGTTCCACCGTCTTGGCTTGAGCACGACCGAGGCGATCAACTTGTTCTACAGCCAGATCCGTATCCGACGCGGCTTGCCATTCTCTGTTGAGGTGCCGAACGAGACGACTCGACGGACGTTCGAGACAACAGATCGCGGCGAAGAGCTACACGCACACGAGAGTCTTGATGAAATGTTCGAGGCGCTCGACAAATGCTGAAGCTGAAGACCACGACCCGATTTGAAAAGGACTACAAGAAGGCCCGCAAATCGGGACGGAACATGTCTCGTCTCAAGCGCGTTATGACATGGATCGCCCATGAGCAGCCTCTCCCGCACGCGCTGCGCGATCACAAGTTAATCGGCAACTACCAAGGCAGACGGGAATGTCACATGGCAGGAGACTGGCTACTCATATACAAGCTCGAAGCGGACTGCGTCATCTTCGAGCGTACCGGTTCCCATGCCGAGCTTCTTAAGAAGTGAAGAATCGAACCGAAAGGCATTGACAAGCCCTTGTCAAGGAGGCCGACCATGCCCCTTCGCCGGACGACGATGGCGGCGCTGATCGCCGCGCTGCTGGCCGCCAACGGCTGCGCCACCCGCCCCGCTCCGCCCGCCCCGCCCGTTGCCGAGCCACGCGCTTTCGCGCCAGCCGCGACGGAAGAGTCAGCGCTTCACATGGAATCGCGGATCTTCCCATATCCGGTTGGTGTAAAAGAGTTGCATGGTCACATGCTCGGTCTGGAGGCAAGATTGGAAACGTTTTTCGGTGTCACGTGGCCGCGTGGCGCCCATATCAGGCGAATGCGGGCGCCGGATGGCATTGCCGTAAAAAACACTCCTGAAAATTTGCGCCTGATTGAACAGGCTCTGGAAACAATCGTTAGATTGTCGAATTACCAAATCGAGACACAACTCGAATTTGTTGAATACAACATGACCGACATAGACTCGCTGGCGCGCGAGAACAAGCTGTCGGCCGACAGCCTGCTCGCGCTCTGGCGTCAGGGCAAAGCCAAGCTCCTGCACGCGCCGCGCGTAGTCACCCAGGGCGGACAGGAGGCGAACGTCAAGGGCGTAACGGAATATATCTATCCGACCGCTTTCCATATCGCCTGTTCCAAGACCACAAACGCGACAGGGTCCATAGTCGCATCCGGCATCGTACAACCCGGTTCGTTCGCGACAAGGGAAGTCGGTGCGATCTTTGCCGTTGTGCCTGAAATATCTCCTGATGGGCAAACTATTGTTCTGATCATGACCCCCGAAATCGTACACCCGCCCGCATGGAAGGATTACGGAACGGTTCGGCCAACGCCGGACGGCGGCAAGACCGAGTTGCGCATGGAACGGCCGTTCTTTCATAAGCAAACGCTGACCACGCAAATCATGATGTCAGACGGCGCTCGAGTTCTGGTCGGCGGCGGCATGAACAACGAAACGGGTGACAAGGCCGTGTATGTTTTCGCCACGGCGTGGATACTGGATGCGGACGGGAACCCTGTGCGGCAGTACGATCCAGTTCTCCGGCAAATGGAGGCCGAGGCGCAACGAAACGCGAAACGCCCTGCCCGCGCATCGGCTACAGACAAGGTGTTGGCCGATGCCGGCCTGATTCCCATGCAAGTCGAGATTCAGGCCGATTTCGTCGAATACAGTATGGAAGACGTGGACGCTCTGGCCCGCGAAAACAGGCTCGATCCCGACCATCTGCTCGCGCTGTGGAGACAGGGCCGCGGCGTGTTGCGCTATGCGCCGCGCATTGTCGCACAGCCTGGACAGGAGTCAACCATTATCGGCGCCACGGAATACGTTTATCCAACGGCTTTCGAAATTGCCTGTACAGGCGCGACCAATGCGGCCGGCTCGTCGGTTGTTTCCGGCGAGGTGGTTCCAAAAATTTTTGAAACCAGAGATGTCGGTGTGAATCTTGCCGTTCTTCCGGATGTTAGCGCTGACAGACGCATGATTCGATTGTATCTGACCCCCGTAGCCGTGCGGCCGCCCGCGTGGAAGAATTACGGGCCGGTTCGTCATGCGCCGGACGGCGGCAAACACGAATGGCGCATGGAGCAGCCGTTCTTTCACACGCACACGCTGACCACGCTGGCTTTTGTTTCCGTTGGCGGCCGCGTGATGATCGGCGGCGGCATGAAGAACGAGGAAGGCGACAAGACCGTCTATGTCTTCCTGACCGCGCGCCTGATTGACCCCGAAGGCCGCCCGATTTCCGGGAACGAAACGGCGGAGCCCGCAGCCGAACGCCAGAACCACGAATAACCACGAATTCACACGAATAATGTCCCACGCACAAAAAGGAATTGAACAGAAGGCAACGAAGGGAACATGGAAAGGCGGGCTTGGACAGAATCATTGAGGACAGAATCATGCAGATGCCGTTCCAACCCTAATCTTT
>SLKS01000021.1 GCA_007134465.1 Kiritimatiellia bacterium | reverse complement strand
GGCGACAAAGAGGTGACAAACGGAAATCAGGACGTGACACCGACCTCCGTCCTCTGATCTCTTGGCCCGGTATATCCGCAAGAGCCCGGTAATACTTCTTGTTTTTTACGACAGCATCGGCAAATTAAAGCCTTTTTCGTAAAGATACACGCTTTTGCGTGTATGTTTTCCAGAGGAATAGCCACAAAAAAGCACAAAAAACGCAAAAAGTTTTTGTGTTTATGTGTTTTTTGTGGCCAATATATTGGGTTGCGGGCGTCAGCCCGCCTTATGGCATTAATGCCAAGACGAAAGAAGGGTGCATCATGCAAATACGCTATATCAACGATCAGGGCCAGCACGTCGCCGTGCCGTTGGGAACCGAACCGATCATGATCGGAAGCGGACAGGAAGCGGATATCCGATTGTCTGACGGACCTGTTTCGCCGCTGCACTGCTCCGTTCGCCTTTGGGACGGCGACTATTGCGTTAAGAACCAGGACCCCGAGACGAAAACGTATGTCAACGGACAGATTGTCGAAGTTGCCAAGCTCGAATTGGGCGACAAGATCACGGTCGGCAATCACAATTTGTTCGTCGAGCGGCAAACGAAGAAATCGCCGGGCGCCAACACGTTGATCAGGAAGATCGGCAAGGAAATGCATAGCGAGCGGAAGAACTACAGCTCCATGCTTAGCGAACTCGTACAGGAAGCGGAAAAGAAGCCGAAGCCATGAAGCGTGTCCAAACGTTTTTGTTTTCGGGGCTCGTGTTGGCGCTGGCGGTTTCGTTGGCGGGCGGCTGCGCGTCCGGTCGGGTACGGTTGGCCGTAAACAATGTGGGCGAATCCCCGCTATTGGACATTGTTGTTCTGTCCGATTCCGAGATTCTGCTGCATGCCCGCAGGCTAACCAGACTATCCGCCACGCCCGAGGTGCGGCTTTCGGCCCCGCCGACCGGGGAGACCGTTGTGCAATGGACCGGTGCGGACGGCATAACGCGCCGGCGAAAGGTTGTCGCGGGCGAGCCGGTTCCTGCCCGTTTTCGCGGTGTGTTTCTCGTTCAGATCGGTCGCGAGGACGATGTGCGGCTGTTTGTCATTCCCGAACGGAGCGCGGACAAGCAGGATATTCCCTGGGCGCGTCCTGAATCGTGGGAAGGCTATCCCGGCATTCCGGGACTTACGCACGAATAGCCGATTCCCGCGTTGGCATTCGCTTTCATTCACGCTGGTTTTGCGAAAGGCTGTTTCCGACATGGCGTTGATCGTGCGAGAGGGGTTTCGGTTCCGGTTCGATCCAAGCGCCTGTCGGCCATGCGGGGGGCGCTGCTGCAATGGCGAAAGCGGACGCGTCCGCATCGACCCGAACGATGTTTGGGCCATGGCCAACATGACGGACATGACGGAGGAGATGTTTGCGGCGCGTTATCTCTATCGGCAGGGATCCGATCTGTACGTCCGCGAAATCCGGACGGGCGACAATTTCGCCTGTGCGCTTTACGACCAAGCGACGCGGGGCTGTTCCGTCTATGCCGCGCGTCCTCGCCAATGCCGCGAGTTTCCTTTTTGGGAGCGGTTTCGGGCAAACCCGGCCGAGCTGTTTCAGGAATGTCCGGGTGTTGTCTCCGATCGCCTCCCATGAAAGGCTGGCTGCATATCGCAGGCCCCTATGCCGTGGCCGCCGCGCTGATTGTCGCCCCGCTGGCCTGGCCCGGCGATTCCGCTTTCGCCGACTGGCTTGCGCTCTTCCCGTACGGTCTGGCCTTCGCGGCTGTCGGGCTCGGGCTGGGGTTCGCGCAAAGCCGAGTCGCCTTCTGTTCCATCGCGATTTTGTGGAGCCATACGCTGGCGAAGCGGGGGATGCCTGCACAGGGCGGCGAAGAGAACATGACTGTGTTCGCCAGCGCCATGTTGTTGCCTTGGTTGCTGCTGGCGTTCTGCCATGCGCGCGAAAGAGGCGTTTTCAACCGGCATGGCGCTTTGCGGGGCGGCATCACGGCGCTGGCAGGCGGCCTTGTCGCGGCATTCGGACATGCAGACCCTGAGACCTGGCCCGCATGGATTCCGAAGGCAGCGCTGTCGGAACCGGTGTCCGCCACGTGGGCCTTGCCGCCCGCCGCGATTGTGTCTTTCGTGACAGCCTTTCTTCTGATGCATTTCCGACGCACGGGCGACCGTTCCGCATCCGGCCGTTTCTTTGCCGCCGCCTTGCTGCCGTTGTTTTGCGGTCTGAACGCGCGTTCGGACCTGTGGTCTGCGCCCGCGCACGCTACGCTTCCTCCGGCAGGCGTGTCCGGCGCCCTGCTGCTGCTTGTCTGGGCTGTCTTGGAGCATGCTTGGCGCAATGCCAATCTGGACGAACTCACCGGCTTGCCCAATCGCCGCGCGCTACACCGACAGCTTGCCACGCTCGGCGGTCGCTATGCGTTAGCCGTTCTGGACCTGGACCGATTCAAAAGGGTCAACGACCGGTTTGGCCATGATGCCGGGGATCAGGCTCTGCGCTTTGTCGCCCGACAGATCGAGAAGGCGAAAGGCGGAAAAGCCTTTCGCTTTGGCGGCGAGGAGTTCGTTCTAGTGTACGAACGCAAGGAGACGGAGCGGGTTGTTGCCGATCTGGAAGCGATCCGCTGTCGTATTCGCGAGAAACCGTTCGCGATTCGCGCAAGCAACCGCCCGAAACGCAAGCCGGTGCGCGCAAGGAAGCGCCGAGCGCTATCCCGCAAACCCCGCACCATTCGGCTGTCGGTCAGCATTGGGCTTGCGTTGCCGACGAAGAAGAACGGCCGGCCCGATCGCGTGCTGCACGCGGCCGACCAGGCCCTTTATGCCGCCAAGCGCGGCGGCCGCAACCGGCTATGCGTAAACGGGTAGGGGAGGATAGGAGCTTGCATCGCAAGCCGAACAATGATGAAATCGCGCCCTGTACTGAATCCCCGTCTTGGACAAGAAATGCAACCGGACACAAGTAAAGGATATGCGCCATTCTGCGCCATGAAGACGATGATCTCCGTCTGCGCGGTCTTCATGCTCTTTCCCATATGGCGCCCATATGCGGCGGATTTCGCCAAGGCGCGGAAGACGCGCGACGTTGTGAAAGAGGAAGGAGACGAATACCGTGTTGTTGCGCATCTCAAAGACGGATCGAGACTCGTCGGATCTCCTTCGATTCTCGCGATCCCGGTTCAGACCGAATTTGCCAAGCTGCGTGTCGGCTTGGAACATGTGTCAACGATCACGCGCGGGGGCGAGGGCAAGTCCGACGTCTTTCTTTTCAACAACGGCGACAGAATGCAGGGCGAAATTCTTCTGAGCGCTTATGGCCTGAAAACCATTTTTGGCGATGTGTCGCTTGACATGGCTCTGGTGGAATCGCTGACTGTGCGACGGCATGGGCCGACGCTTGCTCTGATCGAAGACGGTCTCGTCGCATATTTCCCCTTTGACGGAAATCATGACAACGCGATAGGCAAGACGGCCGTCGAGACGAGCGGAAGAAGGCCGTCGTACGCGCGGGGCGTTGCAGGCTTGGCCCGCGATTTCAGGAGGCCGAACGGGGACGATAGCTTGAGACTGTCGAATATTGAAACCGGTGGACAAAGTTCGATTGCGTTCTGGATATTTGTCCGACATACCGACAGACACCATTCGCTGGTGTCCATTAACAGGGAGAGCGCATGGGGAGATGCCGACCTGTGGCTGTTCACCTCCCACAATCGCATTGCGTTGGTACAGGCAAAGAGAGACTGGCGCTATCGCCACTGGACGACTGAAAAGCTGAAGGAGTTTCAGGCCGCTTCCCACATCAAGCCGAACACGTTTCATCATGTGGTGTACACGTTTCAGGACGGAACGGCCCGCCTGTGGCTTGACGGCCGTCTGGACAGCCGTTTCGAGGGCGTGGCTCCGCTGCCAAAGGAGAAACGGACGGTGGACATAGGGTTGTGTCGTCTAAGAGACGGGCATCTGTACCCGCTGGACGGGAAAATGGACGAATTGCGCTTCTATTCGCGGGCGTTGTCGGAAACAGAGATTCGGGCGCTCTACGAGGCGGGCCGCTAGGCCTGGAATAAGCGAGGGTTTCGTCGCGAGAGTGCGCAAACGTCTGCGGATGCGGGTCTTGAGGCTGGTTGCGCGATTCTCGCATATTGAAATATGGGTGAAATGCGCACCCCGCCTCAAGTGCCGCAGGCGTTGGCGTTGGCGTGCGCGCAGCAGAAAAACTCGCTTGTTTTGGGGCTAGGTTCGGTATAAGCCATCGTTCCAAGGATTTCCTGTCGTTGTCAGGGTGAACGTATCGGAAAGGAGAAAGGACATGGACTATCGAAAACTTGGACGATCGGGTCTGAAGCTGAGCGCCGTGTCGCTCGGATCCTGGCGCACTTATGGCGTAACCGTTGACGATGCTGGCACGGAAGCCTGCCTCAAAGCGGCGTACGACAAGGGCGTCAACTATTTCGACGGGGCGGAAGGCTATGGAGCCGGCGCTGCGGAAGCGGCCATGGGCCGGGCCATTCGCAAGCTGGGCTGGCCGCGCGACACGTTTTGCGTGTCCAGCAAGGTTTACCATGGCGGGGAGGGCCCGAACCGGACAGGCCTGTCCCGCAAACATGTGGTGGAAGCCTGCGATGCCGCCTTGCGGCGCATGGGCATCGACTATCTCGATCTCTATTTCTGTCACCGGCCCGATCCCGACACGCCGCTCGACGAAATCGTGCACACCATGAACGGACTGATCGCGCGCGGGAAGATTCTCTATTGGGGCACCAGCAATTTCTCCGCGTCCGACCTGCTGCAAATGGGCGCCATCGCCGAACGCGACGGCTTGATTGGGCCGACGATGGAACAGCCACGCTACAACATGCTCGATCGCGCACGTGTCGAGACCGAACTGGCGCCGGTGTTCGATCGGTACGGACTGGGCACGACCGTCTATTCGCCCTTGTCCGTTGGCATCTTGACCGGCAAATACAACGACGGCATTCCCGATGGCAGCGCGCTGGCGCAGACTCCGCATTTGCAACGCCGCCTCACGGAAGAGAATCTTGCCAAAGCCCGCGCCGTCTGCGCGTTGGCGCAAGAATTGGCCATGACGCCCGCAAGGCTGGCTCTGGCCTGGTGTCTGAAGAATCCGCGCGTAAGCACGGCGCTGGTCGGCGCAAGCCGACCGGAGCAGATCGAAGAGAACACGGCCGCAGTCGAAGAAGTCGAGAAGCTGGACGATGGGGTCATGAGCCGGATCGAATCGCTGCTCGCAGGGGCTGGCGGAGACCGGGGATCAGTGAACAGTAATCAATGATCATCCGTGTCCTCCGTGCTCTCCGTGGTTGAATCTTCTTTTGTTTTCACCACCCGCTCGCGGACTCGCCCGCCTTCGCAAAGCCTACGGCGCGGCATGCTGGATGGCACGGAGAGCACGGAGAGAAGAGAGTGAGCGGTAATCAGTGATCGGTAAACACAAACAATGACAAGGAGGTTGAGTACAATGACTACACAGCCTTTTGAACGCATCGCCATTGTCACCGGCGCTTCGTCTGGGATCGGCGAGGCTGTCGCCCGCGCCTTCGTAGCCAGCCGTTTTGCCGTGATCGGGAACGCGCGCAATCCCGATCGGCTTGCCGCGCTCGAACGCGAGCTTGGCGATGGCTTCTCCGGCGTCGCCGCCGACGCTTCCGATCCGGCTACGCCGGCATTGCTTTTCGCGGAAGCCGAACGGCAGTTCGGAAAGCCGGCGGATCTTGTCGTTGCCAATGCGGGTCGCGGGCTTGGCGGTTCGATCAAAGATGCCGATTCGACCCGGTTTCAGGAGCTGATCGCCATCAACGTTTCCGGCACCCTTTCCTTGTTGCGGGAAGCTGCTCGCCGCTTAACGGCGGACGGTGCGAACGACCTGTCCACGCCTCGCGACATTGTGGCGATCGGATCGGTAGTGGGCCGACACATTTCTCCGTTCAGCGCTGTGTATGGCGCCACGAAATTCGCCGTGCACGCGATGGCGGAATCGTTGCGCCGCGATCTGGGGCCGCAAGGCGTGCGCGTTTCGCTCGTGGAACCGGGTTTCGTGCTCAGCGGCTTCCAGGCGGCCGCCGGCTACAGCGACAGCATGGTGCAGGGGTTTCAGGACCGGTGCGGACCTCTGCTGAAAGGCGAAGAAGTGGCGGACGCCATTCTGTACATGGTTACGCGCGCGCCGCATGTGCATGTCGGCGATCTGGTCATTCGGCCTGTTCGGCAGGATTATCCATGAACGCGCATGCGAAAGAGACGGCGGAGACGATTCGCAGCGCAGTTCTTGAAGCAGGTTACGATGCCTGCGGCATCGCGACAGCGGATGCCTTTCCCGAATTCGAGCGGATTCTACGCGAACGCATGGATCGCTTCCCGGAGACGCGCGCCTTGTACGAGCCGATGCTCAAGCGGGGCGCGCCGCAGGCCGCCGCGCCGTGGGCGCATTCTCTGATCGTCGCTGTGCGCCGCTACGGGAAATACCGTTTGCCTCCAGGTCTCGCCGGCCATATCGGACGCGCCTACCTGTTCGACCGCCGAACCGCTGCCTGTCCCGATCATGCCATGGCCGGCGAGGTCGTTCGCCGACTCAAGGCCCTGGGCTTGCGCGTGCGCAAGGGGGGCGTTCCCGACCGATGGGCGGCCGCACGCGCGGGCATTGCCCGGTTCGGGCGCAACGGGTTCGTCTATGCCGAGAAGGGCGGATCCTGGATCAATGTGGAAACCTGGCTTACCGATGCCCGCTTGCCGGCCGACGCGCCTGCGCTGGACGTCCCGTGTCCGCCGGATTGCCGCGCCTGCGCCGAGGCATGTCCGACCGGCGCTTTGGACGGCCCTTTTTCCATGCGCATGGACCGTTGCGTGGCCTATCTGACCTTTGCCGCGCCGGAACCGATCGCGGAGGAGCTGCAGAAACAGATGGGGGGCTGGATGTACGGTTGCGACCGCTGCCAGGAGGTCTGTCCGAGAAACCGGGGCCAATGGAAGGAACGCGATCGGGCCGACTGGCTGGAAGCGGTCGCGACCCTGTTGACCCCGGCTGCGCTGGCGGAGATGGACGACGAAACCTATCGAAACGCAGTCCATCCGCTGTTCTGGTACATTCCCGCCGATCGCGCCGACCGCTGGCGCGCGAATGCGCGCCGCGCGCGGCGGAATCGCCGTTCAGCCCCCTGCGAATCCACCGGCTCTGGCGGCGAGACTTGTTATTTTGACGCAGCAATGCGGGAATGAGGCGCTAACGGTTCCACGGGTGGCGCTGATTGAAATGGCGCATTTCTGCTGTTGCCTTTCCGTGTCGCCTGCCGTATGAATGTGACGTTTGCGTTGTCAGGAGGATGGGTATGCCCCCTACGAACGAGCGCACAATACGTATCGTTTTCGAAGACGGACGCGTTAGCGAATGTCCGGCCGGCATCACTGCCGGCGCGTTGCTGGAAACCCGGACGGCGCAAAACGGTTTGCCCTATGTGGGCGCGCTGGTGAACAACGACGTGTGCTCGCTCTCGTATCCCATGGCCGTCAACAGCGAAGTATGCTTCCTGACCATGGCCGATGCGCACGGCTGGCGGCTGGCACGGCGATCGCTATGTTTCGCGCTGGCCAAGACCGTTCGCGAAGCGTTTCCGGACGCGCGTTTTTCGGTGGACCATTCGTTCGGCGCCGGTCTCTACTGTTCGTTCATGTTGTCGGACGGAAGCGGGCCGGGCGCTGCCGAAACCGTGCTGGCTGAACTGGATGCCGGCTTGCGCGACCTGAAGGAGCGGGATGTGCCGGTCGAACGGCGCAAAATCGCCTATGCCGATGCGCTGCGCGAGTTCGAGCAGGCCGGGCAGACCGACAAATTGAACCTGTTGCGCCATCGCAATCCGCCGCACGTCGTGCTGCACTGGTGCGAGGGGTTTTCCGATTTGGCGCACGGACCGCTGGTTCCGCGTACCGGTTGCCTGCCGCCGTTTCAGCTCCTTCCTTATCCGCCCGGATTCGTTTTGCATTTGCCGACACGCGATCGTCCGCACGAGATCGGAAGCTTCGAGGATCAACCGCATTTGTTTCAGATTTTCAAGGAACACCGGGAATGGGGCAGGATTCTGGGCGTGAATACCGTGGGGCGACTGAACGAACGAATCGCCCGCAACGAAAGCGGTCATTTCATTCGCACGGCCGAGGCGTTGCACGAGAAAAAGACGTCACGCATTGCCGATCGCATTGCCGAAGATCGAGACCGCATCCGCGTCATTCTGATTGCCGGCCCCTCCTGCGCCGGGAAGACCACGTTCGCCAAACGACTCGTCACGCATTTGGTTGTGAACGGTCTGGCGCCGCAAACGCTTTCGACCGACGACTACTTCGTTGGACTCGACCGAAACCCGCTCGGCGAGGATGGCCAGCCCGATTTCGAGCATATCGAGGCGGTAGACATCGAACTCTTCAACGAGGACCTGCTGAAATTGATTGAAGGGAAGACCATCGAGCTGCCCCGTTTCAACTTCGAGACGAAGCAGCGCGAATACCGCGGGCGGACCATGACCGCGTCGCCTCGTCAGCCGATCGTAATCGAGGGCATTCATGCGCTGAATCCGCGACTGTCGCTTCGGATTCCAGAGGCGCGAAAATTCCGCATTTACGCGAGCGCGTTGACGCAACTGAGCCTCGATTCGAACAACCGGCTTTCGACCACGGACAACCGGCTCATGCGGCGCCTGGTTCGCGACCGTTTGTTCAGGGGGCACAGTCCGCTGGATACGTTGCGCCTGTGGCCCAACGTGCGCCGTGGCGAGAAGCGCTGGATATTTCCGTTTCAGCGCTATGCCGACGCCACATTCAATTCGGCGCTCGATTACGAGTTTGCGGCGCTCAAGCCGCTGGTCGAGCCCTTGCTGGCTCAAATCAAGCCGTCCGTGCGGGAATACGCCGAAGCCCGGCGCCTTTCGGAATTCTTGCTTAATTTCCTGCCGGTTTCGGATCGGGACGTGCCGTCAACGTCCATCCTCAGGGAGTATATCGGGGGCAGTACGCTGGAGTATTAATTCCTGTGGCGGTAGGTGATACGGCCTTTGGAAAGATCGTAGGGAGAAATCTGCACGTTCACCTTGTCGCCGGTCGTGATGCGGATGAAATGCTTTCGCATTTTTCCGGAAATGTGCGCCAGCAGCTCATGGCCGTTTTCCAGACGCACACGGTACATGGTGGCAGGCAAAACCTTGACAACCGTTCCGGCAACCTCTATAGCATCTTCTTTGGGCATAGCGCTCTCCAACAAAACGACAGGACACTATTCGATGCCCGCGCCATGCGCAAGAGAAAAATGCAAAAGATTACGGAGGATCGTATGGTTATTCAACGCAGGCCCCGTGCCGATGCGAGCCAAATCGTAATTCGATCCGCCGGCGAAAAGCCGGACAAGACAAGCGCCATTCCGTTGACGACGGAAGAGTTGGAACTGGAAGCTGCCGTTCAGGCCCTCGCGTTCATTGTGGTCAACAACCTGAAGAATTGCTGGTTTTCCGAGACCGACCGCGCGCAAACGACGAAAGAAGGCTTTTCGGTTGTCACGACGGTATTGGAAAGAAAGTCCATATTGCGCCTTACGGTGGAAGGCGACGTGTTCAAGGTGAACGGCGAAGAATACGTCTCGAAGAACATGCATGTCCAGGAAATGGCCAGGCATCTGGCGGATGTCGGGCCCTGTCATTTCGCGCTGGAAAAAGGCTTGGCCGAGCCGGAATTCGAGGCGCTGGTCGAGTTGATTTCCCGTCCGAAGCATCTCTTGCTCCAGAACGGAGATTTCGCGGATGCGATCGCAGGCGGAAATTTCGGGCACGTGAGTTCGCGGCGCATTGTGTTGCGCGAGGTTTCGGACGAGGAAACGGTGGTATCGAAGCAGGATCTGGAAGCCGCCGACGAAAAACACCGTCAGAAAACGGAAGCGGACGTGCTGGCCATTCTCGAAGCGGAAAAAAAGGAACAGGACGGACGGACCGCCGAGGAACGGGCGGAAAGCCTGCGCAGCACGGTTGCCGACGCGGACCGGATGTCGGATTTGATTATGAAGGCGGCTAAAGGGAAGCAGTCCGACATGCCGGCGGCGGATCGGCAGCAGGTGGCCAAACTGGTGGTGGAATGTCTCGACCGGGCCTTCGACACGCTTCTGGACGATCCGTTCAGCAAAACGCAAAAGGGCAAGAAAACGATCGCAGCCGCGTTGCAGAGGCTGGAAAAGGAGCTGTTGCTGAAAATGGCCGAGGAAGGCGACGGCGCGGCGCAGCCCGAAGAGGTGACCAGCGCCGTGGAGCGCATGACCGAACGCCTGAAAATGGACGCGGTGGTTCAGGACTACACGCGGAAGCTGAAAGCGTTGGAGGACAGCGAAAAGAAAATCCTGCGTTTCATTCGGCTGCAAGGCTTGGATCGAGTCGAGAATTCCGATTTGGCCGGGAAACTTAACGAAGGCGGCGTGGATGTTTCCGATTGGCACCGCTTGCTGGCGGTGAGCGGCGCGTCCGGAACCAAGGACGGAACGGACGAGGCGGCCGTGGCGATCGCGCAATTGGCCACGATGCTCCAGCGCCTGGAGACCGACGTTTCGCAAGCGGCCAAGAATCCGGCCGAAGCGGCCCGTCGCGTGGCGGACGATGTGAAACAGGTTCAGGCCGGCATGCGACAGGCGACCGACAGGACAGGCGAGAAGATTTCCGAACTGGTTCGTTCGGCGCAGACGGATGCGGAGACAGCCGAGGAAATCGAACGCGCGGCAGCCGGATCGGGCAAGAGGCTCGCGATGTCGCGCCGGCAAATGGTGAGAGTGCTGGCCGAAGCCATGCAGGAAATGTGTCAGCCGCTGTCGGTGATCGCATGTTCTACGGATATGCTCATGATGAAAACGCTGGGCGAACTGAGCGAAGCGCAGCGCGAGATGCTGAATCTGGTCTCGGAGAGCACGGCACGGCTTCAAACGCTGACCGACAATTTGAAAAAGATATCCGAACTTCCACAGACTCTTTCGCCGGATGCGAACATTCAGAAGGCTCTGTCTGGCACCCCCTAGGGGAATCGAACCCCTCTTTTCAGGATGAGAACCTGATGTCCTAGCCGATAGACGAAGGGGGCGTCAGGCAAAAGATGTCGACATGCTTGCCATAAGTGGCCGGCGCCCGTCAAGAGGAAAAAATCTTACCGCCACCATTCTTCTGGCACGAGATACTCGTGGCGAAAGGTTCTCGCAATCTTGCCGGTACCGGTTTCGACGGCGTACACCTTGTAGAAAGGCGAGTTTCGGATGGAGCCTGAAATGTCTATCAGGACGTGGGAAGCATCGGGCGAAATGGCCCGGGCTCGCGTTTGCCTTCTTTCCAATGGCGCCGGCACGGAAAGGTCCATGTCGCGGTTGGCGTCTTCGTCAATGCGCCAAAGGCGATCGGCGACAGGATCGTAGACAAAGCATTTCGATCCGCGATGGATGAGGGGGTCGGTAATGACAAGCAACGGCGGGGCGGGGGGAGACGACCAGATTGTCAGGTAGCGCGGTCCGGGCAGGCCGGAAAGGGCAATGCGACTTCTATCGGCATCGGCGGCAGGAGCAACCAGCAGGCGGCGGCCGGGCGGATTCGTTGTGTTTTCCTGGATCAGCGTCCATTGGCGGTCGGGCGAAAGACGGCCGGAAGGCAAAAGAGGCTCTTCCCGCACGGGCGTGGAGACTGCCGACGGCCCCGCGCATCCGGCAACGGCCGCAAGCAGAAGCAGGACGATTTGACAAGATGTTTTCTGTTTCATGGGTTGGCTCCTTGTTCGTCCCGCGCGCGGCCGATAACAACACGTCGTCCCAGAAAGGAAACGGCGTCGCCCGCAACGAGCGCCAGCGCTTCGGGATAGGCGATATGCTCCTGAATCTGAATGCGCGCGTGCAGGGTCTCCGGCGTATCGTCTTCCAGCACGGGAACGGCCTTTTGGACCAAAATCGGGCCTGTATCCATGCCGCCGTCCACAAGATGAACTGTGCACCCGGCTACCTTGGCCCCGTAATCCAGAGCCTGTTTCCAGCTTGCCATGCCCGGAAACGCCGGCAGCAGCGAAGGATGTATGTTCAGGATGCGGTTCGGAAACGCCGCCAGCATGCCGGCCTTGATCATGCGCATGAATCCCGCCAGCACAACGGTGTTCGCCCCGTATTCGACTAACGTTCGGATGTAGGCCTCTTCCGCCTCCCCGTCCAGCTTCGTTTTGAACGGAGCGGCGCTGATGAAGCAGGCCGGAACGCCCTGACGACGCGCTCGGTCGAGGATGCCTGCGTCTTCGACATCCGACAGGACGCAGACGACTTCGGCGCGCAGCTTGCCTTCGCCAATGGCATTGAAAATGGATTGGGCATTGCTGCCTTTGCCCGAGCCCAGTATGCCGATTCTCATGGGGAGCGAGTCGGTTCTTCCTTTTGTCATCGAACGTGTCTCCTGTTGGTCTTGGCGCGCAAGACGATGTTCGCTTGCGTTTTATGCGTTGTGCGGTTCTAATGTCGGGCACGGGTCGGGAACCAGGGCGATGGCATCGCCTTCGCGTCGCAGCGTTCCAGATGCGACGGCAGGGTCGTGTTGCAAAAAGACGCGGCATCCGTTGTCCAGCCCGTAACGCAGCCATGTCTCTTTCTGCCGAACCGCATCCAGCGGAAACGCGTCGTAGGCCATCACATACGGCAAGCGGACATGAAAGGCTGTCGGAACGAGATCGCCGAGGAAAAGAACGGGGCCGTGCGGCGTTTCGATGCGGACAATTTGGTGGCCGGGCGAATGCGCGCCGGTATGCAGAACGGCGATGCCGTGCCCGATGTCGCTATCGCCGTCCAGCAGAGTCAGTTGTCCGCGTTCTCGAAGCGGTGCGAAATCGTCTTTCCGGTACGAGCCGCGGGTGAGCGGGTGGCCGGACATGGCCGCATCCCATTCGGAAGCCTGCGCGAAATGCTCCGCGTTCGTAAACACGGGCTCGATCTTTCCGTTTTCGGCCATGCGCGTGCAGCCGCCCGCATGGTCGAGATGCAGGTGGGTGAGGAGAACATGCGTGACATCCTCGGGCGCAAGTCCACGTTCGGCAAGTTCCTGCAACAGTCGCGAGACGTCGAACGCGTAGATGTCGCGCGCTTTGCCCGACAGTTTCGCGCCCAAGCCGGTATCCGCGAGAACGACGGCTTGTTCGGTGCGGATCAGCAGCGCGCCGGCACGAAGCTGGATGCGGTTTCGCGCGTCCGGTTCGCACAGACGCGACCAGAGCGGCTTGGGGACCATGCCGAACATCGCGCCGCCGTCCAGCCGGAAAAAACCGTCGTTCAAGAGCTCGATGCGGAGTGCGCACATGATGAAACGTCCGGTGATTCCATGTCCTTGAGGGAACGCAGGAAGGCAACGATTTCTTCGATCGGGGCGCCGGGAAAGAATATCTTTCTGACCCCCATCCGTTCCAGCTCGCTGGCATCGTCCTTCGGTATGACGCCCCCGCCAACAACCGGGATATGGCCAATGCCGCGTTCCTGAAGCAGATCGAGCGTTCGGCGGAAGATCGTGAGATGCGCGCCCGAAAGGATGCTGATTCCGATCGCGTCGGGATCTTCCTGTTCCGCCGCCCGCACAATGGCTTCCGGCGTCTGGTGCAAGCCCTGGTAGATCACTTCCATGCCGGCGTCGCGCAGGGCGCGGACTATGACCTTGATGCCGCGATCGTGTCCGTCGAGGCCCGCCTTGGCCATGAGTATGCGAATGGGCGCCATGCTCTGAACTCCTTTCGACTGTGCCGCCTACACTAGCGGCGTGCGGCCGTTTGTCAAGAGGGAATCTCCGGGGGGCGTGATCCTTGCCATTTCATCCCGCCGATTGCCATTGACCCCTGCCGCCAGCTTGTGCGAGTATGGCATCACAGTTGGCCCACGTTCATTCCGAGACCGGCTTTTCGCCGACATCGTTGTCCGTATGAGAAGACAGAGAGTCCATGAAAAGATCAGCGAGAAACGCCCTCCGGAAGGGGACGGGATGGAATGTCTGCCGGTTCTGGAAGTTATGGGCGTATCCGTATTCGATCCGCTCTGGGCGCGGCGTTGGCATCGGGATCCGCAAGCGGAGCTGTTGTGCGTGGTGCGCGGGCGCATGACGCTGGAGACAGAGCGCAGGCGTATGCGCATGGGAGTGGGCGATTTCGCGTTCGTGCCGCCGAACACTGCTCATCGCGACTTGTTTCCTGCCAGCGAAAGCCCGGAAATCTTCCTGGCCCGCTACTCTTGGCCCGCCCATGAAGCCTTTTTCGAACAGGTGACGTGGGAACGCATCGCCCGTTTGCCGGAAGACGCGCGTAGCGAGACGATGCGCGCCATTCTTCAATTGCGGGATCATACGGCCTCGGAATCTGCCCTGGCCGCCACCTTGGCCCGCGCTCAGCTTCATGCCTTGCTTCTGCGTCTTTGGCACGCGATAGCCGACCGGACTGGCGGAACGGACGGCGTATCGAGCCGGAATCGGCAAAGGGAACTCATGGAGCACGCTCGCCAGTATCTCGATGCGCACTATCATGAGCCGCTGACGCTGCCAGGCATTGCCGAGCGGTTGCATGTGAGTCCCTACTATTTGTCGCGCGTGTTCAGTCGGGAGAGCGGATTTTCGCTGACGTCTTATTTGACGTCCGTGCGCATGGACAAGGCGCGCGAACTATTGCGTCTTGGCACGGGCAATGTTTCGGAAGCCGCCTATGCGACCGGCTACGAGAATGTCGCCCATTTTTCGCGGGTGTTCAAAAGACATTTTGGCGTGTCGCCCGGTTCCGTGATGCGGGAATGCGCGCCACGTCGCAGTTGACCGAAAACGGAGGCAAGCACATGCTCAATGGGCTTCTCGCTCTAAACAATGCGCTGGCAAGGCGCCGATTGGCGCGCGTGACGCCCGCGCATGCGCTTCTGCTGGCTCCGCATTGCTTGCAGCGTTCGGATTGCGATCGCAAAATTCTTTCCGATGCTAACGCCTGCGCGCGATGCGGGCGCTGCGATGTGGCCGGCTTGCTGGATTTGCGCGATCGCTACGGCGTGGAGCTGCGCATGGTTGCCGGCGGGCGTCAGGCAGTCGCGGCTGTGCGCCGTTCTCATATCCGGGGCGTAATAGCCGTAGCATGCGGGAAGGAACTGCGTGCCGGAATTCTGGCGGCGTTTCCCAAACCCGTGCTGGCCGTGTCGAACCGTTGCCCGCATGGCCCCTGCCGGGACACCTGCGTGGCGCTCGATGCGGTCGAGACCGCGTTGAAAGGGCTGGCTTCTGATTAAGCGAGGGGTACGTCGCGAACGCGTGCGCGCGCCTTCGCCTGCGGAGTGGCAGAATCGTGTTCGCAGTGAAACACTCGCGGCTTCCGAGCTAGCCTTGCATAGTATCGCGAAGCAGCAGGGAGAGCGCGAGCGTGACCGAGTTGAACGCGGCGTGCATGACGATCGGCACGACAATGTTCCCGCCGAGAACATAGGCGAGCGTAAGGCCGATACCCAGAACAAAGAGCGGTACGACCGCCGTCGGATTCCCGTGGATGGCGGCAAAAAGCAAGGATACGCCCGCTGTCGCCAGCCAGAAACGGGACTGCTTGACCAACGCCGCCGTGGCAATGCCGCGAAAGAACAGCTCCTCCCATAGCGGCGCAATGGCGAGCGCCAGGAAGGCAATGGTTGGGCGAACCCAGACCGGCAAACTCGGATCCATGAAAACACGAAGGATTTCCTGCCGTTCAACCTGCAATCCGATGCCTTGTAGCAAAGCCGCGTGCAGCATGCCGATCAGCGCGAACGCAGGCATGAAAGCCGCATAGGCGAACAAGCCTGCCCCTATCGAACGCCCCAGAGACTGCGTCTCCGTCGAGAATCCCTGTTTCCATGAGGCTCCTTTCGTTCGAAGCCGTTCCCGAGCCAGGAGCAGGGTCGCACAAAGAAAGCCGGCGCTGGCAGCCGCGCGAAGAGCGAAAAGAAACCAGACGCTGCCGCTTTCGCGCATACTCCATTGCGCTGCGCCAATGGCAAACAGGTAGACGGAAGTCAGCCCCATGGTCGCAAAAGCCAGGTCCAGCATGCTCCATGGCTGCTCGCGCAAGCGTCGCAGCGCCTGCGGCCATGCGGCGCCCAGCGCTTTGCGCCGCTTCAGCAGCGCGTAATCGGCTGCCACTCCCGCCAGCAGGATGGAGGCGAGCAGCAGTCCGGCGAGCACAGCATGCGCGGAAAACGCCTGTTCGGGGATTAGGCCCGCTTCCGAAAGATAGTCTCTCAGCCGCTCGTCGAGCATGGCTCTCCGCTATTCGTCGAATCCGACGGTTTCCCGGATCACGTAGATCGGTTTGTTCTGGGATTCGTGATACGTGCGTGTCTGCAGTTCGGCCAGCAGACCCATGCTCACGAATTGCAGGCAGAACAGAATGAGCATGAACGGTGTGATTACCCAGAACGGGCGCTTGACCAGATCGGCGGCGAATTCCGTGCCGAAGACAAGAAATGAAATGTGCCCGAGCGCGACGGCCGCCATCATGAGCAAGCCGGGCAGCCCGAACAGCAAGCCGAGTTTGCCGAAAATATGCAAGGGACGCGTGCTGTAGCGAAGCAAAAACTTGACGGTGGCCAGATCGAGCGCCACGCGCAATGTGCGATTCAGCCCGTACTTGGAGATGCCGAACTGGCGCGGACGATGGTTGACCACCACTTCCGCCAGCGAACCGCCCACCCAACTGGCCAGCGCCGGAATGAACCGGTGCATTTCCCCGTAGAGCCGGATGTTTTGCACCACTTCCCTGCGATAGGCCTTCAGCGTGCAGCCGTAGTCGTGCAAAGCAACGCCCGTGATCCGGCTGATCAGCGCATTGGCCAGCATGGACGGCAAACGCCGAGTGAGAAATCTGTCGTGGCGGACCTTGCGCCAGCCGCTGACCACATCGTAGCCTTCGTCTATTTTGGCCAGCAGCAGCGGAATGTCGGCTGGATCGTTCTGCAAGTCGGCATCGAGCGTGACCACGACCTTGCCGGTCGCTTCTCGAAAGCCGGCGGTCATGGCCGCCGTCTGCCCGAAATTGCGGCGAAACCGGATCAGACGGAATGCGGGCTGGTCTTTTCGGGCTTCCAGCAATTTGTCCCATGTACCGTCCGTGCTGCCGTCGTCAATGAACAGCACTTCCCATACGCGGTCCAGTTTCTCCAGCGCCTCGCTCAACGCTTGGCAGAGCAGGGCGATGTTCTCGACCTCGTTGTAAACCGGAACCACAATGGAGATGTCTTTCATGCCTGTTTCCCGTCTTTTGCATGGTTCATATCAGGGGAACACATCCGAGCGAAGGAGCAATCTAGTCTGAACGGCCCGCGCATGCCAGAAAAAAAGCGCCCGATTTCCTTGTTGCCTACGCAACGCTGGTTCAGGTATCTTCCATCCATGCTTCAATTGCTCAGAATCAGGAATTTCGCCATCGTTGAAGATGTCGCCGCCGAATTCGAACCGGGTCTCAATGTCATCACCGGCGAGACTGGGGCGGGCAAGTCCATTCTGATCGGCGCGCTCAACCTCCTGCTCGGCGAACGGGCGGACAGGCAGGCAATCCGGTCCGGCGAGGACCAGTGCATGGCGCAGGCCGTGTTTCAACTGGGCGATCCCGAACGCGCGAACGCTTTGCTGGAAGAGCTGGGCATCGAGCCGTGCGAGGAGGGCGCGCTGCTGGTGCAGCGAACGGTGTCGGCGGCGGGCGCCGGGAAAATTTTCGTGAACAACGCGCCGGCCACCGTGCAGACCTTGAAGACGTTGGGCGACCTGCTGGTGGATATGCACGGCCCGCACGACCACCAGTCGCTCTTGCGCGCGGATTTCCAGTTGGACCTGCTGGACGCCTATGGCGGGCATGGCTCGGCGCTCGCCGCCTACCGCGGACTGTATGCCGGCCTCGCCGCCGCGAATCGGGAGATCGCCGCCTTGCGCGGAAGCGGTCCGGACCTGGACGCGCAACGGGATTTGCTTGCCTATCAGATTCGGGAAATCGAAGAAGCCGAACTGGTCGGTGTGGACGAGACCGCCTTGCAGGACGAGCACTCGACGGCCGCCAACGCCCAGCGCATTCTGGAGCTGATCGAAGGCGGTCGGCAGGCTCTGACGGAAGGGGACGGGTGCGCGTTCGACACGCTCGGGTTCGCGCAAAAGACGCTGGACGAGCTCGCCGGCCTTACGGCTCAAGGCGCCGAATGGCTGGACGAGGCGCGGTCCATCGCCATTCGCATGCAGGAACTGTCCGATACTCTTAACCGTTTCGCGCAGTCGGTGGACAGCGATTCGCGCCGTCTGGAATGGCTCGAGGCGCGCATGGCGGCGCTGTTCAAGCTGAAAAGAAAGTACGGCTCATCCGTACCCGAGATCGTGGCGCGACTGGACGCGCTGAAAACGCAGCTGTACGACATGGATCATCGCGAGGAGCGCTTGTCGGAACTGACGGCCAAACGCATGGAAATAGAGGCGCGCCTGCGCGAGGCGGGGCTCGCCTTGCGGCGCGCGCGCGCGAAAAGCGCCAACGCCCTTACCCGCGCCGTGGCCGCCAGTCTTCGCGATTTGGGTTTTCCGCATGGCGGGTTCGCTGCGCAAACCCGCGAATGCGAGCCGGGCCCCTCCGGCATGGACGAAGCCGAATTCGGATTCGCGCCCAACGTAGGCGAGGCGATGCGGCCGTTGCGCAAGATCGCTTCGAGTGGCGAAATATCGCGCGTGATGCTTGCGATCAAGGCCGCCTTGGCGGCGCACGATCGCATTCCCGTGCTCGTGTTCGACGAAGTGGACGCCAATGTGGGCGGCGAGATGGGCGTGGCGATCGGCGAGAAACTGGCCGCCGTGGCGGAACGTCGGCAAATCCTGTGCATCACCCATCTGCCCCAAGTCGCCGCGCAGGGCACAACGCATTGGGTGGTGGAAAAACAGGTGCGGGACGGACGCACGAGCGCGCGCATTCGCCCCGTGGCCGGCAAGGAACGGGAAGCCGAAATCGCCCGCATGCTGGGCGGCCGTCGCGCTTCCGAGATCACGCGCAAGCATGCCCGGGAAATGCTGCGGCAGGCGTAACTGAACAGGGTATGCCCCCGGCTCTGCCGGGAGACTCCTGAAGTTTACGGCAAAGGTGACGACGGAGTTAGAATCGGTGGTGTTTACGAGGCAGTTTGCGTTGGAGGAAGAGACGTGGCGATCTCGTCTGTTCCGTAAACTTTGCCGTCAACCAAACGTTTTTTGGCAAAGACATAGAAGACTGGAGGGTTCCGCATGACCAACACGAATTCTCTGCGGTTGGGGGTCAATATTGATCATGTCGCCACGTTGCGACAGGCGCGCGGCGTCGGCTATCCCGACCTGCTGGAAGCCGCGCGGGCTGCGGAGGCTGCCGGCGCCCACGGCATCACCGTGCACTTGCGCGAGGACCGGCGCCATATCCAGGACGCCGACGTATATGCGCTGCGAGGCGCGATCCGAACCCTGCTCAACCTGGAAATGGCCAACAGTCCCGAAATCCTCGGCATCGCGCTGTCCGCGCACCCGGACGAAGTCTGTCTCGTGCCCGAAAAACGGCAGGAACTCACGACGGAAGGCGGACTCGATGCCGCCGCCGAGATCGAAGCCCTGCGCCCGACCGTGCGCGCCTTGACCGACGCCGGCATCCGGGTCAGCCTGTTCTTGGATCCGGACCTGCGGCAGATCGAGGCCGCCGCCGAGCTGGGCGCGCCCTGCGTCGAGCTGCATACCGGCGCCTATGCCGAGGCGGGCGAGGGGAAGGGGCGGGCGGATGAGCTGGCGCGCTTGACGGCGGCCGCCGATCGCGCCCATGCGCTGGGCGTACAGGTGAACGCCGGCCATGGACTGACCATGGACAACGTCGTCGGCCTCTTCGCCGTGCCGCATCTCGACACCCTCAATATCGGGCACAGTCTCGTGGCCCGCGCGGTGTTCGTCGGCCTCGAAAACGCCGTCCGCGAAATGCTGGAAATATTGCAGGGGTATCCCAGGGGGGCGCATGGCAGTTCTGCGGGGACGGGTCGTGAGAGCCTGTCTATGGTGTTCAGAAGCCTGGATGCGCCCTGAAGTCCGAATGACGAAACACCCAAGCCCGAAAGAAGCACGAAG
>SLKS01000207.1 GCA_007134465.1 Kiritimatiellia bacterium | reverse complement strand
GGATCGAAACACTGCCGCCTTCCGGAATCGGCGCCGATCGAGCCACGCTGAACGGGAGACTGTGGAGCACGGGCAAAACGGCAACGGCGGTGTCGGTGTACTGGGGACCCGGCGGCGATCAGGGCACGAACACGGCGGACTGGGCGCATGTCAACCATTTCGGCTACCATAATCCGGCTGCGGACGAACTGCCGGCCGACTACGAATACGAGGCGATGGAACTGTCTGGCGCCACCAATTTTACGTACCGCTTTTACGCTGTCAACGAAGAGGGCGGGTTCTGGGGCGCGCCCCGAACCTTTCCGTTGTGGCATGCGCCGACCGCGACACTCGATGCTGCCGTCGAAGACTGGACGTTTGTCGAGTTGCACGGGACTGTCACGGCGGGAGAGCCGGTTCCCGAAGCGGTCTTCTGCCTGCATCCCGGCTCGGATCCCGGCGTTGACTCGACACCGTCCGATTGGGAACGCACGGAGCCGATCGGCGAATCGCTTGGCTCTGTCGTGAAGACCGTGCACGGTTTGAACCCCGCCACGAATTACATTGTCCGCCTATATGTCACCAATGCCGTTGCGGGGGCGTGGTCGGCTCCGTTGGACATCCGCGCCTCCGAGCCGCACGACTGGCCGATGTGGAACTACGCGCCGGACCGGCGCGGCGCTTCGCCGGTGGCGAGCGTGTTGCCCGACACGCTGCATTTGCAATGGTCCCGGCAGCTTCCCGAGCCGAAGCGCGCCTGGGCGCCGCAATTGGACGACAGGGACAAACTGGAATTCGACGTGTCCTATTCGCCCGTTGTCATGGGCGACCGCCTCTTCGTGCCCTCGATGGTCACCGACAGCCTCACGGCCTACGATGCGGCGACCGGCGAGAAGCTGTGGCGCCATGTCGTGGACGGGCCCGTGCGCCTGTCGCCGGTCGGTTGGGAGGGGAAGGTGTATTTCGCTTCCGACGACGGATACCTGTATTGTCTGGATGCCGAGACCGGCGAGTTGCAATGGAAATTTCGGGCGACCCGTTCCGACCGGCGGGTGTTGGGGAACGAGCGTGTCGTCAACATGCATCCGGTGCGCGGCGGGCCGGTGATCAAGGACGGCACGCTGTATTTCGCCGCCGGCATCTGGCCGTGGCAGGGAATATTCATCTATGCGCTGGATGCGGCGACCGGCGAAACGGTATGGGCGAACGATACGACCGGTTCCCAATGGCGCGATCTGCCGCATTCCGGCGCTTCCGGGTTCGGCGGCGTAGCGCCGCAAGGCTATCTGGCGGCTTCCGCCGACCGGCTGGTTGTCGCCGGCGGCCGCAGCGTGCCCGCCCTGCTGGACCGTCATACCGGCGAACTGATCTGGAACAACATGCGTGTTTCGAAATGGTCGGGCGGATACCAAGTGCAGTGCGACGACAACTACTTCTACAATCATGGCCGCCGCTATTCGCTGAGCGATGGCGGCGGGGCGACCGGCTCCAGTTTGCCGACGCCGCAGGCCATGGTTCGCGCACAGGCGCTGGCCGCCGAACTGGACAGCGACCCGTTCGCCGCGCTGGCCGCGCATCGGGGCCGCCTGTTCATCGCGACGGTCAACGGCACATTGTACTGTTTCGGGGACGAACCCGACGAAGTGCGCGAGCATGCATACGAGCCGACGCCGCCTTCCGGCGAATCGGCCGCCGCGCGCGCGGCGCAGATTCTTGCCGAAAGCGGCGCGACGGCCGGCTACGCGCTGGTTCTCGGACTGGGCGACGGACACCTGACGGAACAGTTGGCCGTGCAAAGCGATCTGCATGTCGTGGGCATGGATACCAATGCGGCGACCGTGGCAGCGCTTCGGGAGCGCTACATCGAGGCGGGGCTGTACGGCTCGCGCATTCATCTCTTGCAAGGTGAACAGGGGTCCCTTTCCTATCCGCCCTATATTTCGTCGCTGATCGTTGCCGAAAACCCGGAGACAACAGGTTTCGGAGAGGATTTGGAAGACGTTGCGTATTCCTTGCTGCGGCCCTATGGCGGCAAGGCGTTTCTTGGCGATACGACGATTTCTCGCGACGGACCGCTGCCCGATACCGGCCAGTGGACGCATCAGTACGCCAATGCGGCGAACAACGTGGTCTCGGACGACGGCCGCGTACGTCCGCCGCTCGGCACATTGTGGTACGGCGGCCCCTCGAACGAGAATGTGCTGCCGCGCCATGCGGCGGGACCGCGCCCGCAGGTGGCCGGCGGGCGTCTGGTCATTCTGGGTGTGGAAACCATTGGCGCGCGCGATGTCTATACCGGCCGGTTGTTATGGGAACGGGAGTTTCCCGGGATCGGCCATCCCTTCACCGATTTGTCGTTGGAAGAACGCTATCGGGATGAACGCGAGGTGTACATGACCAATATTCCGGGCGCCTCCTACATTGGCAGCCCCTATGCGACATTGCCGGACAGCGTCTATTTGCGGCATGGCCCCGACCTGCACCGGCTCGACGCGGAAACCGGCGTTACGCTTGCCACATTTCATTTGCCGTCCAGCGGCGAAGGCGTTCCGCCAGACTGGGGACACGTGAGCGTTCTGGGCGATCTGTTGATTGCGACGTACACCCCGCATGTTTTCGACTCGGAAGAGGCCCCGGAACTGATCAACAGCACGGATGGCGGGAACGGCGAACTTGGCTGGCGGAACTGGAACAGCTCGTCCAGCGCCCGGCTGGCCGCGCTCGATCGCTATACCGGTCGCGTGTTGTGGACGCGCGAGGCCGCGATCGGATTCCAGCACAATGCGATTGTCGGCTCGCGCGACCGCGTTTTTCTGATAGACGGCGTTTGCGACCCGGTGCGCGCCGCCCTGCAACGTCGCGGGCTTTCCCCGTTCCTCGCTTCGAGAATTCTCGCCTTGAACGCCGCGACGGGGGATGCGGTCTGGGAGAAGAACAGCGACGTGTACGGGACCTTTCTCGGCTATTGCGAGACATACGATATCCTGATCGAAGGCGGAACGCAGGACGGGCGTCGAGATCGTCCCGACGAACCGTCCCGACCCAACTCGACCATGACCGCCCGGCGCGGGCGCGACGGAACGCCGCTGTGGCAGCGAGCCGGCGCCTCGTACGCCGGGCCGGTGGCCATTAATGGCGGCATCATCTATCCCGGCCGCCCCGGCGACGCTCGCAGCCTGCTCACAGGACAGGCTCTTGAGACGGCGCATCCGTTGACCGGTTCGCCGGTTGTCTGGCGCTATCGCCGCGACTACGGGTGCAACACTATGAACGCGTCGAGACACATGCTGCTGTTCCGTTCGGGCGCGGCCGGTTTCGTGGATACGACCGCCGACGGCGGAACGGGAACGCTGGGCGGATTCCGCGCAGGCTGCACGTCCAGCATGATTGCCGCCGATGGCGTGCTCAGCGCGCCGGACTACACCCGTACCTGCACCTGCAACTACCAGCAGAAGACATCGCTCGCCATGATACACATGCCGGAGATGGAATACTGGTCGCGCATTGACGCGCGGTCGGATAGCGGCGCCATTCGGCAGGTCGGCTTGAATCTGGGCGCGCCCGGCAATCGGCGCGCGCCCGACGGCGTTCTGTGGCTGCATCATCCCACAGAAGGCGCGAATACGCCCAGTCTTTCCGTATCCGTCGCTTCGTCCGGCGAGGTCGCCTATTTCCGCCGCCATCCGGCGGAGCTGCAGGATGGAGACGAGTTGAACTGGGTCGCGGCATCGGGCGCGACGGGCATCGAATCGCTGACGCTGAGCGGAACGCAAGGCGATGCGGTTACGCTGGTGTTTGCCGAGCCGGACGCCTCCGTGCAGGCAGGCGACCGTGTCTTTGCCATTCGCATCGGCGGGCAGGAAGTGGAGTCGGCCTTCGACATTGTCGCCGAGGCCGGCGGCGCGAACCGAATTGTTCAGCGCCGATACGCCGTGACGCCCGGTACGCTTACGATCGAGTTGGAGGCGGCGCCAGACTCGTTGCCGCCGCTGCTGTGCGGCGCGATGGTAACAAGCGCCGCCTTGTCGGCGCCTTTGCATATTGCCTATCCGGAAACGTCCGATAGCGGGACGTATGTTGTGGAATGGGCCGCTGCGCTGGGCGCGAACGCGTACGAACTGCAGCGTTCAGCGGATGGTGGCGACACATGGTCAACCGTGCATACGGGTTCGGATCCGTTCTGGACGGAATCCGCGTCGTTCGGCAGCTACCGGTATCGGGTGCGAGCAACGAACGACGAAGGACCCGGCGATGATTGGCGGGAGGGCGCGCACGATTGCGTGGTGCGTATCGGCATGCGACTGCCCTATGCGCAGGATTTCGAGCTGCGGCCGACGGACAGTCCGGCAAGCGAACTCGACGGATGGAACGCGGACGGAACGGATTCGTCCAGAATCGTGGAGACAACGTACGAGTATCCGGAGCCGCGCCCGCTCCCGAACACGGTGCACGAGAAAGCGCTTGCGCTTAACGGCGGGACGCTTTCCTTCGCCGTCGCGATGGACGAGGGAGACTATTGCCGGGTGTATCTGGACATGATGATCCGATTCGCGCCGCTGGAGCCCGGCGATCCGCACGAGACATGTTTCGTGCGCGTGGACGGCAAGTTCGCCGTTTCTCTGCTGGGCGAGGCCTTGCATCTCGTGCACGGCGGAGCGGACGGCGAGACCGAAACCACCACCGTGTTCCCCGGCCCCTACGATTCCAACGACTGGCATCGCCTCACTGTCGCCATGGACATGGACGGGTTGGAAGATGGCGAGGAACGGATTCCGTTCTTCCGAATCTTTCTCGATGGCGCGCCGTTGGCGGGCGATACGGCCGGATACTCGGAGCCATCGCCGGATCCGAGCGACTATTCCGGCGGAGCATGGTTCCGGTTTGCCGGCCATGGCGAGCAACAGGCGGCAGGCAGGCATCGCATTCTGTCCGAAATCGCGCTGGAAGGCCAGGGCATGATTGACGATTTCGTTTTGACGGATGCCGTGCCGCCAACCGTTCCCCACCGGCTGGTCCGGACGATACTGGAGCCGGAAGAACTCGGCGGCATGTTCCCCTCGGGCACGCCGATTTCCGATCCGTTCCCGGCATGGGAAACCAGAGTTGAAGACGGCGCGCCGATAGAGATCGCATACAGCGCCGTGCGGTTTCACAAGATCGGCAAGTTGGAGTCCGATGAAATCGAAGTCGCCGAGGCGGCCGGGCAGGAGACCTATGTCTGGCAACGGGACGACGTCATGGCGAACGTGGTCAATCGCATTGTCTTCGAGGCCAAGTTATGGAAACCGGAGGATGGCGGCGACGGCAAGAGCCCGTTGTGGTGGGCCGATGCGCGCGGCTATGCGGACGGCGAGGCGCTGACCGTGTATCAGGGATTTCTGCTTAATCAGGAAGACTTGGATCATCCGTTCAACATTATTGCGTTCGGGCTCGACGAAGAGAACCGGCCTTTCGTGAAATGGGACAGCGCCGGGCCCGCCTATGGCGAGGTGAAAGTCGTTTCGGCTACCAACCTTGTCGGCGAAAACGCCTGGGTTCCGGTGCCGGGCGCGACCGTTCACGACGCGGGCGTCAACACATGGACGGGCGAAACCGCCGCCGATCCTACGACCTTCTATCGGATCGAGGTTGTGCCCGTACCGGACGGCGAATGAGCCGCGCGAATCTTCAGCAATATTTGTGGGTATAGCGACAACCCTTGACGCCTTGCCATCGGAGCAATTTTGCCTCCCGTTTTCTGCGGGGCTGCGCCCAACCGCGAACACGCCACGGGCGCCTTGCCGCATCGCCCTGCGGGACGAATGCGGCAATGAACATAGGAAGGCAGAATCCGTTTTGTTTTACGGCCCCTTTTTGGGGCCTTCCTCCTGCCACCGGTTTCACCGGTGGCGCTGATTCCGAAATGCCGAAAAAGGCGTGTTCATTCGTGGTTCTGGCGTTCGGTTGCGTAAGCGTCCTTTCGATCACCGCCTTCACGGCGTGAGCGGAAGGTGATATACCTTCTGCATGAATACAGAACTACCGACAGAAGGACGGCGAGTTGTCCGGCGATATAAAGCCGAAGACCG
>SLKS01000080.1 GCA_007134465.1 Kiritimatiellia bacterium | reverse complement strand
TCGCCTCTTCCTCCAACGCAAACTGCCTCGTAAACACCACCGATTCTAACTCCGTCGTCGCCTTTGCCGTAAACTTCGGCGATTTCCGACCTCTTGGGTTGCGGGCGCCAGCCCGCCTTAAATAGAGCCTGTCCGAAAAGTATCTGCCTGCACAGGTTGTCATCCCGCGCGTCCCGCCTTCGTAAGAGCAGCTACGGCGGGACACGCGGAATGACAGGCATAGCCGACCCTTTTTGGATGCCCTCTAGACAAGGTCTTATTTCGCAAACAACACCGTTTCGGTGTGCCGCTCGATGACGCCCCCCTCGCATCATCCCTACATGCGCGTGCATCTTCGCCGGAAAGGCGCTAGCCGTCCGGCGTCTCGCGGCGGCCTGTTTCGGCGGAACGGTAGATGGCTTCGAGCACGGCCACGTCGCGGAGCCCGTCCTCGCCGGTGACGGGCGGCGGCTCTCCGGCCAGCACGGCCCGGGCGAAGGCGCCATGCTGTTCGCATTCGGCGCCGAAGTCCGATCGCATCTTGTTCAACTCCTCGTGCGAAAAGACGGTCTCCTGTTCGCCGCCGGCCACCGACAGATAACGCCCGTTCCAAGGCGCGTCCAGTCTCACGCGCAGACGCCCGTCTTCCATGATGGCGTAGCCGGCCGTTCCGTAGATTTCGACGCTGCCTCGTTCCGACGCGTAACTGGCTTCCAGCGTGGCCAGAACCCCGTTGCTCAATCGCGCCGTGGCGATGGTGATGTCGTCGCCATCGAGCAAGTCGCGCGTCGCCCGGTTGTCGGAAAACGCCGCCACCGACTCGACCGGACTGTCGGCAAGCCACGGCAGCAGATGAATCACGTGGATGCCGATCAGCGCCATGCCGCCGCCGCCCGTCCTCGTCCGGTCTCGCCGCCAGTAGTCGGCGCCGACATTCCATTTGTCCCAGTTGGCGCGCGCGCCGCGATGAGCGGAACGGCCGCGCATGGAGATCAGGGTTCCGAAAGCGGCGGCGGCGATCATGCGCCGAAGCTCGTGCATGTGCGGGGCATTGAGATGACTCATGAACAGGCCGACAGAACGGCCGGCGGCAGCGGCGGCGGAAACGATTGTCCGGCAGTCGGCGACCGTCGGCGCCATGGGCTTCTGCAAAAACACATGCTTGCCTGCCGCCAGCGCGGCCACCGCCTGCTCGGCATGCAGATGGTTGGGCGTGGACACGTCCACGGCGGCGATGTTCGGCGCGAGGCAATCCTCGAAGCGGAGCGTCCACGGAACACCGTGTTCGTCCGAGAGTTCGCGGCAACGAGCTTCGTTGAGATCGCACAGCAAGGACAATTCGACGCCGGGCGCAGACTTGTATTCATCGAGAAGCCAGCGAACGAACCCGAGCCCGACCACGGCCATGCGCAAGGTTCCGGAAACGCCGGGATCGGAACGTTTCGCCTCGGCTTGTTCGGGATCCCGTTCGCGACCTGCCGAAGCGGACGGTTTCATTATGCTCATATATTCTCCTTGCGGGCGACGATTACGGGCGACGATTACGATTGACGATTCGGTTCCCTGCTCCCGAAATCATGGGCGAAACGCGCGGCAAGTACGCTCAGACCGAACAGCGCGGCCGTTTCCACGCGCAGTACGAGCGGCCCGAATCCGACAGGAATCGCGCCAGCCGCTTTCGCTCGTTCGACTTCGCCATCCGTCCAATCGCCTTCGGGTCCGATCATCAGGCCGACAGTCGCCGAGAAACGAAGCGCCGCTGTTTCGGCCGCCGCGAGCACGGGCGCGCACCCGGAATCGGTACAGCCAAGGAAGAGCGCGTCGGTGCACGCCATTTCGGACAGGGCGGCCGCGAACGGAAGAACCTCGCGCACGCAAGGCGTCCAGACGGCGCCGCATTGACGGGCAGCGTTGGTCGCGATGCGCCGCCAGCGCGCAACGCACGCATCGCCTTTTTCCACGTCCGGCCGCGCGACGGTCCGCTCCGAAACGACTGGCAGCAGCTCGGCTGCGCCCAGTTCCGTCGCCTTCTCGACAATCGCGTCCATGCCGCGGCGCTTTGGGATGGCTTGCATAAGAATCATTCGACAGGACGGCTGTTCGCTCCGGCGCGGTTCGCCCGCGATCTCGAGAACACCTTCGCGCTCGTTCTCCAGGCGAGCGTCCGCCTCGCGCCCCTGCCCGTCGAATACCACGACCCTGTCTCCGCGCTTCGCGCGCAGGACCCGGCACAAATGATGGCGCTCCTCCGCTTCGAGCGCCACGCGGGTTCCATGCCAGGACGCGGGTTCGGCATAGCAACGACGGTGGCGGCTCCCTTCGCATCGTGCGGACACGGCTTTCTCCTCGGGCTTCCTTCAAACAACCGGACTCGTCGGAAAAGGAAATGGCGCGTTTCACTTTTGGCGAATGGCCTGTTTCTTTTCGAAAAAGGCCTGTGCGCGTTCGCGCGCCTTTTCCGCGAGCGGATAATTGCCCGCTTCGACGGTTTCGGCGAATTCCTTCAGAATCTTTTTCTGACGGGAATTAAGGTGAGCCGGCGGCTCGACTATAACCTGCACGTGCAAGTCGCCTCGGCCGTAGCCTTCCACATTGGTCATCCCCTTGCCGCGCAAGCGGAAAACTTTCCCGGTTTCGGTTCCCGGCGCGATCTTGAGCTTGGCGAAGCCGTCTGTCGTCGGCGCTTCGATGTCGCCGCCCAAGGCGGCCACGTGCGCGGGGATCGGGATTTTGCAGAAAAGATCGTCGTCGCGCCGTTCGAAAACATCGTGGGGCGCAACATGGATCACCACGTACAGATCGCCCGGCGGTCCCCCGCGCGAACCGCCTTCGCCCTTGCCGGCCAACCGCAAGCGCGAGCCCGTTTCGACGCCTTGCGGGATCTTGAGCGTAATCCGGCTGCGCGCCTTGACGCGGCCGGAACCGCCGCAATCGGAACACGGACTGGTCACGATGCTGCCCGCTCCGCCGCAAACCGGACACGTCTGACGCACCTGAAAAAAGCCGCCGCCGGACACCACCGCTCCGCGTCCGCCGCAATGCCGACATGTTTCCCGGCTGCGGCCGGGCTTGACGCCCGACCCTTTGCACTTGCCGCATTCTTCCGTCAGAGGCAAGGCGATCTCGCGGCGGGAACCGAACGCCGCCTCCTCGAATTCGATTTCCAGATCGAACCGCAAATCGGCGCCGCGTTGCGGACCGTTCGACGAGCGGCGCCGGCCGCCGCCCCCGAACAGGTCCCCTAGCCCGCCGCCTCCGAAAATGGATCCGAGTATATCCTGCAAATCGGCGGCATGCGTGAAATCGCGCTGAAAATCGAAACCGCCGGGCCCAAAGCTCGATTTCAGCCCGTCGTGCCCGAACTGATCGTACTGACGGCGCTTCTTGTCGTCGCTCAGCACTTCGTAGGCTTCCGAAAGCTCCTTGAACGTCCGTTCCGCCTCGGCATTGCCGGGGTTCCTGTCCGGATGCCATTTCATGGCCAGCTTGCGATAGGCCTTCTTGATCTCGTCGGACGAGGACGATTTGCCCACGCCCAGAAGCTGATAGTAATCCTTCTTGTCGGCCACGCGACACTCCTCCTCGGGGCGATTTCCGCCCGCTTCTCGTTTCTGTTTTTCCAAGACAGGCTTGAGCCCGCCTCTCGCATTTCATATTTCACATTTCATGTTTCAAACGATGCGACGTGAAATGCGTCGCATCTGGTGACGGTACAATCTACGCCCGTCGGCGGGCGCCAATGTGGCACGGGCATCTTGCCCGTGTTTCATGGGCAAGATGCCCATGCCACGAGAAAAAACAATAAACGCGCACAGCGCTTCTACGGCCCGTCACATGCCGTTTGTCATTCTTCCCTCGCCCGCCTCCGTCGCTTCCGCCATGACAGAGGCATCGCCCGCCGCCTCCGGCGGCCCGGCGGAAACAACCACGTGAGCCGCGCGCAGAACGCGCTCGCCCAGCTTGTATCCGCGACGGGTTTGAACCACAACATGGTTTTCAGGCGTGTCGGCGGAAGGCAAATGCGAAACGGCTTCGTGCTCGGCGGGATCGAAAGGACAACCTTCGGCAACGATCGGAACCAGCCCG
This sequence comes from Kiritimatiellia bacterium, assembly GCA_007134465.1. Taxonomy (GTDB): domain Bacteria; phylum Verrucomicrobiota; class Kiritimatiellia; order UBA8416; family SLMC01; genus SLMC01. The sequence continues at coordinate 16,230 of SLKS01000080.1, read as the reverse complement.
TATTTGGCGAGCACGCCGAGCATCTGGTCGAACACAAGCTTCACGCCATCGGCAAAGGCGGCATTGGCTTCCGTTTCAGAAGCCGCCTTAAGCGCCAATTCCAGATGGTCAAGAACCGGCAGAATGTCGGTCATGATATCCGCATTCGCGCGCCGATACGTCTCCTCGCGTTCGCGTAAAGTGCGCTTTCGGAAATTGTCGAAATCGGCTTGAAGACGAAGCAGCTTCTCGTCCGGCACGGGCGCGGGCGCGTCCATCGAAATCTCCCCGCCTTCGGCAACCGGTTCGGCGGCCGCCGGCTCCGATACGGAGGCGCTCCCGTCCTGCTTCGGCGAAGGCTTGTCTCTGTTCCGTTTCTTGCGTCCGTCTTTCATGTCCAACAGAATCTCCTTGTCACATGTCCATCTTTCACGATCGCCCCCACAACACGACAAGCGCCACGGCCGATACCGTCCACACGGCGGTAGCGACGGCCAGCGCGACCGGCAACCGAAACCGTTCGACCAGCATGTACAAGGCGCCCAGATACAGAAAATAGGGAACCAGCGAGCCCATGCCGAACAGAATCGTTTCCTTGAGATCGCCCACGGCGCGCTGCGTACCCACCAGATAATGGGAAATCAGAGCGAAAGTCGGGAAAAGCGGCACGAGCCCCGCCAAAAAAAAGTTTTTGCTCAACGCCAGCGCCTGAATCAAAACCACGGCGCCTGCGCCCAGCATCGCCTTCAGAATCCACGAACTCATGCGGAAAACCTCCGCCTTGCCCATTCAACGGACGGATACCCTAGCGCAGGGAACCGATCCCGCGCAAGCGGAAAACGATTCAAGCCTTGACAAGTCCAAGCCTGTTCTTCGATTATGCCCCGCGTTATCCGACAACCCCCAAGAAAGAACCGGGAGACCATGTCCGACAATCGCATTATCGAAAAGAGACAATTAGCCGACGAAGTCTGCGAAATCAGGGTCGAGGCTCCGCTCATCGCCCGCGAACGCCAGCCGGGTCAGTTTGTCATCCTGCAACTCGACGGCGAATTCGGCGAGCGCATCCCCCTCACCATCGCCGACGCCGATCCCGACGCCGGCTGGATTCTGCTCGTCTTCCAAACGGTCGGCCATACGACGCATCGCCTGGCCGCCTTGCAAGAAGGCGACCGGATCGCGCACCTGCTGGGACCGCTCGGCACGCCGACTCACATCGAACGCTTCGGATCCGTCGTCTGCGTTGGCGGCGGCATAGGCGTGGCGCCTTTGCACCCTATCGCCAAAGCCATGAAAGCGGCCGGCAACCGCGTGACGGTCGTTGTCGGCGCGCGGACCCGCGATCTGATCGTCATGGAAGAGCCCATGCGCGCGATCGCCGACGAATTCGTCCTGTGCACGGACGATGGCTCGGCCGGGCGCAAGGGGCTGGTGACGGAACCGCTGGCGGAAATCTGCGCGCGCGCCCCGAAACCGGATTTGGCCGTGGCGATCGGGCCGCCGATCATGATGAAATTTTGCGCGGAAACCACACGCCCCTTCGCCGTGCCGACCGTCGTATCGCTCAATACGATCATGGTGGACGGCACGGGCATGTGCGGCGGCTGCCGCGTGACCGTGGGCGGACGCACCCGCTTCGTCTGCGTGGACGGCCCGGAATTCGACGGGCATCAGGTGGATTTCGACAACATGATGCAGCGCCTGAACGCCTACAAGGACCACGAACAGGCCGCGCACGAACGGTGCCATCTCGATGAGGCGATCGCCCGGAAAGAACGCGACCATGAACGACAAGCCTGAACCGTCACCCGAAGACAACCGCCGCCTGCTCGACACGCTGCTGCCGCGCAAGGACGAACTGAAGGCGCGCGAACGCATAGCGATCCCCGCCCAGCCGATGCCCGCGCAACCGGCGCGCGAGCGCGTACGCAACATGAGCGAAGTGGCGCTGGGCTATGCGCACGATCAGGCCCGCCTGGAAGCGCTGCGCTGTCTGCAATGCAAGAACGCGCCTTGCGTCAAGGGCTGCCCGGTGGCCATTGACATTCCGGCTTTCGTCAAGGCCATTGCCGACGGCGACACGGCCGATGCCATTGCCATCATCAAGCGCAACAGTCTGCTGCCGGCCATCTGCGGACGGGTCTGCCCCCAGGAAACGCAATGTCAGCTCGATTGCACCGTCGGCAAAAGCCTCAAGGATGTCGAACTGTCGGTTTCGATCGGACGGCTGGAACGGTTCGCCGCCGACTGGGAACGCGAATCCGGGCGCATGCTGCCGCCCGAGGTCAAGCCGGAGACCGGCAGAAAAGTCGCTGTGATCGGATCGGGGCCGGCCAGCCTGACGGTCGCCGCCGACGTGCGTCGCGAAGGCCATGCCGTGACGCTGTTCGAGGCCTTTCACAAGCCGGGCGGCGTCATGATGTACGGCATCCCGGAATTCCGGCTGCCGAAAGCCATCGTGCAACTGGAAATAGACACGCTCAAGGCGATGGGCGTGCGGATCGTAACCGACTATGTCGTCGGCCGCACGCGCAAGCTCAAGGATCTGCTCGAACGCGACGGATTCGATGCCGTCTTTGTCGGCACCGGCGCTGGCCTGCCCAAGTTCATGAACATCGAAGGCGAGAATCTGGTGGGCGTGTTCTCCGCGAACGAATATCTGACCCGCTCCAACCTGATGCGCGCCTACGACGAAGGCGCCGCCGACACGCCCATCCGGCGCGGCCGACACGTCGCCGTGCTGGGCGGCGGCAACGTGGCCATGGATGCCGCGCGCACCGCCGTGCGGTTGGGCGCGGACGAAGTCCACCTGATCTACCGCCGCACCGAAAAGGAGATGCCGGCCCGCATCGAGGAAGTCGCCCATGCCAAGGAGGAAGGCATCCGTTTCCATCTGCTGCGCAACGTCAAGCGCATTCTCGGCGACGAAACCGGCCGCGTCGTTTCCGTCGAATGCCTGAAATACGAGCTGGGCCCGCCCGACGATTCCGGCCGCCGCCGGCCCGTCGAAATTCCGAACAGCGAATACGTTCTGCCCATGGATACCGTCGTGGTAGCCATCGGCAACGACTCCAATCCGCTCATCCCGCAAACGACCCCGGAAATGGAAACCAACCGCTGGGGCAATATCGTGGTGAACGAAAACAACCGCACCTCCATGCCCGGCGTCTATGCCGGCGGCGATATCGTGCTGGGCGCCGCCACCGTTATTCTGGCCATGGGCCAGGGCCGCCAAGCCGCCGCCGCCATCAATGAACAGCTCCGGGAAGAAACGAAGTCATGAAGACAAGGCATCTGGTGGAACTCCTGTCCCCGCGCATGGACAGCGAAGACTTGGACGCCGCGCTCGACCTTTATGCCGCGCGACACCGGCTCGTTCAGGAGGCCGGCTTCATGCTAACCGTGCCTGACAATCCTCTCGGCGAACCTCGGTTCAAGGTTCTTGAAATCGTTCAGGAACTGGACCTGCCTCTGGATCCGGACCGCTTTCTTCTGCACATCAACACCTTTCATACGAAAGAGGATCTCGACGCCATTCTCGCGCAGGCGGACAGCCTGAACGTGCGCCATCTGCTGATCGTCACCGGAGACGGAAGCGAACGGCTGGCCAAGCTCGATCCGGCTGCGCTCGGCGCCGATACGCCCTCGGTCACATCCGTCGAATTGCTGCGCTACATTCACAAGAGCTTGCCGGGCCGGTTTCAAACGGGCGTCGCCTTCAACCCCTACGAGCCGCAAGACCACGAGAGGGAAAAGGTGGAGCGCAAAATCGCCGCCGGCGCATCGCTGATCATTACGCAGCCGATTGTCGGTCGCCACCCGAATGTGGACAAGCTGGCCGCGTTCGGCCTGCCGGTTGTCGTGGGCGCCTGGATGTCCAAGCGCATCGGCCTGCTGTCCGAATGCATCGGCTACGAACTTGCGCCGGCGGGCGGCTTCGATCCCATGGCGTCCCTGGAAGACCTGCTTCGCCTCTATCCCGAGAGCGGCGTCTATGTTTCCATGCTCGGTTTCAGGCGGCAATGGGAAGCGGTTCGCGACCTGCTCACGGCCTGATATCTCGCAACCTCGACCTGACACCATGGACATATCTCGAACGAAATCATTTTGCATCATGAATCGGCCAAACATTCTATACATTCATTCCCATGACACCGGCCGCTATATTCAGCCATACGGACATGCCGTCGCCACGCCCCGCCTGCAGCAACTAGCTGAAGACGGCGTACTTTTCCGACAGAATTTCTGCGTCGGGCCCACGTGCAGCCCCAGCCGAGCCGCGCTTCTGACCGGATGCTACCCCCACGAAAACGGCATGACAGGGCTCGCTCATCGCGGATGGGCGCTTATCAACTATCGCCAACATATGGCGCATGCGCTCCGAACTGTTGGCTACCGATCCGCCTTGGCTGGCGTACAGCATATCGCGACCGACACCTCGGACAAGAAAGCGTGGCAAACCATTGGCTACGATGAATATCTGGACGGCGACGCCTGCGAACAGGCGGAGTTGTTTCTGGACAAGAGCCCGCCCCGGCCTTTCTTTCTATCCGTTGGCTTCGAGCAAACACACCGTCCTTTCCCGTCGGCCGATCCCCAAGACGATCCGCGCTACTGCCTGCCGCCCGCGCCGCTGCCCGACACACCCGAAACACGCTCGGACATGGCCCGCTATAAAAGCAGTGTACGCGAATTGGACCGCAAAATCGGGCGCGTATTGTCCGCGCTCGATCGAAACGGAATGACCGCCCATACGCTCGTTGTCGCCACAACGGATCACGGCATCCCGTTTCCCCGCATGAAGTGCACCCTGCACGATTCCGGCATTGGCACACTGCTGATTCTGCGCGAACCCGGCCTGGTCGATGGCGGTAGAATCGTAGACGCCATGACCAGTCATCTGGACCTGTTCCCTACCCTGTGCGAACGCCTGGACATCGCGCCCCCGCCTTGGCTTCGCGGCGCATCGCTTCTGCCGCTGATCCGCAACGAAACGGACACGCTGCACGACGCGCTGTTTTTCGAGGTGAACTTTCACGCCGCCTACGAGCCAATGCGCGCTGTACGTACGAAACGGTGGAAATACATTCGTCGCTACGGCGACCGCCTCTCGCGGCCGGTTCCGTCCAATACCGATGATGGAGAAAGCAAGTCGCTTTGGGCGAAGCACGGGTGGCTGGACAGGTCGCTCCCCGAAGAGGCGCTCTTCGACCTTATGCTCGACCCCAATGAAGCCGATAATCGCGTCAACGATTCCGCCTGCCTGACTGTTCTGAAAGATATGCGCGAGCGCTTGAGCCAATGGATGAAAAACACCAACGATCCGCTGCTCGCCGGACCAATCCGCCCGCCTGACGGCGCCATGGTCAACAATCCCAACGCCCTGTCGCCTCGGGAAGAAACCGAACCGGCCGACTAGGCCCAAAGCAAGGGAGGTTTTCGTCGCGAGAGCGCACAAACGTCTGCGGATGCGGGGCTTGAGGCGGGTCGCGCGATTCGCCGCATTCGGAATCGTCGGAAACCGCTACGAACGGCGTGCGCCGCGCGCGAGCGCGATCGGCTTGCGCTCCTCCTGCGAACGATAGGCCGCCTCGATCACCCGTAGCGAAACCAGCGCCTCCTCGCCCGTGGCAGGAGGCGCGGCCTGACCGCGCACGGCTTTGGCGAACTGCGTCAGGAAGTCCGCGCGCGAAGCCCGAGCGCTCGGCAACGGAAACTCGTTCCACTCGTCGGGTTTCAGCCCGCGAATCTTCTTGCGCGTGAAGACGCGCAGCGGATTGTCCATGACAATGGTCCCGTGCGTGCCGAAGATATGGTCGGGCACGCGCAAGGCGCCCGGACACACCGTGCTGCCCAGAAACGTGCCGATCGCGCCGCAGCGGTAGCGGGCCGTAACGCTGACGTAATCCTCCACTTCCACCGGCGTGCGGAACGTGTCGTACTGCGCATAGACGCTGGCCGGCTCCACACCGAGCAGCGACTGGATCAGATCTATGTTGTGCGAGAAATTCATCATTAGAAAGCCGCCGCCGGACGTCGCCTTGCGCGTACGCCAGTCGGTAACGACCCGGCCGGTGAACCCGCTGGTCCAGTAGCTTTCCTTCTTTTCGCCCATGCTGATCAGGCTAAAACCGGTCGTGCGACCGAGAACGCCTTTACGGATCAATTCGGCGGTTTTGCGGGCCACCGGTTCGAAGCGGCGAATGTAGAGCACGCTCAGTATAACGCCCTTCCGCTTGCAGGCGGCGATCAGCCGGCGCGCATCGGCGCCGGTTGTCGCGATCGGCTTCTCCACCAGCACATGCTTTCCGTGCCGGGCCGCCAACAGCCCCATCGGCACATGCAGATGATGCGGCGTGGACACGATCACCGCCTCCACATCCGGCCGCGCCGCCAGCGTTTCGGCGCGATCCGTCCAGAAAGCGGCCCCGCCCTTCTCGGCAAGGTCCCTGGCCAAGTCGAGGTTCACGTCCATGGCGGCCACGACCTTGAGCCGACCCGACGCCTGAATCGCCGGCAACGTATCTTTCGCCGCAATCTCGCCGCACCCGATAAGTCCCACGCGCACCGGTTTCATTGTGACCCCCTGTTTTCGTACCCCGTCATGGACAAACGCCCCGCCGCCTGTCGTGATCGTCCTCGATTTCCGTAGAGCATTTTTGGCATGGCTCAAATCAGGCAACACATCCGATCGAGTCCGAAATGCCGAAAAAGGCGTGTTTTCCCCTTGTTTTCGGCTTAGGTATTTCGGGCTTCTTTCGGGCTTGGGTTTTTAGGTGTTTCGTCATTGAACGGCACGCCAAAACGGTTGAGTTTGCGAACAAAAGGCCTTATCTAAGCGCCGTTCCCGACACCCCCTACGCGACACGCTCCCCCCCCTACACCGCCACTTCGCGGCCGGTTTCCGACGATTTGTAGATGCCGTCCAGTATTCTTTGCACGGTGAGCGCCTGCTCCATCGTGCACATCGGCTTTGCCTTGCCCAACACGACGTCAATCCAATGGGCGAACCGGTTGCCGTTCGGGAAATCGGTCTTCACGTTCTGCGGCTCGACCACTTCGTACTCGCCCTTCGCGCGCGCGTAACGGAAAAGCTTCAGCGGACTAAGCGAGCCGCCGGCCTTCGTGCCGAACAATTGAACATTGTTGTCGCCCTTGGTTTCGCGATGGCAGGCCCACGTAACATCAAGCTGAAGCGTGGCGCCGTTGCGGAAGCGGATCAGGGAGGTGGCGAAATCGTCCACATCGAACACTTGTTTGCCGCGATCCGACATGCCCCACGTCCCCTCGCCCAGCCCGCGCGGCCCGAATTTCGCGTAGGTGGCGCCCGACACGCGGACCGGGTCCCAGTTATCCATGACATAGAGCGCCACGTCCAGCATGTGGACGCCGATATCCAGCAAAGCGCCGCCGCCCGCCATATCCTTGCGACAGAACCAGGTGCCGAATTTCGGGATGCCGCTGCGCCGGTACCAGAACGCCTTGCCGTGATAGATCTCGCCAAACTCGCCACGACGCGCCAGCGTCTTGAACGCTTGCGCTGTCGGCTCGAAACGCCAGTTCATGCCCAGCATGAACTGGCGGCGATGCTTTTTCGACGCGGCCACAACTTGCCGGGCCTCGGCCGCGTTCAGCGCGAACGGCTTGTCCAGAATCACATGTTTCCCGGCCTTCAGCGCGGCGATGGAGACGGGCGCATGCAGAAAGTTGGGAAGCGCCACGGATACGGCGTCCACCTCGGGATCCGCCACAAGGTCTTCCCAGCGCGTATAGAGGCGGTCCATGGCGAACTCCTTGCGCAACGCCTCCGCGCGCGGCTTGCTGAGATCCGCCACGCATGTCGCACGCGCCCGCGCATGCCTGTTGATGTCCCGACAATGCCCCCGCGCGATCTGTCCCGCGCCAATCACGCCCACGCGAATTGTTTTGCTCATGCCGTTCCTCCTCGTTTTCGTTGCGGCGCATCCTCTGTTCGAATGCCCCGTGTACAACCGCATCCCTACCAAAACCGCAAAAGAGAAAGCAACGCTAATTTACCCCGCGACAGTACAATTCCGAAATGGCCTTTACAATCCTGTCGAGGTATACTATTGATTGCCGGGTCATGAACGCCCACGTCCGACATGTTTTCCGCCTGGCCGCCGTTTCGCTCGCCTCCGCAGCGGCGACCGTTGCCGCCGAACCTGCGGAATCGGAAACCGTGCTGTTGCGGGGCGGCGCGGCGATCCAGGCCCCGATCTTGCGGCAGGACGACCGGGCGATCATACTGGATCTCGGGCATGGCCTGCTCCGCGTTCCGTTGTCGGAAATTGTCCATATCCGCAAAGAACGGCCAACGCGAAACGACAAAGAAACCGCCGACGACACTGCCGGCCGACGATACCATCTGTCGGACAATGCCGCGCCGCTGGCTACGGCCGACGCGGTGAATCGAAACGCTCCGTCTGTGACTCTGATCCGAACCCCGCGCGGAATGGGCTCCGGGTTCTTCGTTCACCGAAACGGCTATATTGTCACGAACTTCCATGTGATCGCCGGTTCGCGCCGCATTGCGGTCACGCAGTTCGTGCGCGGAGAAAAGGGGTTCCGGCAGATTGTCTATCCGCATCAGGATGTGGAAATCGTGGCCGTCGCGCCGTTCTACGATCTGGCCGTCTTGCGTCTGAAACGAACCGAAGCGCCCATCGAACCCGCCCTGTTCCCGGTCAGGGACGACACGCGGGCCGGCGAACGGGTGTTCGTGATCGGCAATCCCATGGGACTCGAACAAACCGTGACGGAAGGCGTGGTCAGTCAACCGCAACGCAATTATCGGGGCCTGCTGTACCGGCAAATCGATGCGCCGGTCAACCCGGGCAATTCCGGCGGCCCGCTTTTCAATGGCCGCGGCCAGGTGATCGGAGTGATCAATGCCAAGATACCCTTTATGGACGGGCTCGGATTCGCGATCCCGGCCACGCATGTCCTGTATGTGCTCGACCATCTGGACGCGTTCGCCTTCAATCCGGCCAACCCGGAATCCGGCTTTGTCTACCCCGATCCGCCGCCCGCGCCGAGCCGGCAAGAAGACGCCCCTCCGCCATAGAGCCTTTTTCGGACAATGAAACGACGAAACGCAAAACGAAAACAGGAGAGAGCATGAACACAGGATTCGTTCGTCACGGCATCGTTGCGGCAGGCCTGCTTCTGCTTGCGGACGCGGCATCCGTCCACGCCTTTCCGCGACGCGAGCTGCTACCGGAGAAGGCTGTGGCCGTCGTGGAGATTTCCCATGGTCCCGAGATGATACGGGCGTTCGGCCGCACGCCGCTGGCGCGGCTCTGGAACGATCCGCAAATCCAGCAGTTCCTGGGCAAGCCGGACCTGACGAAAGCGTTGCGCGAAACAGTCCTCGACGGCAACGAAAAGGATGCGGAAATCGCCGGGATCATGTGGGAAACGGTGCGCATGCTCGTCGGCGAGACACTCGTGGCCATTCCCGCCATGCCCGGAGACGAATCCGGCCCCGAACTGTATCTGGTCGCGCGCATGACCGAAAAGGATTTTCTGCGCAGCTTGGACCTGGACCGGCGCTTGGCGGAACTGATGACCGACAAGAGGCTGACAATACGCCGGCACACGTTTCAGGATGTGGACCTCATCCAGCATATCGAGGAGCGAACCGACAAGCCGGACGCGAAACCGCGGAAAACCTGGCAGGCGTTCCTGGCCGACACGCTCGTGTACGGCCCGAGCCGCGACTGGGTCGAACAATGCCTTGTCCGCCTGAAGCGCCGCAAACCGACCGAGCCGGCCGGCCCGGAGCCCAGCCTGACCCTGCGGATGAATCTGCCTGCCTTGCTGACCGAGGCCATTGAAAAAGAAAAGAGAAACCGCCAGGGATTGCCGCCGGAAATAGCGCAAATGTTGCCGTCCATGAAGAACGTCTTTTCCGCGCTGGGCCTCATGACGATCGGCGAACTGACCATGACCACCGCCTTTCACGCCGACCGCACGGAAACAACGCTTCGCCTGCCGGTATCCGATTTTTCCAAAGGACTGTTCACGCTGCTCGATACCCGCCCGTCTTCTCCGTCATTGCGGGCTACGTTCATCCCCGTCAACGCCTACGGCTACGGTGTCTCGCGAATGAATCTGACCGCGCTGGTTCGGCAGCTTCCCGTCATCGTCAAGGAAGCCGTGCCTGCGCTGGGGGCGCAAGTGGACATGGGAATGGGCGTGGTGGATATGTTTCTGGGCATCAGCCTGGAACGCGACCTGCTCTCGCACATGGATACGCAAACGATCGCCTTCTCCACAGTCATGAACGGACAGGACACCGATGTGCTAGCCATACGGCTCCAAAACGAACCGCACGTCAAGAACGCATTGGCCAGAGTCTTTGCCGAAGGCAGTCAAGTCAGAACGCAACTGGCCGCCGTGTTCAACGAGGAAGAGTTCCTGGACGCCAAGCTCTATTTGTTCAACACGCCCGCAACCGAGACGGATTTCGCTCCGCCCGGCACGCAACAGCTCCCCCCGCCCGTCTACGCCTTGACAGTGGAAAGCGGCTTTTTGCTGTTCGGCAACGCGCCGGGCGTACGCCACGCCGTACGCGCCCTGCACAGCGCATCGCCGGACACAGCCTTTTACCAAGCGCCGCTTGCGCGTCGCATGTCCGGCGCCATCCCGCCACAGGCCTTCCAATACTCCGTCACCAATTACGAAGAGATGCTGAAGGCCGTCGTGAATCCGCGCCTGTACGGACAGTTCAGGAAATGGGTTGAAGAGGCTGTGCGCGAGGCGCTCGCGGACAGCGAGGCGAATGCCTGGACAAGGCTGCTGGCCCAGGTGGATTTTTCGCGCTGGCCGCCACTGGCGCATATCGCCTCGTTTCTTGGCGCCTCGCTCGACAGCGCCTGGCGCGACGGCAACACGCTGCATATGAAGACTGTGCATTATCACGAAAACCGGCCGTGAACCGAAAGGCATTCCAGCGCGCCAAAGTCATGGCCAAAGTCTCTTAACGCGGGCGAAACCCGCAACCCAAGGGAATTGAACAGAAGGCAAAGAAGGGAGGGCACACTTCGTTTCCTTCGTTATCTTGAGCGAAGCGGGTGTTCAAACAATCCAGGGACAATAGATACACGCAAAAACGTGTATCTTTTCGAAAAAGGGTTTAAACCACGAATGGGCACGAATAGAGCAATGGATTTGACGAACGGAAGACGGCCGAAAGCATGGCTGGCTATCGGCGGCTTGGCCGCCGCGTTTGCCTTCGCGACGGAACCGGCGCCGCGCGATTTCGGATTCGGCCCGCTGGAAATCTACGAGTTTCGGCACGGCACATCGGAACTGACCGTCACCGACGTCAATGGCGACGGCCGCGACGACATCGTATTCCTTAACAATCATGCCTCGCGCATTGAAATATTGCTGCGCAAACCCGCTGCCGATTCGTCGGCGCCGACAGAGCTCGAAGACCGCTTCGACAATGCGGGCATGCTGGTAGACCAGCAAATCCTGCATTACGCGCTGGCCGATCTGAACGGCGACGGACGCAAGGACCTTGTCACATTCGGGCCCACGCTTGGACTGCACGTTCGCCGCCAGGAACAGGCGGGCGCATTCGGCCAACCTGAACGAATCCATCTGGACCGCATGCAGGATGTCGTGGGTTTGCGTGTCGCCGACGTGTCCGGCAACGGCGCGGCGGACATTGCGATCTGCCGGCGAAACGGAGCTGAACTGCTGCTGAACAATGGAGCCGGCCGCTTCCCCGCACGCAGACTCGCAACGATTTCCGAAGAAAACTGCACCGGCATGGAATGGCTGGACGTCAGCGGAAACGGGCGGATGGACGCCGTGTTTTTCACCCAATCCCAGGATGCGCCCGTGCGCGTGCGCCTGCAAGAGCCGGACGGCAGATTCGGCATGGAACAGCTTTTGAGCATGCCGCCGATGCGCTTCATGGCATCCGTACCCGATTCAGACGGACCATCGCCTCGGCTGGGCGGAATATTGCGCAACGGCCTGGGATTTCGACTCTACAGCTTCGACGACCAAGCCGCGCCGCCTTTGCTCGAAGCGCAGGAAGCCGTTCCCGAACGCCTCGTCCTGCAAGGGTTGGACCGGCGGCAACCGCCGGTATGGCTGACGGCGGACTTCAATGGCAACGGCTACGACGACGTGCTGGTCGCCGCCCCGGAACTAAGCCAGATTCATGTCTACCATGGCGGACCGACAGGGCTGCGCGCCGAACCGCAAGCCGTAGATTCTCTGGCCGGCGTTCAAGCCATGGCCGTGACGGCCGGCGGTGAAATTCTCGTGCTCAGCAAACGCGAAAACGCCGCCGCTTTGCACGATAAGGCCCGACTCGATGTCTTTCCGAGCCTGCTCGCCCTGCCCGGCCCTCCGCTGGCCGCCGCCGTGGCGCCCGGCACGGATCATCTGCTGATTTTGTGCCATAACGAAAACCGGCAGTGGGTTCTGGCCGAGCGCCGGGCGCGGGACGAGGCCATCGCGACACGCGAGCTGGACGGACGCGACGAACCGACGGGCATGACCGTTCTGGACATGGGCGAAGGCCGACTCGGCATGCTTCTGTTTCTGCCGCATGCGCCGCCCGCCATGTTTCGCGTAACCCCCGAAGCGATCGAACGCATGACAACGGCGGAATTCGGCGCGCTCGCCTTGCGCCTGACCAGCCGCCATCTGCTGGCCGCGCCCGGCCCCGATGCGGATGCCGCGCTCGTGGCGTTCGGGAAGACAGGGCGCTGGTTCGCGCCCGAAGACGGCGGCTATCGGCCCTTGCTCCAGTTCAACCCCGGCAACGAACAGGCCGACATCGCCGCCGCCTGCCTGATCCCCGGCACGAACGAAGCGAACGGCGTCATGCTCTACGACCGACAGGCGCGCAATTTGATCGGGTTCGCCGCCGACACCGCCGAACCCATGGCCCGCATCCATGTCCGCCACGCGCCGGCCGAAGCAACCGGCATGGCCTGGCTGCGCAATCCTGACCGGGACACGCTGCTGCTGGTCGCGCGCGACAGCCTGAACATCCTTTCCGGCCGCGCCAAACGGCTGACGCTGGCGCCCGGCCCCGAATACATGTCGGCCGCCGACAAGCCGTCGCTGCGATATTTCCGCCCCGTCGCGCTGGGCCAGCCCCCGCGCACGCGCCTGGCTCTGGCCGACGCGGCCAACCGCTCCATAGAATGGATCGGCCTGCGCGATGGCCAGTGGCGCCGCTATGCGGCATTCGAGGTGTTCCACGACAGCGGATTCGGCGCCATGTCCGGCGCGCCTGCCTCCGGCATGGAACCGCGCGCGCTTGCCGCCGGCGACCTGGACGGCAACGGCATCGGCGACATGGTCGTCCTCGTCCACGACAAGCTGCTCGTCTATCCGGGCAAATAGGCGCCTTCTTCGCGCAACCGCGCGCGCAAGGCGTCCGTCTTCACGGCGCGCACATTGCCGCCGTCGGAAACCGCCAGCGCCGCCGCCAGACCGGCCGCCTCGCCCATGCACAGACACACCGGCATCACGCGCGTACTGCCCTGCACATCGCGATCCGTCGAAATCGAGCGGCCCGCCACCAGCACGTTCTTCAGCTTGGCCGGAATCAGGCAACGATAGGGTATCCCGTGCGATTCGCCTTTTTGGTAGCTCTCGTGCCGACCCATGGCGCTGACTTCCCCCTGGTCGTGCGCCTCGATTTCGCTCTTGGCGCAATGCACGTCCACCGGATAGGCATTGCGGCAGATTTCATCATCGAAACTGCGGCGCGCCAGATAATCGTCAATGGTCAAGACATAGTCGCCCATAACCCGCCGCGTTTCGCGTATGCCCATCAGACTGCCTGTCGCCGCCAGAAACGCGCCGGCAAAGGATTCCGGCACGTACTCCGCCATAGCCTGCAGAAAATCGCCCGCAAGCCGGCGGCCGGCCATGAGAGCGCGCGTGACCGATGCCGGATCGGTATTGTCCACATCCCACAAATGGCCGGCGTTGAACCCAACCATGCCCGGCCCGATCATGCTGTTGCACAGGTGCGCGCCTTTCAGGCCCGGATAGCGCCCTTCGCGCGCAATTTTTTTCACAAGCTCGTGCCGCGGCCGATGGCCGTGCAAATAGGCGTAGGTGTTCACGTTGCCGAACGAGAAGCAATGCGTGGCCGGTTGCATCTCCCCGTTCGCATCGCCTTTTTCGCAGTCGGCGCCCGCCCAGGCGCACAGATCGGCGTCGCCGGTGGCATCCACGTAGACGTTGGCTTTCAGCGCCGTCAACCCGCGCTTGTCGGAAATCAGCAGCGCCGTCACGCATCCGTCGCCATCGGTTTCCACGCCGGTCAACGCCGTGTGGAACCGTACCGTAGCGCCCGACTCCCCGACACGATCGTCGTAGATGCGCTTGAGGCGCTCGGGATCGATCGCAACCCAATCCCGCACCTCCGGCCGGACATGCGGCATGCCGGCCTTGCTCTCTTTGAAGATGCGCTCGGCCAATCCGCGATAGATGATTTTTTCGCCGTCCGTGAACGGGCACCAGGCCGGCACCAGCCCCAGCGTGCCCATGCCGCCCAACGCGCCCATGGCTTCGATCAGCAGCGTGCGCGCCCCCTCGCGCGCCGCCGCGATCGCCGCCGTGCAGCCGGCCGGCCCGCCCCCCGCCACGATCACATCCCACGAATCGTCCAGAGGCAAAGACCGTTCCTTCAACGTATAGTTCTTCATGTCCAAACTCCTTTCCTGTCCGTATGCCTGAAAACCCTAGCGGATGCACAGCGGCCCTGTCTCGCATTCGGCGGCTATTGTTCTGGACAAAACGGCTGAAATGCGATTATTAATTCCGCTATGAATACTTTCGATCCCTTCGTGCCCGGCGACAAGCCCACCGAAGAAGGTTTGCGGCTCGACCGGTTTCTCGCGCGAGCCGGGCGCGGCATGGGGTTGACGCTCTGCTTGCATTCGCGTCATGCGCGCTGCATTTTGCCGGAACGGCGACGAACGCATCGCGCGCCCTATTGCCTGCGCATAAAGGATTCGCATAGCGAACGGTGCGTGGCGTTCGACCTCGTGGAGACGCACCGCGCCTTGCGCGCCGAACCGGACGGCCGCATTCAGACCTGTCCCTTCGGGGTAACGGAGATTGTCATGCCGGTTCTGGCCGATGGACTGTGGGCCGGTGCGCTGTTTGCCGGTCCTTGCTGGCGCGGGGAATCGTGTCCGACCGGATCGGGCCTGATCCCGGTTCGCGGCCGGCAATGGCTGGAAGACCGGCGTGCGCTGCTGCGCGCTGTCGCGCGCGAAGTCGGGTTCATGCTGGGCGCGGCGGCGGTTGGCGACCGGGACAGCCGGCGCGAACGCATTGCCGACTGGCTGCGCAAGCATGCGGCGGAACCGGCGCCGGCCGCCAGTCTGGCCCGGCATCTGTCTCTGTCGCCTTCCCGTGCGCGGCATGCGGTGCGCGAACTGTTCGGCTGTTCGGTTGGCGCCCTGATTCGCGAAGCGCGAATGCGCGAGGCGGCCCATATCCTGCGTACGACCCCGTTGCCGATCGGGGAAGTGGCCTGGCGGGTCGGCTATGCCGACCAAAACTATTTCACGCGCGTCTTCACCGGCCTTTTCCGCATCTCCCCTCGCGTCTGGCGCCGCCGCCATGCGCTGGAGCCGTGACGCAGCCGATGCGGTGAAATAGGCAACCCCTTGACCGTCGCGCGCGAAACGGAGAATTCCCGCATAAAGAGGCTGGCGTTCGCAAGAATTCCGCATTGCATGCCCTGCCGGATCATGCCGACAATACGGCGATGCCTTGCCATTTGCGGACGCGAATATTTTTTCATTTTTTCAGACCTGTATCGTTATATGAGACAGGTCCCATGCTACCTTCCCCCGCATCCGGATTACGCCCTACAAAGGCTCCGTTCGTCTATTTCCAGTCCGATCCGAACCTGTCCTCGGTTTGCGACGAAAAATCTGTCGCATTTTCAGCTTGCGAACCGGCCTTCCGCTGCGATACATTGTCCGAGTCGTCGTCGGATCCAGCCATGTCCTCCCTCCGAAAGGGATGAAATGGCAGATTCGATGTATTCACGAAGTCAAGCCGTCTAATACAAATGTTGGCGAAAGAAGACGGATAGAAATGGAGCGAGGGAATCGTGATCCGTAATCGTCGCCGTACGCGTCGACCGGAACGTGGGAAGATCGGTTGACGCGTACGGCGACGCGTACGGTGGACGATCCGGAAAGTGCGAACCGGCCGTGTCGT
>SLKS01000007.1 GCA_007134465.1 Kiritimatiellia bacterium | reverse complement strand
GTAGATCTGGCCAGGAAATCGTTGATAATATAACAAGAGATCGCATTGAGTATCCGCTTTCGCCGCTAAAGCCGGGCGAGATATACATTCGACCCAAAGGGGAGTCATCTGCGGCAAAAGGAATGAGGGCATTGGAACAGCTTCTTCGCTTAGTTCGCCCCGAATTTTGATTTGGTTTTTCACCGTAACATGGTCGTAGGACTGGTAGTTTTCCGGCCACTGTGATCTATAGAAAGGCAAAACGGATTATCTTGAGAGCGTTGGCGGTTTGTGGCTACGTAACTAGCGGCTGCTGGCATGCTTCAGCCACATGCCGTCGAGGGGCATATATGATATTGACAAGAATATTGCGATTGTACCGCGTTCCTTTATTTGTATGGCATTTGCGAAGAAAAGGAATATGGGCTGATTTCAAAAAAGTGATCCATCTGGATCGATGCGATCAAAATAAGTGGCCCCTTATCGAGGAGGCTTATCGTCGCATAATGGACAAGGTGCCGCAGAACCACCTAGCAGCAGTATCTGCGCTTGAAGCACTTGCCGAAATCAACATGCGGCGACGCAACTACATCGATGCAATTCCACAGTTTGAAAAAGCCGTACAGCTAAACGAAGAACAAGGCACAGGGGTAGTACGCGGTACGTCACATATCTTCGAGTGTTATGGAGCTTGTCTTTTTCTAACCGAGGATTTTGAACGAGCTAGAACGGCATTTGAGAAAGCTAAAGAGTTGGGTGGCGATGTGGAGAATCTTGATAAGAAGATCAAGTGTTGTATAGAAAAGCGTGTCGTTACTGAACTGTTTGCCCCAAATTCTACAGTTTAGCAGGGAGGCAGCAGGGAGGCAGGGTCACTCATTAGCCTCGGCCCCCGGCGTGCCGCCGGATTTTTCGTGAAAGAGACTCGGCCTTGTGCTACACGTTTTCTGAACACGCGACAGCAGTCAAAGCCCTGCTACAACTGGTGCCTTTGTGCCCCTTCATTAGCCTGGCTCCGGGCTGGCGATTTTTCATTGGTGAGGGCCTTGGGCCACTCCCCCAGACAAGAGTCCGGGTCAACCCTGGTGGAAAAAAGGGTCACACGTAGCAGGGGGGGTCACGTCCCGACATCCGATTCCGCTGAAAAAGTCCTGATATAAAGAGTAGGTGATAGATGTGGCCGAGCGCAAGAAGGAAAACACTTGTTGCGTCAGGCCGAAGCTTTTTGAACGCGCGCAGGGGTTCTAGCGCGTGAAACGGGCTGTTCCGGCGTTTTCGTATTATATTTCGTTGGTGTTTTTGATCTGTTGACCCTTTATCGGTTTTGTTTCGACAGCCAGACGGAGCGGGCGGCCCAGCGGCGCAGGTTGCAACCGGCGCCGGCGAACAGCAGTTGCCCCTCCGTTTTCGCCAGGCCTCTGTAGCGGCATTTTCCGCCGCCATAGCCGCGCTTGAGTTCGCTGTTGGTTCCCTCGATAGCGCTGCGCCGCCGCATGCGGATCTGGTAGACGGTTGTTTTGCAAAGATCGCGTCGCGCCTGAATCAGCATGTGCAGTTCGCCCACTTGAATGGAGCGTCGAGGAATCCGTTTTCGGGTCGAGAGGCATTGGGCCTTCAGCGGGCAGACCGCGCAATCCGCCTGGGACCATGCGAAGTAGTATTGCGGAGCGGGGCGACCCGTCTCGAGGATGCGCGAACATTCGGAGGCTTTCTTGCCGGCCGGGCAGAGGGCCGTACGGTTGGGAATGTCCACGCGGAAGGCGTCGGTGCCGAAGCGCGCGCCGCTGTGGGGCGGTGCGCCGACAGGCCCGCACAGCTCGGGTCAAAAAAGGGGTCAGTCCCCGGATTCTGGTATTTCGGTCCGAGAATGTCGTGGCCAGGTCGAGCCGGGCCTCATTGGGTCACCCCTGACATTTTACATTCTGCCGTTGCGTTTCTGTATTCTCGCATGAAAGGATGCGAAAGAGGGTTTGTTCGTTCGTCCGTCCGTCCGTCCCGCCGCTTGACTTCTCCGTCCTGTCGGGCTACGTTGCGGAAATGAGTTTGCGCCGAACCATCGTTGCTCTGCTTCTTTCGGCCGCCGCGCTGGCGCCGAAAACGCGCGCAGCACGCACCCCTCTGCCCGGACTGCCCGGTCCGGTCTCCGGCGAAGTCTTCTCCCCAGAAATCGGTCGTCAGTTCCAGTACGCCGAAGACGGCCGCGTCGTTCAAGACCGGCTCGTCTTCGCCAACGGCGGCCCGCCGGACTTCACGCTCGACTACGCCTGGCGCCCCGCCGACGGCCGCCCCACCGGCTTCGCGCTCGACGGCGCCGCCCGCGAAATCGAGATCGGCTACGACCCAGCCCTGCCCTTCCGCGTCGCCCGCTCCGCCGACCGCCGTTCCGGTCAGCCCTGGAGCACCGCCTCCTACGGCTACGCGGGTGCCTCCACCCTGCTCGAAACCGTCGCCCTGCGGCCCGGCGACGAACAGACCCCGCCCGTCATGACCCGCTCCATCCAGTGGGACCGCGCCCGCCGCCGCATCGCCGCCATCGAATACCGGCTCCCCGACAACACCCTCGTCGCCTCCTACGCCTACGACTACTGGCCCGACACCGACCTGATCCGCGCCATGACCCTGGCCGACGGCTCCTGGTGGGCCTACGAATACGACGACAAGAACCATCTGCGCGCCGCCGATCTCTTCGCCCCCGACGGCCAGCCCGTGCCCGGCCGCCAATATTTCTACGAAACCGACGACATGGGCAACACCCTCGCCCGCGTGCGCGCCCTTGCCGACGGCGCCGTCGCCGCAGACGTCTTCGAGGCCGACGCCCTCAACCTGCACACCACCCGCGTCTGGAGCGACCGCATCGAGCTTGCCGGCCGCGCCGACCCCGCCGCCGTCGTCACCGTCAACGGCGTTCCCGCCCGGCGCGACGGCGCCGAATTCCGCGCCGTGCTCCTGCGCGGACCCGACGCCCCCGCCGGTCCCGTGGATATTTCCATTGCCGCCGTGCAACCCGTCTCCACCAACGACTACTACCACGCCATCGAGGGCGAGCTGTTCGTGCCGCGCCGCATCGAGACCGGCGAGCATCTGCAAACCAGCCTCACGGGCGCCGCCGACCGCGACAGCCGCTTCGCCTACATCTTCGACTGGCGCGAACGCCTGATCCAGGCCGACACCATCGCCGCCGACCCCGCCTACCGCGTGCGCTACGACTACTGTCCCGACGGCCGCCGCCTGCGCAAGCGCGTGTTCCTCGGCCCCGACGGCCCCGACGACGGCCTCCTCGTTCGCGAACACCGCTATGCCTACGACCGCTGGAACATGATCCGCGAGACGATCGAAGCGGACGGCGAGACCGTTGTGCGCCACTATCACTGGGGCCTGGACATCGCCGGCTGGCGCGTCGGCGCCGCCGGCCAGGCCGCGGGCGGCATCGGCGGCCTGCACGCCATCCGCGTCGAGCGCAGCTCCGGCACGGAGACCTACTTCCCCTTCGCCGACCACAACGGCAACATCCGCGGGCTCGTGGACGAAACCGGCGCCGTGGTCGCCCGCTACGACTACAGTCCCTACGGAGAAGTCGAATGGAGCGGACCCGCCCGCGAAGAATGCCCGTTCCTGTTCCAGAGCAAATACTACGACGCCGAGACCGAACTGTATTACTACGGCTACCGCTACTACAGTCCCGCCACCACCAAATGGCTCAACCGCGACCCGCTCGAAGAAGCCGGCGGTCTCAACCTCACCGGCTTCTGCCGCAACAATCCGATTATGTACGTGGATTATTTGGGGTTGAGGGCTACCCAAAAAGAACTCATGCGAGGCCTTTTAGAACTTCTTTCATCGGGAATCAACGAGCCATATTTCAGCGATGTTGGCAACGCTCTGGAACAAAAGTATAACTTGCTTGGAGGAGCAGGGCCATACCATGACGCATTCATTGAGATAACAAAGTATGCGAATAATGATTATTTGAAAATGCTCAAAGGAGGTCTTTGGGAGTCCGCCGAAACAACAGCTGACATTGTAGCATCAATTGGCGGATGCACCGCTTTCTTCTCATGGTTGGCTATATTCTGTGGCCGCTTACTGGATGGTTGTTTTTCCGTTTGTTTGGGGGGGGGATTGGCCTCCTTTTTGCCTACGGCATTGACAGGTTTTACCCGCGAAGCATGACCGATCTTCAGTGGGATGATCTCCTGTCTGCATTTTCGCGTTTTCAAAAACTCGGTTACCTTGGAAGCAGAATGTACATCCACATCGGGGAAAGGATGCTCTACGTTCATCGCGGAGAAGTACGAGGACAACCAACACTGAGCCTTCAGTTCAACTGTAAAGAGTGGGCAAACGTCATTGACGATTCGTTGAAGAATCTGTTTCTCAAGAATTGGTGCGACGCGATTATGCAGCCCAAGCGGTGGAGATTGCGTTATTATGTTACGCTGGTAGTTGCACCAGAACGGCACAGTCCATCGGACGCGATTCTCGCTATGGTTCGCGAGTGCTTGAAGCGCACAGGGCATGAGTCTACGCAGGTCTTTGCTCGCGTTGATTTCGCCCGCATTCCTATTCGAACACTTTTCGGTGAAGGCCCCTCGTAACAGTTTAGCCGATTCCGAGAAAAAAGCGGCCTCATTGGGGCCTCATTGGGGTCTCTGACAAGAACGCAGGGAAAAAGGGTCCCCGGATTATGGTGTTGCCGTTACATTCTGCCGTTGCGTTTCTGCTTTTCCGGCGTGAATGGATGCGGAAGGGCCGCATTTTCTGTTTGCCATGTTCGCCAGCGCGTGCCAGTGTGCATGCCTGAATTCTCCCTCGCGTGTATCTTCACCGCAAGAACGCTGGAAAGGAACGAACCATGGGCGGCATGTTCGGAGCAACCGGCAAGAACGACTGCGTATGCGACATTTTCTTCGGCACCGACTACCATTCGCACCTCGGCACCATGCGCGGGGGGCTGGCCGTGCTGAACGGCGACCGGTTCACCCGTTTCATTCACGACATCACCAACACGCAGTTCCGCAGCAAGTTCGAGGACGACATCGAGAAAATGAACGGCCCCGCCGGCATCGGGGTCATCAGCGACTTCGAGGATCAGCCGTTGCTCATCCATTCGCATCTGGGCCCGTACGCCATCGTCACCGTGGGCCGCATCCGCAACGTGCCCGAACTGGTCCGGCTCGCCTTCCGCAAGCGCGTCACCCATTTTTCGGAAATGAGCTATGGCGACATCAACCCCACGGAACTGGTCGCCACGCTGATCAACCAGGAAGCCACGTTCGAGGACGGCATCCGCAGCGCGCAGGAGCAGATTGAAGGCTCGTGCAGTCTGCTGCTGCTCGCGCGCGACGGCATCTACGCCGCGCGCGACCGGTTCGGGCGCACTCCGCTGACGCTGGCGCGAAAGGACGGCGCCTTCGCCGTCGCGTCGGAATCCTGCGCCTTTCCCAATCTCGACTACGAGCCCGTCCACGATGTGGGGCCGGGCGAAATCGTGCGCCTGACGGCGGACGGCATCGAAACGCTCAAGCCGGCGCTCGATACCCTGCGCGTCTGCTCGTTCCTGTGGGTCTACTACGGCTATCCGGCCTCGTCCTACGAAGGGATCAGCGTGGAAGACGCGCGCAACCGCTGCGGACGGGCGCTGGCGCGACGCGACAGCGTGCGCATGGATTTCGTGGCCGGCATCCCGGATTCGGGAACCGGCCACGCGATCGGCTACGCGGCGGAAGCCGGCATCCCCTACAAGCGCCCGTTCGTCAAGTACACCCCCACCTGGCCGCGCAGCTTCATGCCGCAGGACCAGCGCGTCCGCAACCTGGTCGCCCGCATGAAACTGATTCCGGTGCGCGAACTGATTGCCGGGCAAAGCATCATGTTCTGCGAGGATTCCATCGTGCGCGGCACGCAGCTCCAGGACATCATTCGCCGCCTGTACGACTATGGCGCCGAAGAGATTCACATGCGCGTGGCCTGCCCGCCTCTGCTCTTCGGCTGCCCCTACCTCAACTTCTCGCGCAACCGTTCCGAAAACGAATTGTCCGGACGCAAAGCCGTGCTGGAAATGGAAGGCGACAGCACCGATGCCTTCGCGGACTACGCGAACCCGGATTCCGACAAATACCGGGCGCTGGTCGAGACCATCCGCGAACGCCTCCATTTGACTTCGCTGAACTATCAGCGTCTGGAAGACATGGTCTCCGCCATCGGGCTGCCGCAGGAAAAGCTTTGCACCCATTGCTGGACCGGATGCGACACGCCATGCGCCCGCTAAACCGCCGCTTCTTCAACCGCGACACCGCCGTGGTCGCCCGCGAGCTGCTCGGCTGCCTGCTGGTTCGCTTGGACGGCGGGGTTCGCCGGGTCGGGCGCATCGTGGAAACCGAAGCCTATCTTGGCGGCCACGACCGCGCCTCGCATTCCTCGCGCGGCATGACCGAACGAAACCGCGTCATGTTCGGGCCGCCCGGCTATGCCTACGTGTATCTCGTCTATGGCATGCATCATTGCATGAACATCGTCACCGAACCTGCCGGCCATGGCGCCGCCGTCCTGCTGCGCGCGCTGGAACCTGTGGAGAATCTGCCCGAGGCCGCCAGCGGACCCGGCCGCCTTTGCAAAGCCATGCGTATCGGTCGCTCCCTGAACGGGCACGACATGCTCTCGACCGACTTCCATATCCTGCCCGCCGACCGCCCGCCGCCTCCTGTCACGCGCCGGCCGCGTATCGGCATCGCCTACGCCGGCCCGCGCTGGTCCCGCCGGCTCCTGCGCTTTTGCGTCCGCGGCAATCCGCATGTTTCGCGCCCGTAAAAAACCGCTTGCGCCCGGGCACGTTTTACGCTTATGTACGGCTTGCCACAACGGAACAATCCCTGACAACAGAAGGATACCTATGAGCGGTCACAGCAAGTGGAAAACGATCCAGCACAAAAAGGGCGCCGCCGACGCCAAGCGCGGCCAGATTTTCAGCAAAATCTCCAAGGAACTGTCGGTCGCAGCGCGCGAAGGCGGGAGCGATCCCGACAAGAACGCCGCCTTGCGCACGGTCATGCAGAAGGCCAAGGCTGCCAACATGCCGTCGGACAATATCGACCGCGCCATCAAGAAGGGCGCGGGCGAACTCGAAGGCAGTCGCTACGAGGAAATCATGTATGAAGGCTTTGCCGCCGGCGGAGTCGGGCTGGCCGTCTCCTGCCTGACCGACAACAAGAACCGGACCGGCGCGGAAATCCGCCATATCTTCACCAAGCATGGCAGCGCGTTCGCGGCGCTGGGCGCCGTGACCAGGAATTTCGTGCGCAAGGGCCAGATTTTCGTAAGCGCCGAGGGCGTGGACGAAGATACGCTCATGGACATCGTGCTCGAGGCCGGCGCAGAAGACATGCGCCGGGACGAAGACGCTTTCGAAATCGTGACGGAACCCGCCGCGTTCGGCCAGGTAATGGACGCGCTGGAGAAGGCGGGCATCAAAGCCGAAAACGGCGAAGTCGCGCTGATTCCGCTCTCCACCGTGCCGATCTCCGACAAGGCCACTGCCGCGTCCATCATGAAATTCATAGACAACCTCGAAGATCACGACGATGTCCAGGCTGTGGCCGGCAACATGGACATTGACGACGCGGTTCTGGCGGAGCTGAACGATGCGTGAGCCGAGCCGGTCTCGTCCCTCGGGCGAGCCGGGCCTCGCCGTCGGCGCCGCCAGCCGAACGCTCGGCATAGACACCTCGCTGCGCTCGACCGGGCTGGGCGTGGTGGAAGCGACCGGAAACCGCTACCGCATGACCCAGCAGGCCGTCCTCAAGAATTCGGCCTCGCTTCCGCTCACCGCCTGTCTTCTTCGCATACGGGAAGGCGTTGCGGACATGATCCGGCAGGCGAAACCGGACGCGGCGGCGATCGAAGGCGCCTTTTTCCAGAAAAACGCGCGCACGGCCATGATTCTCGGACATGCGCGCGGCGTCGCGCTCGCCGCCTGCGCCGAGGCCGGTCTGCCCGTCTACGAATACGCGCCGCGCCGGGTCAAGCAAGCGATAGTAGGATATGGCGGCGCCGACAAATCGCAGGTGGCGCAGATGCTCGTCAAGCTGCTCGCGCTGGACGCCGTGCCCCAGGAAGACATCGGCGACGCCCTGGCCATCGCCCTTTGCCACCTGCACAGCCAAACCGGCTACGCCGCCCTCTCCCCGCAAACTATTTAGCCCGCCTGTTCAGAACGCGAAGCCGATCGAAAGGCCGAAATCGAAGTTGTCGCCGCGGAAGTTCGGTATGTTGCCCCAGCGGTCGAACACATAGTAGGCGGTCACGTCAACGCCGCTGCCGACGACCGGAAGATTCAGCCCGAGCAGAAGCTGCCAATAGAGACTGGTCCACTCGCGACTGTCCTCGCCGACAACAAGGCTTCTGAGCAACCCCACCCCGCCGCGCCAGGCCTGGTCTTTCCAGATGAGCGAGATTTGAGGCGTAACCACGTAATCCACCTCTTCCCTGCCGTCCCGTTCCTCTTCCTCGGGCGACTGCATCGTGCCCGACACGCTCGGCGCATAGCCAACAGCCATTTGCAGGAAAGAAGCCTGTTCGTGGAATTCGTAGGCGACCATGTAGGACAAGTCGCCGTTTTCGTAGGGGAGCTTGCGGAAATCCTTCTGCTCCGAATGCATGCGCAGGCCGGCGACGAGGCGCGGATCCGTTTCGGAACGGCGCCTCGGACGCGCTTCGGTTTCCGTGCCGAACAGCGCCAACCAACAGAGGGATAACGCAACCGCTTTTACGATTGTATAATTCATGCGACGCACAGTAGGAAAACGACGCCCGATCCGCAAGCGGAAAATGTTGTTGAATTCCGTGTCCGGCTACAGTAGCTTTCCCCCTCGTTTTCAATGCAGCGCCGGAGAGGATTGCCATGTTCGAGCCCGTAAGCAACAAGCCGGATTTCGCGGAATCGGAACGCCGCATTCTGGCTTTTTGGGAGAAGGAACGAATTTTTCAGCGTTCCATGGAACAGCGGGCCGACGCGCCGGAATTCGTCTTTTACGACGGCCCTCCTTTCGCCACGGGGCTGCCCCATTACGGGCACCTGCTGGCCGGCACCATCAAGGACATCGTGCCGCGCTACCAAACCATGCGCGGCAACCGCGTCGAACGGCGGTTCGGCTGGGACTGCCACGGCCTTCCGGTCGAATGCGAAGTGGAACAGGATCTCGGTCTGGGCGGCAAGACCGACATCGAAAAGATGGGCGTGGCCGCGTTCAACGAACAATGCCGAAGCATCGTGCTGCGCTACACGCGCGAATGGCGCTCCACCGTCGCGCGCATGGGCCGCTGGGTGGATTTCGAGAACGAATACAAAACGATGGACCCTTCCTACATGGAATCCATCTGGTGGGTGTTCAAGTCGCTCTGGGACAGAAACCTTGTGTATCAGGGCGAAAAAATCCTGCCCTATTGCCCGCGCTGCGCGACACCGCTCTCCAACTTCGAGACGAATCAGGGCTACGCGGATGTAACGGATCCGGCCATCACCGTGCGGTTCGCCCTGGCCGACGAACCCGGCGCCTTCGCACTGGCCTGGACGACCACGCCCTGGACCCTGCCGTCCAACATGGCGCTGGCGGTCGGACCTGACATCGAATATGCGAAAGTGCGCGACGGCGACGCCGTCTATTATCTGGCCAAAGACCGGCTGCCGGTGTACTACAAGAAGGAGAACGAAGTCGAAACGCTGGCCGTTCTGCCCGGACAAGATTTGGTCGGCCGTTCCTACGAACCTCTGTTCCCCTATTTCTCGGCCAAGCGGGCGGAGGGCGCCTTCCGCCTGCTGGCCGCCGATTTCGTGGCCACGAACGAAGGCACGGGCATTGTGCACATCGCGCCCGGCTTCGGCGAGGACGACCATCGGCTCGGCCGCGAACAGGGCGTACCCGCCGTCTGCCCCATTGACGCCGAGTGCCGCTTCACCGAAGACGTCCCCGACTACGCCGGCCGCGCGGTGAAAGAGGCGGACGCCGACATCATGCGCCGGCTCAAGGACGAAGGCCGCCTAGTCCATCGCGGCTCGATTCTGCACCCCTACCCGCATTGCTGGCGTTGCGACGCCCCGCTCATCTATCGGGCAGTCGCCACATGGTTCGTTCGCGTCGAAGCCATCAAGGATCGGCTGCTGGCCGCGAACCGGACCGTGAACTGGGTGCCGGCCCACCTGCGGGACGGCCGCTTCGGCAAATGGCTGGAAGGCGCCCGCGACTGGGCCATCTCGCGCAACCGCTACTGGGGCGCGCCCCTGCCCGTATGGCAAAGCGCCGACGGCAAGGAAACCGTCTGCATCGGCTCCATCGCCGAACTCGAGGAACGCAGCGGCACGCGCGCGGAAGATTTGCACAAGCATTTCGTGGACGCCATCGAAATCCCCTCCCAGGAAGGGCGCGGCATGCTGCGCCGAATCCCCGAAGTGCTCGACTGCTGGTTCGAAAGCGGCGCCATGCCCTATGCGCAATCGCACTATCCGTTCGAAAACCGCGAACGGTTCGAGAAGCATTTTCCGCCCGATTTCATTGCCGAGGGCCTCGACCAGACCCGCGGCTGGTTCTACACGCTCATGGTTCTGGCCGTGGCCCTGTTCGACAAGCCCGCGTTCCGGAACGTGATCGTCAACGGCCTCATCCTGGCCGAAGACGGCAAGAAGATGAGCAAGCGGCTCAAAAACTATCCGGACCCGCAATACATGACCGAGACCTACGGGGCCGACGCCGTGCGGCTCTACATGATCTATTCGCCGGTCGTGCGCGCGGAAAGCCTGCGTTTTTCCGAAAAAGGCGTTCAGCACCTGCTCCGGCACATCTTCATTCCGCTCTGGAACGCCTACAGCTTCTTCGTCACTTACGCCAACATAGACCATTGGACGCCCGACAACGACAAAGCCCCGTTTGCTCCGGCCAACGTACTCGACCGCTGGATACTGAGCTCGCTGGAAACGCTGATCGCCGACGTGACCGACGCCATGGACCGCTACGACTTGCAGCGGGCCGTGCGTCCGTTCATCCGCTTCATCGAAGACCTCACCAACTGGTACATTCGCCGCAGCCGCCGCCGGTTCTGGAAATCGCAGGACGACGACGACAAGCGCCAGGCCTATCGTACGCTGCATCACGTGCTGCTGCAAACCGCCACCGTGGCCGCGCCCTTCATCCCGTTCCTGAGCGAGACCGTCTATCGCAATCTGCGCGTGGCATCCATGCCCGATTCCGTGCATTTGCGCGACTTCCCCGCGCCCCGCGAAACGGCGCGAGATCCAGAACTGGAACGGGATATGGTCGCGGTCATGACCGCCGTGCGGCTGGGCCGGCAATTGCGGGCCGATCACAATCTCAAGGTGCGCCAGCCGCTCTCCGCGCTGCGCGTCGTCTCGCGCGACGAAACCCTGCGCAACGGCATCGCCGCTTTGCAGGACCTGATCCAGGACGAGCTGAACGTCAAATCCGTATCCTTCAGCGATCAGGACCTATCGCTGGCGAGCCTGCGCGCCAAGGCCGATTTCCGCAAGCTCGGGCCGCGCTTCGGGCCGCGTACCGCGCGCGTGGCCAAGGCGATCGCGGCCTTGCCGTCCGAGACCGTTGCGCGCCTGTTGGCCGACGGAACCTGTTCGCTCGATGTGGACGGGGAATCCGTAACGATTTCCGCCGAAGACGCGGTTGTCGAGCGCATCCCGATCGAAGGGCTTGTCGTGGCCTCGGAAGGAGAACTGGTCGTAGCCCTGGAGACGGAGCTGACCCCGGCGCTGCTGGCCGAAGGGCTGGCCCGCGAGTTCGTGAACAAGGTGCAGACCATGCGCAAGAACGCGGACCTGACCGTCACGCAACGGATTCGCGTCGCCTACGCCGCCGACCAAGACGTGCGCGAAGCGGTCGCGACGCATGCCGACTACATTCGCGCCGAAACGCTGGCCGAAACCTGCGAACCTGTCGAACAGGCCGCGCCAACGGCGGAGACCTGGGACCTCAACGGCCACGCCTGCGCGATCGCCATCGAACCGGCTTCCGCGACCCGGTGATCGGAGAAGCGATGCTGCTGAACATCGAAGACATCGAGGACATCGCCGGTCATTTGCGGGAAAGCGCTCAGTCCGACGATGCGGAGGCCGCCGCCCGCCATGCCGCGAAGAGCACGAAGCAAGCATCTTTATTCGTGTGTATTCGTGTTCATTCGTGGTTCTGAAATTCGGTGGCGGTCGCGTGGGAGAAGTCATGCCGGAATTGCCGGAAGTCGAAACGGTGGCGCGCGACCTGGTCGCCGCCCGCATTGCCGGGCGCCGTGTTGCCGAAACACGCGTCTGGTGGCCGCGCACGCTGGCGAACAGCCGACCGTCGTCTTTCGACCGCGCCTTGAACGGTCGCCAAATCGTTCACATCGGCCGCCGCGGCAAGTATCTGGTCTTTTCCCTGGCCGACGACCTTATCATGCTGGCGCACCTGCGCATGACCGGTCGGCTGCGACTCTTCGAGGCATGGCCGAATCCGCCCGGCCATGCGCGACTGGCCTGGCGGCTGGACGACGGACGCATACTGGCCTTTTCGGATGCCAGAAAATTCGGCCGGATTTGGCTGCTGGCCGCCGACGCCCCTTCCCCGCTCGATGCGCTGGGGCCGGAACCAATGGACAACACATTCACGGCCGACACCCTCGCCCAAGCGCTGCGCGGACGCTCGCTCCCGATCAAGCCGGCGCTGCTCGATCAGCGCATCGTGGCCGGACTCGGCAACATCTATGCCGACGAAGCGCTCTGGCTTGCCCGGCTGCATCCCTTGCGGCGCGCCAACAGTCTTTCGCACGACGATTGCCGGCTTCTGCGCAATGCGATCAGGCAAGTGCTGCGCAAGGCCCTTGCCGGCGGCGGGACGTCGCTGGGAACGGGACAAGGCAATTTTTACGGATTGCAGGGGCAACCGGGCAGAAACCTGCCGCGCCTCAATGTCTATCGGCGCACTGATCAGCCCTGCCGCCGCTGCCATGCGCCTGTTCGACGCATGGTCCTCGCCCAGCGCAGCGCCCATTTCTGTCCTTGCTGCCAGCCGGAGGGAAAGCCCGGCGCCGTCACACCCCGATCAAAGCCGCGCCGATAACGCCGGCGGAATCGCCGAGCTTGTGTTGAACGATCGGCGTGGTCAGCTCGTCGCCGAGTATATGCCGCGCAACCGCGCGCGGACCGTGCTCGTACAGCGCTTCGAATTTCGAAACGCCGCCGCCCAGCACGACGATATCCGGATCCAGCACCGTGATCAGATTGGCGACGGCCCGTCCGAAATCGTCGAAAAACGTTTCGCAAAAGGCGCGGGCGTCGCCGTCGCCGGCGTCAAAGTCGGCTTCGATCTCGGGCATGGTTTTGCGACGGCCGAACCGGTCCTCGTAACGACGGGCCAAGCCGGTCCCGGAAATGTAGGTCTCTACGCAGCCGCGCCGCCCGCAATAGCAAAGCGGACCGTCGGGATCGAGCGACATGTGGCCCCATTCCCCGCCGCGGAAATGGCGCCCGACCAGCACGCGCCCGCCGTGCACAATGCCGCCGCCGCAACCGGTGCCCATGATGACTCCAAACACCGTCTCGTGCCCGACACCGGCGCCCAGCATGGCCTCGGCCAGCGCAAAGCAGTTCGCGTCGTTCTGCATGGCGATCTCGCGGCCCAGCCGCGCCACCAGATCGGCCTTTACCGTGCGCCCGTTCAAACACAACGTATTCGACAGAGACAAGCGTCCCGTGGCCGCCGAAATACCGCCTGGCGTACCGATCCCGAACGTATGGTCGGCGCCGCCGGGAATGGCGTCCGCCAACAAATCATGGATTTCCTTGATGCGCGCCAGCACGGCGTCGTAACCTTGATCCTGCGGTGTCGGCTTGCGCAAACGATTCAACTCGCGCCCGTCCCCGTCCAGCAAAATGCCTTCGATCTTCGTCCCGCCCAAATCCACTCCGATCCGATACATGACGGCAAACTCCCTTTCGCGGGCTGCGCCCGCAAGACAAGGCGTTAGGCATTAGTCGTTAGGCGTTAGAGACTTTTTCAAAAAGACACACGCTTTTGCCTGTATCTATTGTCCTTGGATTGTTTGAACACCCGCTTCGCTCAGGAGCCTCTTGCAAAACCCAGCGGACGACACGGAGGTCGTCCCTCCATCGTGGGAAAACGACGCGATTCCCGCAAACTGGAGGGTCGGGCTCTGTCCCGACCGGAATATGGAAGGGGTTTTGCAAGCGCCTCTCAGGATAACGAAGCGTGTCCGCCCCTCTTTGTTTCCTTCGTTGCCTTCGGACACGCTTTATCTCAGCGCCGTTCGGGCTACGCGCCGCCGGATTCTTTCTCGCTGTCGGAAGGCATGATGCCGCCAACCACATCCTGGCTGGCGTCCCGATACACCGTTCTTTCCACGCCGGAGCCAGGATCCGTATCGCGCGGCAGCCAGCGTCCGCCGCTTTGCACCCAGTTCTCGACCTGAACATTCAGATGGCGCACCGACGGCAAACGCCGGATTTCTCCGAGGATCGCCTCTACGATCGCGGAGGTCAACGGCTCCTTGAAGCCATCCATTCGCACGAGGTCGCCGCGCAGCGTGGTGCGCCCCGAAAATGTGCGAACCGTAAGCAGACCCAGATTCAGCCAATGCCGAACCAACACGGATCGCACGGCGCGATTGGTGTCAATATCTTCCCGGCTCATGGATCCGAATCCTCTTCGTCGGCTGGGCCGATCAGCCCTTCGACCTTCTCGAACAAAACCTCCAAGTCGAACGGCTTGTACAGGATATCCGTGGTGCCGGCGGCAAAATGCTCCTGCCACATGTGCGCGACATCCTCGGATTTCGCATTGAACGAACGCGGGTAGGCTGTCACGAACAGCACAGGCATCTGGCGGCTGCGCAGCAGGTCCTTGTACAAATCGAACCCGTTCATTCCTGGCATCTTGACATCCAGAAGCAGCAGCACGACATCCGGGTCCTCTTTCGCCTTGCGCAGGCCCTCGACAGGATCGTCGAACACTTCGAGCTTGTAGCCCCGGCTTTCCAGCACGGTTTCCAGGCACCGCAACACGGGCGGCTCGTCGTCTATAGCGAGGATCTTCCTCATTCGCGACATCCCTTCTCATACGTTTTTCGAGGCGATTCTACCGGAACAGGTTTCGGAACGGGTTGTCTTCCTCCTGCCGAATCGGGGCGCGCTGCCCCGGTCCGCGCCGATACGGCGGCGGGCTGATGGACACTTCATCGTCGTCCGCATCGTCCCACAGCGTCGAAGGCGGAGGAACGGGCGGCGGCCGGAAGGCGAACGGCCCGCCACTCCCCCGCAGACCGCCCCGTTCCTGCAACACCACCATGCGATATTCGTTTTCGGCCGCCGTATAGATGAAAAACGCGATGGCGGTAAGAAAGAACATCCGATTGATCAGCCCGTACAAACCGAACAGCATCGCCATGAACTTGCCCAGCCGCGAGGCGATATAGGTGGCCCGAACCCGACCCAGCTTCGGCGTGAGCAGGGCGCGAAAAACACGCCCGCCATCCATGGGAAACGAAGGCAAAAGATTGAAGACAGCCAAGGCGATATTAATTACACCCAATTCGAAAAGCAAAGGCGTCAACAGGAACGAAGGACCGAACAGGCTCATGGCCAGCGCGCCCGCCCCGAGAACAAGACTGACAAGCGGACCCGCAATGGCCATCTGGAATTCGTCGAACGGCCGCCTCGGTATCTCCTCCATCATGGCCGCCCCGCCAATGAACAGCAGTGTGATTTCCCGTACCCGACAGCCTTTGCGCAGCGCGACAAACGAATGCCCCAGCTCGTGCAACGCGACACTGGCGAACAGGGCGATGGTCAAGGCGATCGTGTAGGGCACGGCATGCATGCCCGCACGACGCCCCGCCTGCCAGGCATAGAACAGCGCCACCACTAGCAAGGACACATGCACCTTGATGGGGATGCCCCAGACCGTTGCGACTGTATACGAGGATCGGAACATAAGCGGTATCGTTTTCGAACAAGCGCCAGGAATGCGATTTGACTTGCGAAAACATAGCACAAGCCCTATGCCATGTAAAGGGGTTAAGGCGGGCTTGCCCGCAACCAACGGCCTTCGGCCGAGATTCCTCGCAAGCTCGGAATGACAAAATCCAGGGCGCCACACTAAAACAGTCCGTCATCCCGAGCCTGCGAGGGATCTCGCCGAAGGCGCAAAACATACGCTAAAAAGCGTGTATCTTATCCGTGTATTCCGTGTAATCCGTGGTTGGACAATTGGGGTGCGGGCGAAGCCCGCCTTAAGGTTTTCGCATGGCGAAACAGGCGACATGGGGACCGGGCCGGGCGATCGTTCTTGCGCTGGCCACCGGGTTCGGGCTGGGGCTGGCGCCGGTCGCGTCCGGCA
This sequence comes from Kiritimatiellia bacterium, assembly GCA_007134465.1. Classification (GTDB taxonomy): domain Bacteria; phylum Verrucomicrobiota; class Kiritimatiellia; order UBA8416; family SLMC01; genus SLMC01. Next base: position 3,917 of record SLKS01000007.1, on the reverse strand, counting down.
CATTCGGAACCCTGCTCGGTCTGCCGCTGGTTGTCGCGTTGCGCTCGCTGGGCCGCTATCTGGACTGGGGCTTGGCCGGCGCGATCGGCGCGGCCATCGTTCTGGCCGCGCTGGCCATACCGATCTGCCACGTGGCGGAACGCCATTTCGGCAAGAAGGACGACGGCCGCATCGTGGCCGACGAATACCTCACGTTTCCGCTCTGCGTGCTCGGCTTGCCTTGGCCCGAGCATCCCTGGCTGCTGGCGGTGGCCTTCCTGGCACACCGTGTTTTCGATATTGCCAAACCGCCGCCCGCCTACCAAATCCAACGAATCGGCGGCGGTCCGGGCATCGTGCTCGACGACGTCATTGCCAGTCTCTACGCGCTGGCGTTCAACCACGCCGTCTGGCAGATCGTCCGCCGCTGCTGGCTGACATAGACACCATTGGCCCCCTGCCGCGAACGGCGCTTAGATAAGGACCTTTTTCACAAACGAAACCGTTTTGGCGTGTATCTTTTGTCCCTGAATTGTTTGAACACCCGCTTCGCTCAAGATAACGAAGGAAACGAAGTGTGCCCTCCCTTCTTTGTTCCCTTCGTTGCCTTCTGTTCAATTCCCTTGGGTTGCGGGCGCAGCCCGCCTTGAGCACTTCGGGCTTCGTGCTTCTTTCGTGCTTGGGTGTTTCGTCATTCTGATTTCTGGGCGCATCCTGCCCCCCCTGACGCCTCGTTGCCTTGTCTTCTTCTCAACACCGCCAGAAGCGATATGCACCCGATCGCCCCTCGCCCTTGACAACGCGGCCGGGAAACCCTATTTTCCGCTTCACAAACCCATGATGTAAGGAGGGCCTGCCATGCTCGCATCGAAACGTTTCCGTACAATCTCCCTTTGCGCGGCCGCGCTGACGGCCGGAACCGCCGTTCTGGGCATGGGGTCCGGACCCAGGAAAGAAACGCCGCCCGCGTTCGCGCAGCTTCCCGACGTAACCGTCCGCGACGGGCAGGCGCATATCCGGTTCACGCCTGTCGGCTGGACCGACGCGACCGTCGCCATCCGCAACGAGTCCGGGCAAACGGTTCGGCATCTGGCCGCAGGCGCGCTGGGTCCCAACGCGCCCGCGCCGTTCCTCGCGGGCGCGCGTCGGCAGGAACTGGCATGGGACGGCACGAACGATGCCGGCGAACGTGTTGCGCCCGGCGCCTACACGGCCGTTGTGGGCCTCGGCACGCGCGCCACCTATGACCGCACCCTCGGATGGCAGCCGAACTGGTACGGCAACATCCACGCCATGGTCGCCGACCCGAACGACGGCACGCTTTACATCCTGTGCGGACAAGGCGTGCTCGCGCTGAACCGCCAGGGCGAGTATCTGCGCCAAATCGCGCCCGCCCCCGACAGCATGCCCCCGGAAGATCTGGCCGGGCTCGAGCCCGTCCGGCTCCCCGACGGATCCGTGCACTTCCGGCGCGGATACAATTTCCCCGGCGGCAACGTGGGCTCGATGGCATTGGGCCCGGACGGCATGCTGCTCATCCCCGGCGCGGCCGGCGACGCGCGCCGCCTCACCCGCATCGGCACGGACGGCCGCGTCCCGGCCGGCGCGCTCGACACGCAGATGCTCACATTGGCGGATGCCGGTCTTCTCTTCGTGGCCGTCTCCCCGGACGGAAACAATCTGTACATTGCCGCCGCCGAAGCCGGCTATCTTGGCCATGACGCCCGCAAGGTCATTTTCCGGCACTCCGTTTACCGACTGCGCCTGGACACCCCCGGCCCGGCCGAAATTTTCACCGGCGACGACGAGAACCGAGGCGGACCCGGCTTCAGCGTCAACCGGCCAAAAGGGCTGGCAACCGATCCGCAAGGCAACCTCTACGTCTGCAACCATCGCGGGAACAACATCGCCGTGTACACGCCCGGCGCCGGCCTGCTCCGTTCCATCGAGGTGAACCGCCCGCAACAGGTGGCCGTGCATCCGCGAACCGGCCAAATCTATGTGCTCGCCGGCGACGAGGAAGGGTATCGGCGCGGCATTCACGATTACGCACCCACCATGAAGGAGGCGCGGCTGCTCCGTTTCAGCGCCGAAGGCGAACAGGAAGCCGAAACCGTCATTCAGGACGCCTTCGAACGCACCGGCAGGAATCGGCCCGGCCCGTCCTATCGGCTGAGCATGGCGTCCGACTTCAGCGGCGAACGGCCGGTGATCTGGCTCGGCGTATCCAATCCCGGCGCTCAATGGACGCGCTGGCGGCTGCTGCGCATTGAGGACGAAGGCGAAACCTTCGGCGAACACCGCGAAATCTGCCCGATCCCGCCGCGCCCCGTCCCGGACAATCCACGCGTGCCTGCCGTAACCGCCGAGCCGCTCCAATTGCTGCTCGACCGCGAACGCGACACGCTCTATGTCAACAATTGGAACCAGTTGCTGCGCTACAACGGCGACGGGAGCTCGGTAACGGACGTGCGCCTTACCTGTCCCGAAGGCAAGGAACGCTACTACGTGGTCGAAACCGCGCTCGGCCCCGACGATCACCTGTACGCGCTCACCTGGGGCGACGGACGCTGGAGCGGCTGGACAAAAACGCACGTGCGCCGCTTCACGCTGGACGGCAAACAGGTCCCCTTCCCCGGCGGACGCATGGAAACCGATCTGATCGTACGGGTCATGAAAGGCGCCAGCGGCGGCACATCGCGCGGCATGACCGTGGATGCGCAAGGCAACATCTACGTGCTTTACTACGACCGCCAGCGGCCCGACGACCGGCGCGCGCCCTGGGAACGCGGATGGCTCTTAGGCACGGCGCTGGCCGTGTTCGGACCGGACGGCGAAATGAGGAACCCGCGCCATGTCGCCTATCTGCGCGCCGGCGCGCAAGGCGTTCGCGTCAATCGGCAAGGCGAACTGTATGTCGGCGAAAGCATCCTGCCCCTGGGCGTGACGTATCCGCGCGATTTCGCCGCCGTCCTGCCCGACCCGCTCGCCCGTCCGTATCCGGCCATGACCGCCGACGGCAGCTTCGATTCCCTGTTGCGCTGGCAGGGCAGCATTCTCAAATTCGGACCGGAAGGCGGACGGATTGACGGCATGTGCGAAGAGGCGCCCGTGCCGAAACCGGCGCATCGGCCCGACAGCGACCTATGGAAACCCGTGCCCGAGGTGTTCTGGCATTTGCACAACAATCATCGGCTGCGCGTGCAGGGAGCGCTATGGATGCGCCACGGCGTCTTCAGCCCGCTGCCGGCCCAGTACCAGGGCGTAACGCACGCCGAACGCTGCGTCTGCAACGCCGGCCGCTTCGATATGGACGAATTCGGACGGGTGATCGTTCCCGACCGCGTCCGCAAGCGCGTGACCATGCTCGATGCCGCCGGCAACATCGTCGCGCAATGGGGCCGGCCCGGCAATCGCGACTCCGTTTCGTCCGGCGCGGATATCGCGCTGGTCAATCCCTGGTGGATCGCCGCCGCCGCCGACCGCGTCTATGTGGGCGAAAGAAACCCCACCCGCATTCAGCGGCTCATGCTGGCCCCGGCAATCCAGGTCGTCAGCGAGTTCACTCTGCCCTGAACCCGTCAAAAAGATACACGATATTGCGTGTATCTTTTCCGGAGGATGAAACTACGAAACACGCGAAAAGCGCGAAAGGCGCTTGCAACAGAACTTTTCGCGCTTGCCTCGCCGTAGGCTTTGCGGAGGCGGGTATTTCGCGCCTTTCGTAGTTGCAAAACAATTGGGTTGCTTCCGGCTTTAGCGTGGGTTTTCGGATTGTCTTTTTGCAAGGAAGAAATAGTTTTCCTTTGAAAAACTGCTGCATTCGTCCCGTAGGGCGATGCAGCTGGCGCCCCGTGGCGGATTCGGGGATAGAGGGACGACGGGTGGTCAGACGGTTGCGATCGCAAGGCTTGCGGGGATGTCGCTATACTCTTGGT
>SLKS01000213.1 GCA_007134465.1 Kiritimatiellia bacterium | reverse complement strand
GTATTTTTTAGTCGCGCCCGGTTTCCCTTGCTGCGTTCCGTCACGCCCGTTTTTTCGCGGCGCGCTTCGAGGTTGTTTTCCCGACCGAGCTTTTTTTCGAGGGCGTACGTTTTTCCACGGCGCGCTTCGCGGTTTTTCCGCCATTCTTTTTCCAGAACCGTTCCACGCTTTTCAAGTCGTCGGCGCCGATCACCACATAGCAGTTGCAGCCGTGGGTTCCGCCGCAACTGCAGCCGGTGGCATAGATGTAGTTGATGGCCACGCCGCCCTTGGCCAATTGGGATACGATGCGCGACAACGAGCCGGGTTCATGCGGGAGCGTAATGACGCTGACCTCTTGAATCGTCAACGGTACCCCCGCTTTTTTCAGAAGCTTTTGGGCCTTGTCCGGGCTGCTGGGCACGAGTTGAACCAAAGCCACGTCTGTGCTTTCCGATACGGAGATGCCTTCGACGTTGATTTTGTTCGAGGCCAGGCTCTTCATGATGACCGCAAGGCCGCCCGGCTGGTTTTCCATGTACAGCGTGAATTGTTTCTTGATCATGATGACAGGGTCCTTTCGTTTAAGGATGCTTTGCCTTTTGTTCCACAGCAGACGTAATCTAGCGCTTTCGCGGATCTTTGCAAGCGCGATTTTCGGCGACACTCTTAAACTGTTAGACAAACCCGTATCGCCATGGTAAAGGTCTTGTTCGCTGTTATATCTGAAAGGCTGCAATGCGTTTTTCGAGCTTCAATAGACATGGCGGGAGAGGGCTGATCGGCGCCATGGCGCTGGCGGCGCTGTGGGCGGGCGCGTGCCGCAGGCAGGCGGAACCGGCGCCGGAAGGTCTGCGCGTGGTGTCCCTGGCGCCGAATCTGACGGAAATGATTTGCGCGGTGGGCGCCTGCGATGCGCTGGTTGGCCGAACCAGCGCCTGCCTTTATCCGTCGGATATCGTCCAGGATGTTCCGGCTGTCGGCGGATTCGGCGCGCCGTCGCTCGAAATGCTGATGGCCTTGCACCCGACACTGATTGTGGACGTGGCCTTGGAAAACGAGCATACGGGCCGGAAAATCGAGGCGCTCGGGTTCCGTCGCGAACGTATAGTCTGCCAGCGCTTGCCGGATATTCCCGACGCCCTGGTCAGGATCGGCGTTCTGGTGGACCGCGCCGAGGCGGGGAACGCGCTGGCCGACGCCATGCGGCGGCGTCTGCGGGAATTCGAGCAGAACGCGCCGGACGGACGGCGGCCTTCCGTTTACGTGGAGATATGGAGCGATCCGGTCATGACGGCCGGCAAGCATTCCTTTGTGGCCGAGCTTGTGCGCCTGGCAGGCGGCGACAATATCGGCGACGAGGTGGAGCGCGACGACTATTTCCGAGTATCGTCCGAATGGGTTGTGGCCCGCAATCCGGATATGATTGTTTCGCTGTCCCAGTCGCATCGGGGCGATGCGGCGTCCGCCGAACGGCAGATCGCGAGCCGATCCGGATGGGAGCGCCTGGATGCCGTCCGGCACGGACGCGTGTATCGGAGCGAGAACGCCGGCATTTTGACCAGTCCGGGCCCGCGCGTGCTCGATGGCGTCGAGGAATTGCGGACATGGATTCGGGCTTACGGCGAGACGTCGCGCGGAAAATAGAATGCAGCCCCCTGCCTTCCCATGGAACAGTGGAATGATGGAAGGCTGGAATAATGACAGATGACCCAAGCGAATGTCTCGCATACGGAAAGAAGATCGTCAATGAAGCGAACCATTCTGTTTTGGCTGGCAGCCTTGCTGGCGGCGGCGCTGGCGCTGGGGCTTTGCCTTTTGGCCGGGGCATCGGGGTGGGGCCTGCCGGCCCGGGGGATTTTGCGCTTACGGCTGGATCGCGTGCTGGCGGGCTTCGTCGTGGGCGCATCGCTGGCGGCGGCGGGCACGGTGTTTCAGGCGCTGTTGCGGAACCCGCTGGCCGATCCCTATGTGCTGGGCGTCAGCAGCGGTGCCGGACTCGGGGCGGCCGTCGCCTTTCTCACGGGCGTGGCGTCCGTCAGCGTGGCGGCCTTGCCCTTGATCGCGTTCGCATTCGCTGCGGCGACGCTGTTTCTGGTGTATCGTTTGGCTATGGTGGGGGGCAGAACCTCCATCTACGGGCTGATTCTGAGCGGCGTGATCGTCAGTTCCGTCTGTTCGAGCCTTTTGATGTTCACGATTTGGGTTTCCCCGGCTTCGGCGCTGCATGGCGTGCTCGGCTGGATGCTGGGCAATCTGGAGGTGTATTCCCGTTCGCTTTTGCTGGCCGTTTGCGCGATCGCAACCGTCGGGCTGGCGGGGATTTGGGCGATGGCTCCGGAATTGAACGCGCTGACTCTAGGAGAAGATGTGGCGCATTATGTCGGAATTCGCACCCGTGTGGCTGTGCCGATGGGGCTTGCTTTGGCGACCCTGACGACGGCGGCCGGCGTCTCGCTGGCGGGCTTGATCGGGTTTGTCGGACTGGTGGTTCCGCACGTCGTGCGCGCGATCACGGGGCCCGATCATCGGCGGCTTGTGCCGGCATCGGCGCTGGCGGGCGGCGTGTTTCTGGCAGTCTGCGATGCTCTGGCCCGTACCGTTCTGGCTCCGCGCGAAGTGCCGGTCGGCGTTGTGACAGCCCTGATAGGCGGCCCGTTTTTCCTGACGATCCTGCGTCGGCGCCGACGGGGAGGGTGGCTGGAATGACTGCGGCATGCGAACCGGCAGCGATCGAAATCGAAAACCTGAACGCGGGCTATCGCGGTCAGGCGGTGGTGACCGACTTGACGTTGACCGTAAAAGGCGGTGAACTGCTTGGTTTAGTGGGGCCCAATGGCGCGGGAAAGACCACTTTGCTGCGCTGTATCGCCGGGCTTCATGTTCCTGTGCGCGGAACGGTTCGTCTGTTCGGCCGGTCTTTGACGGAGATGACGGCGCAGGAACGCGCGCGGTGCGTGGCCGTCGTGCCGCAGAGCGTGGAAACGCCGATGGCGTTCACAGTCGAGGAAATCGTCATGATGGGGCGCACCGCTTCGCTGTCGCGTTGGCAACGGCCCGGACGAAAGGATCGGGCCGTTGCCGAACGCGCGATGGTGTACGCGGATGTGGTCGACATGAAGGATCGGCCCGTGAACGAGCTGAGCGGCGGCGAAAAGCAGCGGGTGATCGTGGCCATGGCCCTGGCGCAGGAACCGCGCATTATTCTCATGGACGAGGCGACCTCGCACCTTGACATTCACCATCGGCTCGAGATCATGCAGCTTGTCGAACGCCTGAACATCGATCAGGGCGTTACCGTGGTCATGGTCAGTCACGACTTGAACCTGGCGGCGGAATTCTGTCGGCGCGTGCTGTTGATGAAAGACGGGCTCTTGCTGGGGGATGGCGCGCCGCAGGAAGTTTTTGCCGAGCCTCTGCTGCGCCAGGCCTATCCCTGCAACATTCAGGTGCATCCCACCGTGTCGGGAACCGTCACTATTATGCCGGCGCCGCGTTTGAACGAACGGACAGCCGCAAGCGGCGTTCGCGTCCATGTCGTGTGCGGCGGCGGATGTGGCGGAGAAATTCTGCGGCGGCTTTCGCTCGGAGGCTATACGGTCACATGCGGCGTGCTGAACGAAGGCGATACCGACGCGCGTATCGCGGCGGCGCTGGCGATCGATGTCGCGCTCGAAAAACCCTTTTTGCCGGTGGGTCAGGCCGCTTTGGAACGCGCCCGCGCCATGGTCGCCGAAGCGTCGATCATGGTCGTGGCGCCGGTCCCGTTCGGTACAGGGAATGTGGCCAATCTTCAGCTTGCCGAAGAGGCCTTGGCGCAAGGCAAGCGCGTACTGATTATGGAGGGAATAGACGACCGCGACTATACGCCCGGTCTTGAAGCGGCAGCCAAGGCCCGCGCGCTGCGCGAACGGGGCGCGGTGTTCTGCCGGCATACGGCCGAACTGTTCGAACAGCTCTAGTTCGAGCCTGTCCGAAAATATTGCATTTCCCGCTTGCGTTGCGCCCGGAGGTCATGTAGTCTCGTTTTTCGCGATTTGCCCGATAGTATCGCAATGCGGCTTTGGGGTCGGTTTGCGGCAAGCGCGCCACATAAGTTCAAACTAGGTTCAAGTCCCTAATAACAAGGAGAGTTCGCATGACGGAAGAGAAAAAGCAAGCCATATCCACCAGTTCGCTCATGACCGAAAAACGCAAGTTCCCCCCTTCGCAAGAGGTGGTCGAGCGCGCATTGCTTAACGAGGAGCAATACCAGGCGATGTACGACCGGTCGGTCAACGATTCCGACGCGTTCTGGCTGGAGCAGGCGGAAACCCTGGACTGGTTCAAGAAACCGACGGTGGCCCGCAAATACAAGTGGGATACGCAAGGCAAAACGATTCGCCACACCTGGTTTGAAGATGGCGAATTGAACGTGACGGCCAACTGTCTGGATCGGCACATGGGTACGGCGCGCGAGAACAAGACGGCTTTGATCTGGCAGGGCGACGAGATCGCCGAAGACCGGACCATGACCTATCGCGAGCTGTACACCGATGTGTGCAAGTTCGCCAATGTCCTCAAGGGATTCGGCGTGACGAAAGGCGATCGCGTGTGCATTTACATGGGCATGACGCTCGAGCTGCCGATCGCCATGATGGCCTGCGCGCGGATCGGCGCCATTCACTCGATTGTATTCGGCGGATTCAGCGCCGACGCGTTGCGGGACCGCATCAACGATTCCAACTGCAAAGTGCTGGTGACGGGCAGCGTGTCGCGCCGCGCCGGCCGTTCCGTGCCGCTCAAGAAGATTTCGGACGATGCGTTGGCCTCGACGCCGTCCATCGAGAAAGTGGTCGTGGTTCGGCGCAACGACGAAGACGTCAACATGCAGGCCGGGCGCGACGTGTGGTACGAGGAAGCCATGGCGGCCGCATCGGCCGACTGCGAGCCCGAGAAGATGAACGCCGAAGATCCGCTGTTCATTCTCTACACGTCCGGATCGACCGGCAAGCCGAAGGGCGTCGTGCACTCGCAGGCCGGCTATCTGCTGCACGCGTCGCTGACGCAGAAATACATCTTCGACATTCACGAGGAAGATGTCTACTGCTGCGCCGCGGACATCGGCTGGGTGACCGGTCACAGCTATATCGTGTACGGACCGTTGGCCAACGGCTGCACGAGCGTGGTTTTCGAAAGCACGCCGCTTTATCCGGACGCCGGCCGCTACTGGCAGATGATCGACAAGTTCAAGATCACCCAGTTCTATACCGCCCCGACCGCCATTCGCGCGCTGATTCAGCAGGGCGACGAGTGGCCGGCCAAGTACAAGATGGATACGCTCAAGGTGCTGGGTTCGGTTGGCGAGCCGATCAACCCGGAAGCCTGGATGTGGTATTACACCAAGATCGGCAGGGAACGCTGCCCGATCGTGGATACCTGGTGGCAGACGGAAACCGGCGGCGTGCTGATTACCCCGCTGCCGGGCGTGTCCGTCCTGAAGCCGGGCAGCGCGAATCGCCCGTTCTTCGGCGTGGAACCCGTGATTTTGCGCGACGACAGCGCCGAATGCGACCGCAATGAAGGCGGCAAGCTCTGCATCAAGAAGCCTTGGCCGGGCATGATGCGCACGATGTGGGGCGATCATGATCGGTTCATCGAGACCTATTTCACCATGTACAACGATCTGTATTTCACCGGCGACGGCTGCCGTCTGGACGAAGACGGCGACTACTGGCTGATGGGCCGGGTCGACGACGTGGTCAATGTGTCCGGTCACCGGATCGGCACGGCTGAAGTCGAAAGCGCGCTGGTCAGTCACGAGAAGGTGGCCGAGGCCGCCGTGGCGCCGATGCCGCACGATATCAAGGGGCAGGGCCTGTACGCCTTTGTCACGCTGGTCGGCGGCGTGGAGCCCAGCGACGAGTTGCGCAAGGAGCTGATCAAGCATGTACGCAAGGAAATCGGGCCTATCGCCACGCCGGACAAGCTGCAGTTCGCGCCGGCGCTGCCCAAGACCCGTTCCGGCAAGATCATGCGCCGCATCCTGCGCAAAATCGCGGAAAACGCCACCGATCAGATCGGGGACACCACCACGCTGGCGGATCCGTCCGTT
>SLKS01000306.1 GCA_007134465.1 Kiritimatiellia bacterium | reverse complement strand
CCGAGTGTAATCTCGATGCCATTGATAGTCGCGTTTCCTCCTCCGTAGGTGCGCGCCTCGCCCACTTCATTCTCGGGCTCGCTTAACGGTGGCGAGACGGTTACCTTGGTGCCATCTTCCGCGGCAAGCAAAGTCTCCCATGTAGCTTTGAGCTCTGGGTTTTCAGTAGTCGCATCCAGCTCGTTGAGGTCAACGCCCTCCTCGTATTTACGCTGGAAAATAATTCTCTGGATTTGTCCAAAACGCTCGATACCCCTGTCAAAAGGTATAGTGGCAATTGATGGACCGGGTTCAGTGATAGGCATAATAAATAGGTTTTAGGTAAGAACAAAAAAAGGCTTTCCCTTAAGCTGGATTGAAACGCAATATTAAATATTTTTTTCATATTAACAAAATTACGAGCGCCTTTTTGTCGTTTTTTTCGGAGCAAAAATTTCCTTTTCGACTATCCCGGTTAAAACATCCGGGGCATCATGAAATTGGTTTGCCGAAAACAATCGTTTATATCCCTTTACGTGCTGAGCAAAAACCGGCCAGCGCTCCTCCCAGTCATAAGGCAAAATAATACTTTCGTTTACCGTCGCACTGTTGGTCAATATCCGGCTTTCCTTGTTTCCGCTTTGATAAAACCATTTGATTTTTGCCCTTGTTCTGGCTTGGATTTTTTTTGCAAAAAACCGGCCTCCAGCATTACTTTCAATGTACGCGTATCTGGTATCGCTCCGGTCGAGCATCATAGGAACCAGAATTTCAGTCTCCTCCATGTCCTCTTGCGTATAAACAATATCAGTAACGTAAATTTTATCCCGGCTTTTTTTATACGAAATTGAGCAAGTAAAGCTATCCCCACTGTCAGCCGTGTCGGTGTAATTCCCGTTTCCAAACGTTGCCGGGAGCTCCTTGTATGTTTCAAACTCCTTGTAAAGCATCCCCTCGCGGCTGCCCGGGTTACCTTGGTACAAACAATCAAAACGGTGCTTGTCGAGTGAGCGCTTGTTTTCCAGTGATTTCAAACTATGCCTGTTCTCCCAAAGGCTTTCGCCAAACTCGCGCTTATCAATGGTTGTGAGAGGGCTTTCCTTTATACCCTCAAAGTTTACCTTAACCCACGCGTCCGGGTCTGCACCGACAAGGTCACACATTTTTGTCATTTCAATCATTGGCTCCTTTTTTGCTATCCGGCCAATCAAATCATCCTCATGCCAACGCGTGAAAACAATTAACTCCTGCGAGTTATTATGCAGCCTTGTTTTAATCGAGTTAACGTAAAAGTCCCATACATTCTCCCGGATATTTGGGGAGTTGGCCTCAGCGTAATCCTTATAAAGGTCGTCCATGATTATAACATCAATGGGGTTTCCCGTAATAGCTCCACCCCGGCCAGCGGATATGAGCGAGCCTTTTCGACCGACAATTTCAAACTCAGACGAGGTTCGGATATATTGGTCTGAAAGGGTTGCAACCCGTTGCTCGCCTATCCGGGTGCCGGGGAAAATTAATCGGTAATCTTCGCTGTCAATAATACGTTGCACCGCCCGGTTAAATCTCAATGCGAACGTTGCACCATAGGAAACAATACCCACACGTAAGTCAGGGTTTTTTCCCAGCATGTACGCCGGGAGACGACGCGATGAGCCCTCTGATTTGCCGTGCTGGGGAGGCACCGTAATAACGAGCTTTTTAATTTTGCCCATGGCAAACAAGTTCAATATTTTGTAATAAATATTGTGAAACGGGGTTTCCTCAAAATCAGGCAATGTTTTTCGAGTAAAACGTAAAAGGTTTTTCCCGGCTAAGGTAAAAGGTGCCTGCTTAACCGCGCGCACGGCTTTTAATATTTCGATATTGGTAAAACTGTTCATAAACTCTGATTATCAAAGTTTATCAGGATTGTCCAGCTTTTCGTAAATTCTGGCAAGCGCCTCCAAATCCTCCTCGCTTAACCCGCTTAAATCCGGGAGCTCCTCCCTTGTTCTCATGTTTATGGCCTGTGTTGGTTTGCCATGAACACGGTCGAGCAAATCGTTTAAAAATTGGCCGCTCCGTTTACCGAGCAACTCCTTTGCAGTAATCCGCATCAGCGCAGTATATTTATTGCCCGTGTCCTTTGGGTTTCCAGCAATTTTTATTATCTCAGACAACGGCAATCCGAGCAATATCTCAATGCAGTCAACCACCTGTGAACGTTTTACCGGCTCGAAACCTTTTTTAATCAACTCGTCATTCAGGTAGTTTTGAGTTTTTTTCGGCCTGCCTTTTGGGTTTCCACTTTGCCCTTTTTTAAAGCGCGTGTCATTGTTTGGAAATTTATTCATCTGTAATCCTCCTGTTTTTAAACGTGTTTAAACCGTCGGATTGCCTGCGAAAAACTCTGGAAATCAGAGTTTATGGTTGTTTGTTCGCTTATTATCTGGCTGGGTGTTTTCCCGAGTTTTTCCAGCCTGTTAATTTCGTTTCTCAATCCGTTGAGGCCTGATACATTAAAAACGCCCAGCAAATAAGCCAAATCCACCTGATTTTTGTTAAACTGGTTCTGCATGGTACGGGTCAATAATCCGGTTTTTACTTAAGTTAAATTTTACCAAAGGAGAAAAGTCGTTTTCGAGCACCCCTGATTTCATTAAAATATCGTACGCCTCTGCTGTGGTTTTCGCGTTTTTGATTTTGCGAATTTGAGTGTATTCCTGCTCGGTTGTTACGCATCCGAGCGCAGTTTCGTAAAAGGCTTTTCTCGGGTGCCCGATTGCAATGTAACGGTTTCGCCTTGTTTCGCCGTTTGTTCTCAAAAGCCTGTCTTTAAATTTCGGACCCGCGTAATATTCGGGTTTCATATCAAATCGTTTTTTGAACATTGGCGTAAATTGCGAATAAACCATGTTTGTAAACTTGTGAAATATTTTCGGGCTCATCCTGAAATCCTTTTTTGATTGTACGAAATCATGTACTTGCTGCAAGGGTTCCATCCCGGTAATAAAAAACAAGTTTAGCTCCTTGTTTTCCGCGGCTGCTTTTTCCAGAGCAACGTAATATTCATCGTTTGTGAAAAACTTTCCGGTTTTGCGCCGCATTTCCTCCGTCACAAACTCAATCCCGAGCCTTATAAGCTTCGGGTGTTTCCCCGCCGGGAGAGAAATTTTGATAAATTGTCTGAGCATCATATCTCGTACCGTCGCCCCGGCCTCATAATCATATTCGTTGCTGGTTATGGTAATACTCCCGCCCAGCCGCCGGGCTTGTTCACAGGCTTTTCGTACGCGTATTTCCGAGTTGTTTTGATGCCGGTTTGTCCATGATGTATAGCAATACTGGCATTTATTCCGGCACCCCACTCCTCCCCAGTAATAAAAATGTTTTTGACTGTCGTTTGCCAACGGTACGAGTTTCCAGTCAATAAAATCCGAGGGCTCAATTATTTCATCCTTGCCTTTGTACGCGACGCATTTTAAACGCTTTATTGCATCGAGGCTATCCTGCTGGAAAAACTCAAAGCCCTGCCCGATATTTACCAAATCGCACCAAACGAGCATAGTCGGGAAATGGGTTGCAAAATGCCCACCAACAGCAATAATATTATCTGGAAATTCTTTCCGTGCTCGGATTAACTCGGGCACTCCATCGCCCGTTGTCATTGAGAATAATACTATGGTATCTTTCGTTATTTGCTCCCGGGAAACAAGCTTATGCCCGTAATGCTTAATAACGTGCTCCAAAACCGCATAGGTGTAATAAACTATCGAGTTTTTACGCGCTATCGGGTCGTTCGGATACGTCCGATGCAGATAATATTTCATTTTTGAGTTGTTTAGCCATTTCAATCAGGTGGTCTCTCATTATTGTGGTGGCCTCCGGGGTTTGCCCCTGCTCCGCAATTTCATCCAGCGTGTCCCAAACGAGCCGCTTTTCCTCCTCCGTCATTTCTTTCAAATGAAAGGTGCTCCGGTTAACGCTTAACATGAGGCTGCGGTTCATCATGTATTTATTGTTAACCCCGCCTTTGCCCAGCGCGTCCGGGTTTTCAACCATCGGGATATCATACCTGTCTGGTAACTCCATACCCCACTCCTTTAGCAAATCTCCGTTCCAGCTATCCAGAGCATCCCAGTCAAACTCGCCGCCGTCGTTATTCGCGACAATGTTAGCCTTTTCAAACTGTTCCTTTGTAAACTCGACCTCCCGGTAATTAAATCGCTCGCCCTTATAATCAACATATCCGAGCAAAACCGTTTTTTGCGCCGTTGGCTCATCAAATTTTTCAACCACTTTCACTTCGGCTCCCTCCAATATTCTCGAGCGCTGGTTGCCTCCCACGTAAGCTTTTTGTTTCCGGCAATAAACTATCCCGGATAAATCGCCCAGCTCCTCCATGTGGTTTTTTAATAGGTTTAACTGTTCATCTGATATTTTTCTCGGGTTACGTTTGAACCGCCTTTTTCCTGATATTTTAATTTGTGTCATAACTTTTTTTTACAAAGATAGGAAATCCCCGGAGTAAAAAGCTCCGGGGAAATTTGTTAAAATGGTAAATCGCTATCATCTTCCTCATTAAGGTTTTCCGGCTTTGACGGGAAAACTTGCTTTCCCTCAGCTTGCGGAGGGTTTTGTTGGCCTTTGTTTGGCTCGTTGCTTTTCGTTGTTTCCTCCTTTTTCGTTAAGCGCTTAACCGTGCCGTGAACTTCGGTAATGTATCGTTTGTCGTGCTGGTCGCCATACTCCCGGGTTTTAATCATCCCCTGCACCAAAACCAGCTCGCCTTTTACCAAATCTTTCGCAACCTCAATCGCTCGCCCTTTTATTGTTACGCGGTGCCACTCCGTAAAAGTGCGCCAATGGCCAGCTTCTTGGTCCCAAATATTGAACCATGTCGCTAAGCTTAAATTTACAATCTGGCCTCCGTCGGCGAATGTTTTTGTTTCGGGATCTCCGCCCAGTCTCCCGATAAGTTTTACGTCGTTTAACATTTTTTTCTGATTTTAAGTTAATAATTTATTCCTCATCTTTTTTGAAGGTTAATAATCGCACCTTGGACAATGGTCGTGTGAATTTATCGGTGTTCCACAATCACTACATACTTCAAGGCTTCCATCATCTAATCGGTCGGCATAATCACCTTTTTGTTTTTGGTCGCTAATTCGCAAATCAAATAAATCCTGTTTCATTTGCTCAATTTCTCTTGGGTCTGTTACTTCTTTCATTTTGTTTCATTTTGGGCTTGCGTAAAGGTCAATTTCGATTTCCTTGTTTCTCCCTGAAACAATTTCGCGAACGGGGTAAACGTATGATTTTCGCCTTTGCGCGCTTGCATCGGCCTCGCTTTTTTCGGCAAAAATTAACGTACGCCCGGAGCTGATATAATCCGTCACATCGCGGTTATCCAGCATTGAAATAAATGTTGTCATTTAAAAAAATTATAGTTAGTAATCCAGTTGTCAACTTTTTTCTCGAGCAATTTTGATTTTGCAAGATGCTCGGCTCTCGCCTGTCTGCTTTTTGAGGTAAAAAATAATTTCTGGTAATGCCTCATTTCGGTTACCATAGTAACGAATTCACTTAGTTTTATTTCCATGCTTTTCCAGTTTTTGCAGCTCCTCCAGTGATGGCGTAAAAACAACGTGAGTAGTGGCAAGCAATCCCAAAACGTAATTTATCAAGGTGCGCTTTACTATCTCCCGGTTGTTTGGCTTTATTGCCGTGTTAATATCCACCAAAAAGGTTCCCTTTTTTGTGCGGATTAATATTTTTACCTCATCAATGTCGCTGCGGTTTAACTCGTTTTGCTTTTTTCCTTGCATATCCTTTTTTGTTTAGCCAAAACGCAAACCTTCGGAAAGCGCTCCGGTCATTTATACTTGTATTGGTTTCCAAACAAAACCGCTCCCAGTGGGGGCTCAGCCTTGTAAAAGCAAGCTCCGCGCGCCGCTTGTTTTCAGCTTCAACACGGTACGCAGAGCCTGTCATAACTGTCTTGTAAATTGGCATTACCTTTTGCTTTCAAGTTTTAACATTTGGTCAACTTTCAAAACTTTCATAAGCTCCGAGCCCAGTTTTTGGGTTAAGCCTTGCTCGACGTGCTCCTTAATTTCCGCGCTTACGCGGTTAACTGCATCGGTTGTAAACTTATCAGCAAAAACCTTTAAACGCCCATCAATAATATGCTCGAGCCGGGTTCCTTTTTTGCTCCAGCTGCTATCCGTCGCCTTGCCGTCCTTGTCAACCGTTTGCAACAAAAAGTTATCAAACCTCGATTTAATTACTTTGCTGACGTTTTCAAAGGTTTCAATCGTATCGCCATAACTGTCGGTTATGGATACGGGCTTGCTTAAAAAGTCCTCATAAGTCTCATTGGTTTTTTTGTCAATGATTTCCATAACCTTTTTGTCAATAAGCTGGTTGACCTTGCTTTCGGTTTCGAGCTCGACAGTTTTGAAAAGCTTGCCGACAATTTTTTCAATGATTTCATGTTTTACCGTTTCGTCGAGCGTCATGTCCTCGTCAATCCAATCAATGTTTAATTCAAGTTGTAATTTCATTTTTTTTCTGGTTTTAAATTAATAAATAAACTCCGGGATTGTGTAAACAAGTTAACTGACGTGTGAACCTCAAAGAACGTTATATCCCGGAGTTTTTTTTCTCATATCTGGCTCTCAGGCCGTTTTTTTCGCGTTTTAAATATGTGGTACCATTGCCCGACTTAAATTTGCTGGGAGCCGCCCACTGTATCATGGAGCGTTAAATCAGTTTATCCTTAATGTTGTGACAGCGCCGTCCGGTGGGTTTTATGTTGTTTACATCCCAAGCCAGCTCCGCTTTCCCTTGTTCAAGGCAGGTTTTAACGCTTATATCGTGGCTGCAATCAATCGGCACACAATCATTTCGCATACAAACCGAGCAAAAGTTATATCCATACACCTCGCGTTGTTTGCGTAAAACCTGCTCCTTTGCTTTGCGAATTTTCCACTCGATTTGTGTCCGGGTTAACCTTTCCCCGGTGCTGGTCGAGTAGGTGTTCCGGTTACTCATCATCCTCATCGAACAAACTTGTTTGTGCCCGTTTGTAGTTAAACAAATAAGCTTTAATTTCGGCAGTGGCCTTTTCAAGCTCCTTTTTTAATTCGTTTTCAAAACCATAAATGTCATGGCTCAGGGAAATGCGGTGCGTCGCAAGGCCAATCGGGATATCGCTTTCGGTCATAATTTTCCCGGTAATAACCACCCCCGGGTTTTCATCACTGCCGCTTAAAGCGAAACCCGTAATCTCGACAATCGCCTCCGGGAGTATTTTGCAGATTTCCGTAAAACGCGGCTCCAGCTTTTGAAAGCTATCATACAAATCAGGGTGTGGCGCGTCTGAAACCGAAACGCTTATATCCTCCTGAACGTTTTGAGCGTTGGTTTGCTCGTAATTTACCGAAACACCTCCGTTTTTCAGCATTTTTGCCCGTTTAAGGCTGAACTTGTTTTTTTCTTCCATGTTTACTCGATTTTTTGGGTTTTGCTAATTTGTAATCCTGTTTAAAGCTCCGCGCGTTTTGGTAAAAAACCAGACCTTTTTCGCTTGGTACGAATGGGCTTTCCACAATCTCACATTTTATTAACTCGGTTTTTTTGCCCGTTTGGGCTGGGCTTGCTTTGACTTTTACGCCCGTCACACTTTCGTAAATATCCATTTTTTTCTTTCAAATTTAAAACAATTTTTAATATTTTCCTAACCTTTTTTAATATTAATCCGGGAGCAAATATCCATAGTTTTCGGCTGCAATCCGTTTAATCCCGTCAATAACTTTCGATAATTCCCCCCGGGTTAACTCCTCCAGTTCCTTAACCCGTTTTTGATATTTGCCGTTTTTTTCAATCTCCTCAATTCCCTCCGGGCAAAACGATAAAATCAGGTTTTCAGTTTTTTCAAGGCTGTAAGGCTCGCCGTTTTTTAAAAAAGCTTTTTGCATTTCCGGTACGATAACTTTCCTGAAATAAGCTATCTGCGCCGGGGTTGAATTTTTCCCGGCAAAAGTCAAGTTGATAATTACCAGCTCTCCATCATGCTGTGACATGAGGTACGATAGACGTGCTTTTTCGTTCACGTTCAGTTTGCCGTTTTTTATCCGGCCTGTCAGGCTTATCGTTTTCATATTCCTTTTTTAAATGGTTATCAACTTTTCGCATAAATTGAATATATGGTGGATATTCAATGTCAAACCAGTCCTGTATTTTCCTAACGGAATAAACAAAAGTTGCATGGTGTTTCCCGTAAAAACTGGCGACCTGTACCATGGTATATGGAATTTTTCGCCTTAAATATTTGTTTGCCATGTAATAAACCACCTGTCGGCATATTGCCTCATCGGTTGTCCGGCTTTTTGACCTTATATCGTGTGGGTAAATACCGTAATGGTATGCCACAATCGCGTTTATTTTATCCATTTCACGCTTTAGTTGTGAAATAATTGCGTCCTTGCTTTTTGGGGTAATCTCGTGTAAATCCATAATGGGTCACTCCTTTTTTTAAGTTTTCCTAATAAAACCAATAACAAAGCATCCGCGTTCCACAGGGTTACTTTCGTTTCCTTAAATTTTCCCTGAGCAACGGTTTTGAAACGCTTTTTGCGCTCCAGTTTATCCTCTCCCTTTTTGACTAAAAATAACTCCTTTTGCCATGAGGCCGGGTGGACAAGTAAGTACGGAATATCCAATAACTCGAGCACGTTTTTAATCGCCTCGTAGTTCAAAACAAGTTTTTCAATTCCGAACCTTTTTCCCGGGATATCGGTATCATCCCGAAAACTGTTTACCTTTTCAAGTATCACAAAGGTTTTTTCCTTGCTGTACGGAAACAAAAGCTCCCAGAGCTCCTTTGTGGTTCTGGCCATTTTCAGGGTTTCCGTTTTTCGATTTGGCGAGTAAATTGCAATGCCCCCGTTGCTTAACCCGGGGTCAATTCCAATAATAACATCGCACGTCAAACTTAATTTCATCGTTTTTTCTGTTTATATTGCTTGATAAATTTTTTATACTCGGCTTTCCCGGAGTAATTCCGCTCGCCTTTAAATGTTTCCTTGCTTTGGGTATGGGATATTTCGCTTTCAATGCCCGCAGCCTCCAATCGCTCATCCCAGTGCTGGCGAAACCACCGGCACAATACCGTGCTATCCAGTCGGTTGTAAAGCTCTCCATAATGCCCGGAAATGGCTTTGTCAAAAACGTATTTAATGTCCGCAATCGTTAAAAGCGGGTTTTCGTCCAGTATGAGCTTTGCAGTGTATTTTACCTGAAAAGCCTGCATCTTATTGCCAACGTTAACCATTTTATTGAGTAAAATAATCCATTTCATCAGGTAATCGAGCGCGTACGTTTCGCCCATTTCCCGTTTTAACTTTGCTAAGCTGGGAGTTTTCTCCCGGTAAATATCAGGGAGTTTTTTTACGTAACTTAACTTTTCAATCGCCTGTTCTGGCATCCATTCTGCTATGAATGTCTTGCCAAAGCTGGTCAAGCTCCCGCTCCTGCTTTTCTCTGGTAACTTTTCCATTGCTTAATTTTCGTTTTATTTCATTAAACTTGCTAACTATTAACGGCAAACTCATGTTATCCCTGAGCCAATTGTCATTTATTTTTACGCATTTCTCAAAATAAGCCTTTAACCCGGCCAGCGTTTGTTCGCTATCGGCATCGGGATATTTCTTTTTGTATAAACTTAAAAGCTTTCCAGCCGCTTGCCTTTCCTTGCCTTTGTTCAAAATTTCATAATCTCCGTGAACCTCGGCAAAACAAGTAACAATTTTATCAACAAAATCCCCCGCGGATTTTTTTCCGCGGCTTACTTTAGTAGGTTTAATAATTTTATTTGTTGATTTTTTATTATTGGATTTGTCTGATACAATATTCTCCTTTTTATCTTCTATATTCTTGTTAGTTGTTGCTGGCTTGTTGCTGGCTTGTTGCTGGCTTGTTGATAGCTTGTTATTTGCTTTGTTAGCACTCTCAGGCAAAGGCTGGTAACTGTCATATTTAGTGATAGTTATAAGCCTGTATCGGTTGTTAGTTACTATGTTAAGTTCGGACGAGTTAATTAACCGTTTTAATCCGGTTCTGGTTTCCTGTATTGATAAACCCGTTTGTTCACTCAGGGTTTTCAGGCTGGTAATTAACTGCCCGCGCTCCACCTTAACCCCGTTCCAATATCCGGGCTTGCTGTTGGCTCTCAAAAGTAAGTTTATAAACAAGCTTAGCACGTTAGGATTGTTAAACCACCGCCATAGTAATATTTTTCTGTGCAATTTTATCCATCCGTCCATAAATATTTAAGTTTACCTGTTAACCCGGGAAAAACTCCCGGGTTAAAGGTCAAAAATATAAATAAATTTACTCGCCGAAAATTTTTTTGTTGGTAATTTTATCCCTGTGAGTTTCCAAAAACGCAACAAACTGGGCGATATCGCCAATAAGCTCCGTTTTCATTTTTAGGCTCCAGTAGTAATCTTCGACGTAAATATTAGTAAAGTCAGTAATCAAATATTCTGCCCTGTTTACCTTGATGCCGTTTTCGTTTAAGCAGTAAAGGTATGTTTTATGCTGGCAATTATTAAGGTATTTCGGCCAGCTGTACTGCGAAGATATGCCTTTTAAATCCGTAACCGTATCTCGCAAAACGTAATCAGAATATCCGTAAATTTCCACCAAACCGACCGGGGTTTTTAAATCCGCTTTTGCAAAAACCTGCATTTCGGCTCCCCAAAGTCGCTCGACAATAAAATCAATCGTTTCAACTGGCACCAAAAATTTTTTATTTTCGGCCTGAGTGACGTACGATTTTATAATCGAGCCGCTTTTTTTCAAAAAATCGGTTTCAATTTTTTTTCCGGAAAGTAGGTCGTTGACGCAATTCTCGAGCGCAATTCCTTTCAGCGCCGGCTCGGGAGTTGGTCTGGGGACGCGGTTAATCCGGTCAATAATTTCCTCAAAGGAAATAAAATCAAACTTAGTGAACAGCTTAAAACTGTCCACTAAGCTGGGATAAATCTTGTATTTTTTCATGATTTTTCCGCTGTTTTTTTACGCGGGCGTCCACCCTTATTCGGTTTTTTCGGAGCCTCCATCGGCGCATCTTTGGCTCCATCCGTTTGCGTACTTGCTTGTCTTACCGTCGTATTACTTTCCTTTTCAGCGGGGCTGGGAGAATTTTTGGGGTTCAAAGCCGCATCATCCGCGGGTTTCGATTTCACGAATTTCCCGGTTTCGCGGTTAAATTCAAGGTTCAGCTCCTTCGCCTTATCTCGTAAGGCTTTCGAGGCTTTCAGCTTGCTATCCCAGATATGCTCCAGTTTAAGAAATTCCTGCATCGCTGCGTTGGCATCCTGCTCCGTTTTAACGCCCTCGAGCGTTTTTTCAATCCCGGACAAAAGCTCAAAATAAACCTTGTTCAATTCCTTTCGCGCCTCAACTCCTGACAAATATATATTAACAATATCTGTCATAAACTTATTTCCTTTTTCAAAATTTGGGATTTCCATGCTTTGCGGCAATCCCATCGAGTTTTTGGCGTAAAACTTTTCCGTTGGATTGAAATGGATTGTCCGTTTCGTACCAACGGCTTCAATGTAACCCACCAAATCCAATTCCTTAATCAAGTCGTTTCCGGAACTCCCTCCAATTTCCGGCCTGACAAAACGGGTTTCGCCGTCGCGTTCCTCCCTTTCGTGTGCCACAAAAACAACGTGTTTCCCCATGGTTTGTAACCGGGTTAAAAGCTGGGAAAACATTTGCTTTCTGGCTCCGTAACCTTTAAGGGAAAAGGTGCCATCGGTTTGTGTCAGTTTCGGGTTCATCCTGATTAAAAACTCCGTCATGTAATCAATCAACTTTCCCCCGGTGTCAAATATAATCGTTTGGTAAGCGCTCAAATCCTCCTTAAGCACCTCGTCAACATCCTCCCAGTTGTTTACCTCAACCGTGTCGGTTAATACGCTGCTATCAACCCTGTGAATGCCGCGGTCGCAATCAATCATCAAAGGGCTGGGATAGCTTAACGCAAGTGTTGTTTTCCCGATACCGGGCTGCCCGTAAATCAGGGCTTTAGTCGTTTCGACTAATGTCAATTCCGCTGGTTTTCTGATTTTTGTCATTTTAATTAAATTTAAAGTTAAGTTTTTGGGTTAAAAAAGCCATGGCATCCTTAAATACCATGCTAAGCTCTGGCGATTTATTCAAAGCAAAAGCAAGTAATTTGAAAAGCTTTTCATGGTCGCCTTGCATTGCAATAATTATCTGGCCTTTGGTGTTGGTAATTATAATCGCCTCATCACCGGCCTCGAGTTCAATTTTTTCGTGTTTTGCCATAAGCATCGTTTTTTAGCAAATATCGCATAGTTAAACAAATAATCATCAAAATCAACATATGCCAATGTCCGAGCAAAAACCCGATAAACGTTACAATGGCAAGTGCAGTAAAAAGCCAATATAAGGCCAGTGATATGGCTTTATAGGTGTCAATGCTCATCGTTTTTCCTCCATCCGAATAAAAAGTTAATATCAACTTTTAACAACCGCGCAATTTTAGTGATAAGCTCCGGGTCAGGTCGTTTTGTTTCGCCGTCAGCAAGCTTTTTCATAACGATATGTCTGGTCGTTACGCTCGCCTCCGGTAA
Source organism: Kiritimatiellia bacterium (assembly GCA_007134465.1). Taxonomy (GTDB): domain Bacteria; phylum Verrucomicrobiota; class Kiritimatiellia; order UBA8416; family SLMC01; genus SLMC01. Next base: position 7,736 of record SLKS01000306.1, on the reverse strand, counting down.
AACCAACCGGGCGAGGTCGGCTCGTGAGAGCCGCTCCCCGGTTTTCAGTGTATAGGCTGCAAGAGCCTCATCAATTCTCAGTCTCATAGTTTTATTTGTTTTAAATTTCGCCTTAAAATTAATATTTATTTTACATTTGGCAAAATTTATAAAACTTTTTATGATGTAGTTTTTGCCCTGTTCATTAAATCTCCGGCAATCTCCTGTAAGTCGCGCATCCTTTGCGGCTCAACCTCTCTCGCGTACGCGGTTATGCCCTGAACTGCTTTCCAAAGCGTGCCCTCCCCGGTAATTCCATCCTCCGGCTTGCCCGCTACCAGTATTCTTTCAATCTCCTCGGGCTCATCCTTTTGCAGCCTGCCGTTTTTTTGGAGGTTTCGTAGCTCCTTACTTATATCAATTTCAATGGCCGATGCGTTTTGGATTTCCTCCATTTTGGCCTTTATTTGTTCGGGCTGAAATATTTGCGCCGTCAAGTCCTTTATTGCCGAAACCGTTGTGCGCGTATCAAGCTCATAGGTTTTGTCGGAAAGCCTTAAGTCGCTGGGTAATTTCGAGCCCAAATGAACCTGCCTCATCATGGTTTCCCGCACCATGCCGTTTAAGCATACCCCTTGCATATAAAAAAACCGCAAATCTAAAGCTCCATCCCCGTAATCGCTCGTTGAAAGCCTTGCTCCAAAAGCAATCGCCACCTCGCCGTTTTTGGGTGTTGGAAATATAATCGGCTCCGGGTAAAGGGTTTCCGCATACAATTTTGTGTCGGTATAAAGGCCATCAAGTAAAACGGCACCCTGAGCGTATGCGGCCTCGATGTAACCGCGGATAATCTCGTTACCGTTTAGCCGACGATATTGGTCGGAGAGCACTCCGCGCACCTGCTCGCCCACTGTACGTATTAAAAAGCGCCGCGGGTTTGCCCACTGAGAATGACTGTTCAGAATTTTGACCGCGAGCTCCTTTTCGTGAGGCTGCCCAAAAGCGAGTTTTCTCAAATAAACAGTCGGTATGCCCAAACGCTCCGATGTTTGGCTAAGCGCGTGCTGGTGGATTTTCCTTTCCATTTCCATAAAATCAAGGTTTAAGATATCCTCTTTGACTTTCCAGTAAATGTTGTTTGTCCGGCCTCCAACGGGCACAATAAAATCGCGCGCTATCCGGCTGTCGTTTTCCAGCCTTTTAATCGCCTCCAAGGCTGTGGGCTGGCTGTTTTTAATTTTGTTGTCAAGTTTGCGCCTGACAAGGTCTGTTAAATTTTCCATAGTTTTAATAAAATTGAGTTTATAAAAAGCCCGGTTTCCCGGGCTGTAAATTAAACGTTGTCGCAATATTCACAAATTTCCTGCTCCCTCTCCAGCTCGCTAAACAAAAAGCTCGAGCAAATCTGGCAATAATCAGCCTTTTGCCTGCGCTTAACTTTAATCCGGGAGGGCATCCGGCCAGCCTCCTTGCTTAAAATCGGTCTGTAACTATAATTACTGTACCAGTTTTCTCCGTGCCAATGGCCAGCGCCCTCGTTAACGATGGCCGTTTCGCCTTTGGCGTTCATTAATACAAACTTATTGCCGTGGCCGATTGCTTGCTGGATAAGCTTAAGACAGTAATCCTGCATAATCTCGCCCGGAGGGATATGTTTCAAAATGTCGGCAATATATAAACGCGTGTCGCTTTTTGCCGTGTTCCGGTTTGAATAACTAAGCAATCGCCCGTTATGCATCAAATATACGCTCCCGGCTTTGTTTTTACTTACAAAGTATGGGTGACAGTTTTCCGCGGTAATCCCGCCGTCCGTCATTATACGGAAATGCAAGGCAATAATCACGTCCGGGTTTTCCTTGCGTACGCGATTGTACTCTGCAATGATTTCTTCGTTGTTCAGCGACTTGCGGTGGTTTATCTTACCATTACTTGCCCACATTATTCCCGCGCCGTGGGGGTTGTTTATGCTTGCCCTGAGCAACTGCTCCTTTGTCAAGGTACCTGATTTGTTTACTATAATTATGCACATGGTTGAAAAAATTTTTAAGGTTAAAAAAAACCGGGGCTTTCGCCCCGGGGTTAAACTTACTTGCTCAAATGTTTCCGCAAGTATGGGTATTTAAAGCTCCGGGATTTTTTGTTGCTTTCCCTGCGCTCGGTTTTAACGTACTCTGCAAAAGCAACCGGGCAAAGCTTGTTAACTGTCGTGCTGGTGCAATAGTTAACTATCGCGTCGCAAAACTCGACCGCCCTGTAAAGCGCCTCGGGGGCTGCATTACCTTTAAAAAACCTAAACTCAATGGTATGCTCTCCGGTAACGTTTAGCGCGCAATAACGGCTCGCCCAGCGCCCGCGGTCTTTTATGTATTCCTTTGCAGAACCTTTAACAGGCTTTTGGCAATAACGGTTCCATTGCCTTTGGCCGACTTTCGTTAAAAGCTCGTCAGTTTTTTCAAGGCTAAAAAAATAAAGCAATTTTGCTATCGTTGTAACGCTCATGCTCGCCTTATTTACGTGTACGTGTATTCCGGTGCTATCGTAAGGTAAGCTGGAAAGGCTGCACTTTGCCAATCCGGCAAAAACGCGGTTACGGTACATCCAGTCCCTTGTAAATGGGTGTGTAACAATTTCAAAACCAAAGCCCTCATAAAGGCTGCTATCGCTTTTGCAATAAACAAAGCTATCAGGGGCAAAACCTAAGTTTGCCTCATATTCGGCTAAGCGGTTTAAAGCGTATTCGCGGCCAGCGTAAGTATTTTTCGCTGGATAAGTTTCGAGTTCAACTCCAAAATAACGTGGGTTTTTTTTGCGGCCTTTGCCGGTAAAGTTAGGGCTGGGCTTGTAGCTGTAAGATCTAATCGCTTTCATTTTGTGGGGGTTTAAGTTTTTCCGGGTATGCGCCCGGTCGCTTTACTTAACTAACTGAAACAAAGATACGCTGAGTGATAATCCTATCCAAACTTTTTTTAATATTTTTGTTACTTTTTTTAATATTTTTTTTACAAAACATGGCTTTAGCGTACCATCCCCATAGATGCTTAAATGTTAAATTTCATCTTCAATTTGCCTGCGGATCTCCATGCCCCTTGTTTCAAGGAAATTCTCGATTATTTTTTGCTCTCGCTCGCTTTTGTTATCCCGCCTGTACGACAGGTTCCCTGCGACAGGTCGATGCGCCTCATGGAAGACCCTGCGTCCATGGCATTCCGTCCAGCCAATACTCTCATCAGCGTACTCAATATCGGCAAATATCTCAGCCCAGCCAAAACCGGGGATTTCAATTTCAATGCTTTTCATAACTCGTAACTTTTTAAGTAATAAAAAATCCCGTCGCGTTTAACGGGATATATTTTTTCGACTAAAAAACGATTAAGGCATGGCTCCTCATACGGTTTGCCAAAGGAAAACTTTAAAAACGTTTTCGGCCTGATTTCGATTATGTACTCTGGCAGGTAAACAAAAAGCCGCTCCCCCACGAAGCGGCTCTGAACTCCCTCGGATTTCGATAACCCGTATAGGAAGTTTTTTTGTTTACCTGAAACCTCTGCAAACTCCCCACCTTTGGTAAGCTTGTTTATTAATTCGAGTGTTGTCATGTCAAACTTAGTTGTTTTTCTGAAATTCTCAAAGCTTTGAGCTTTCAAATATATCTCCGGCAAACTTAACACAGCCGTCGGCCAGTGATGCCTTTGCGGATATTGCGGCAAAAACCGGGAATTCTCCCCGGTCAATCTGGTTAAAAAAATCAGCCGCCCGGCCATCCGTTTGAGCCGTTTTTATTATCTCCTCATACCTGTCAACATAGTGTTTTTTGTAATACTCGACCGCTTTCTCGGTCGAAAAATCTCCCCTTTTTGCGCTTATCATCGCCAGCGCGTCAAAAGTGGATTTCCTTAAGTAATCGGCTAATGCCTTTTTTGATTTTTTCATGTCTGTATAGTTTAAGGTTACCAGTTAAGCTCCTCCCTTACAGCCTCCGGCAAATAACCGAGGTGCGTGCCCTCCTCCAAGTAAACAACCGGGGCACCGTTTTCAAAATCCATTTCGATTACGCTGCTTATCGTGTATTCAAACGGCCAGCTGGGCTGGACTGCAAAACGAACCTCAGCGTCCGGGTTCATTTGCTCGAGTTCGTAAATTAAATCTTGTACCGTCATGATTTCTGAGTTTTAAAAGTTTATAATTTTGTCCGCAGCCCGGTATGGCGCTCAAATATTTCGGCCAGCTGGTCTGCATAAATTCCGTTGTATTCCTTTTCCCGGGATATTTTTACCATTTCGTTTCGGTTTGCCCGGGTTAAAGGAAAAACCGAGTTAATTGTAATCCGGTAAAATTTCATATTGTATAGGTCGAGCCCTCGATTGTACTCGATTTCCAGTTTGTTACAACCGGATAGGTTTTTTGTAAGCCTCATTCTCAAAACCGGGTTTTTTCCCGAGTTGTCTGCAATAAAATCCCTGCACCCTGTCATGGCTACAAAGCGGTTTCCACCTAATTGCTGTAATATTGTTTTTTGAGTTTCCATGGTTTAAAATTTTTTGATTATTGATTTTGCGGCTTGTTCGGGTGTTTCGTCAAAAACTACCATTTTTAAGGAGGCAATAACCATATCGTAATCGCCCGCGAGCAAGCTATCCTCGCTATCCTTAAGAAGTTTTAAAACGATATCCTCAGCCTTTTTGCGGCTTAAGTTTTGAGTAACTACTAAATGCGCAATGCACTTTGTTGTAAAGGCTAAAACCCTGTTCAGTCCTTTATTTTGCTTTAAATTTTTCATTTTGTGGGGGTGTTCGTTCCGGCTCTCCCGCCGTGGGCTGTTATTAAAGTATGGTAAAGGTACAAAAACATCAATGCTATCCAAATTTTTTTAATATATTTCGTATTTTTTTTAATATTACGGAAAGCCGGATATAAAAAAACCGGGTTTCCCCGGCCTTTTTACTTAGGTTTTTTTACCTAAAAATTATAAGTTTTGTCATTGCGCTTTGCGCGTCCTGTAAACTTTGGCAGCCGTTTGAGTAAAAATCCTCGATGCCGCCTTTGGTTTTAAATTGGATAAAAACGCATTTTTGGTTTTCAAAACCAATTTTCAGGGGCTTTTCGGGCTTGCCTGTTTTAAACTCAAATTGCGCTTTCGCTGCCATTAATACGGTTTTTGCGTAATTTCCAGTTGCACTTCTTTCGATAGTTTTCATTTCCGTGGGGTTTTGTTTCCGGCTCTCCCGCCGTGGGTTTTAAGTAATTAACTGATACAAATATACAGCGACTGACAATCCTGTGCAAGCTTTTTTATTAAAAAATGTAATATTTATTGCATTTTTAACATTTGACAACGAAAAAGGCCTCAAAGCGGTTAAACTTTAAGGCCTCCAGAAAAAAAGTGTGACGGATTGACAGGCAAATATAGTATTAATTTCCTAATGCCCAGCCAATAGCTATCAACAAAACCCCGGCCACTATTTTTTCCCGTACCTGAACAACCCTGAGCCTTTGCCGGGTTTGAGCAAGTTCCCGGGAGAGCGCAGCTGAGTTTTTTAGCTCCAAATCAATCAGTAAAATGGCATCAGCAAGGCTTTTGTTTAAACTTTCAGCCAAAAGCCCTTGCGTTTCAACTTTTAACTCCAGCAATTTAACCTGCTCAATGTATATCGCCCGGCTTTCAAAACAATAATCAAGCTCCACAAACATTTCATTTGCGCGCTTTACGTTCTCAATGGGGATCGCTGCGGGTGGTTCGCCGCAAAAAATACTCGACGTGCTGGTTATAAGTAAAACCAGCAAGACTATCCATGATTTTTTCATATCGCAGTGATGTTTCAGTTAAATCCTTACTTGTTAACTCGAGTTTAATAGTTAACTCATTAATGAGTTTTTCGGTTTCGGCTCTCCGGGTTTTTTCAATTTCCAGCTCCCGGGATAAACTATCAATCAATTTTGTGTCCACGGCAATCACAGGTGGCTCGCACGGCCAGATAATTAATAAAACAAGTATTACCCCCAAAAGGAAAAAAACAACGTAAAAAAGCCATTTAAACTCGTTTTTCATATTTTCCTCGTTTTTGAATAATCCCTGACTTTAAATCTCCTGTCAAGTTTTGAAATATCCGCATTGCCGCGTATTTTAAAAATGTCGGTTATCGTTATTTTAAAATCCGGGGAGCCGACAGGGAAAAACTGCTCGAGCAGCCTCATCGCCACCCCGCTTTTTTCAACATCCAGAATTCCATCGTTGTCGATATCCCTTATTCTCATCCCCGGAGCAACGCAGCCCTCGAGCTGTCGAACAAAATTTGCAATATGGAAAAGTATTTCGCTGCGCCCCGGTACGTCCAGAATATGAATAGCATAGGCGCCATTGCTCCAGCGGTTTATTGCGCGCCCGATATAAATCCCCTCCGGTATGCAGGAAATAAACCGGGTGTTTTCCCTCCACGGCAGCTCGATTGTTTTAAACTCAAGGTTTAAAAAAGCTTTATTAAAAACGCCTCCAACTGAAAGCGTTTTGTTTTGGTTCTGGAAAACCCGGTTAAGTATTATCTCGTTCAAAGCTGTCCTTTTTTTTGACTATTAACTTTTCGATTTGCTTATAAACTCGCCATTCAGTCGCGTTGGCCATGTTACGGATAAAACTTTGAAAGTCAGCAAAGGCAATAATTACAAAACTAAAGCTGGTAAAAGTATAACTGAAACCGTTTATTATTTTTTCCGGCTCAATTTTCAAAACCATGGTATCAAAAATATAGCAGGCTCCGATTATAATAGGATAGCTGATAAATTTTTCAACCGTGTCGTACAAACCATCTTTTTGAATTGAGTTAAAAAACAACTGTACGCGCCTCAAACGGATTATGCTTTTGGGCTTGTTTTTTAATATGCAGCTTTGCCGCCTTTCGGTTTTTTTGTAATCCCGGAATATTGCTGAAAACGTATCAAGTATGACAAAAATAAAAAGCACCCCCACAAAGTATGTAACCGGAGCAAAATAAGATGAAACCAAAGCAAGTATTTTCGCAACTACGCTCGTTTCATTTATGATTTTAAGCGGGATTTCCCTTGCCTTGTGTAACGTATTTATCAGCATTATTCCATGGCAGCGCATAGTTTATCGAAGATTGCCCCTTGGCTCGATACCCCATAAAATTTTTAACCATTTTTGAACTGTCGGCACGTCATAATAACCCATGGACAACCCGGCAGCAATAACTCCAAAAATAAGGGTCTGCAAGGGTGTTTCCAGTAATGTTAAAACTCCCCATCCTTGCCACCAAAAAATCAAACTTATAAAAACCGAAACAATAACTGCGTAAAGCTGCGGCAAAAACCTCCAGTTTACCTCGCTATCATAACCAGTTATCCGTTTAATCCCTTCCACAATTATAGCAGCAATGCCAGCAAGCCCGGCAAGATTACCGGCTGAGTACATAATTTCCCCGGGGTCTCCCAGCTCAGGGAACACAACTCCCAAAAAAGGGAGCAAAAGCAAGCCAATCAAAGATTTCAACCATTTCATAATACAAAAGTTTGGTTAATAATTTATGTTCCGGGCTCAAAAACTTTAAAATCGTAAGGCTGCCCGTTTATCTTACGACCTGTCAGAAAAGTGACTTTTGGCCAAATGGTGTAAACGCCCACTTGATTAAGTATTTTTTCGTTCTCGGGCACGTAACTAATGGTGCCAGAGGCCTCGTTTTCGATTGTTGGAGCAAGCTCATGGATTTCCTTGTTTGGTTTTCGCAGAAATAAAACAACGGTTGCAT
>SLKS01000185.1 GCA_007134465.1 Kiritimatiellia bacterium | reverse complement strand
CGCCATCCGCCTGCGGCCCCGCCGGGCCGACAGTTTTTGCTCCGTCCCCCCGCTCCCCCCGGCCTGGGAGGAACGGCACTTGGACAAGGACTATTTCGCAAACGACACCGTTTCGGCGTGCCGTTCAATGACGAAACACCCAAATAACCACATGTCCGCCGTCTTGTCCCGCCGTAGCTGTTTTTGCGGAGGCGGAAGCCTGAAAGGCGAAGGAGGAAGCCCGAAAGAAGCCCGAACCGCCTAAGCCCAAAACCATGTGAAACACGCCTTATTCGGTTTTCGGATTTAGGATTTCCTTCGTGCTTCCGTCTCCGCGCTTCGCGCTTCGCCGCGACACGTGGGTATTTCGTCATTCGTCATTTATGCGGGGGTCCAGGGAAGGCCCGCCACCGGCTCGCTGCGCTTCGACACGGCGGCCCGGCCCAGACTACGCCGAGCCTCCGGCGGCCAAGCCTTCTCGGTGTCCGCGCCGCGGACATGATCTATTGAGTTCTCTACAGTTTGCCGAGGTTTTTGCTGAACGATACCGACAGGAGCGGACCCTATGGTAGACGAGGCGTCTCGCCTCGTCGCAACGCGGCGGGACGCCGCGTCTACTATCCGGCGCCTAACTGGCCGGACGCAAAAGGAAAGACTTGAAAATTCCGTTTTTTTCTTGACGGGGCTGTCATCGGCCATGTATTGTGTTCCGTCTTGATAAGAGAATGTTTTTCAGGTAGTTCGTTATGCTCGATCAAGCGGGCAGGAGGCGATTATGGCTCTCAGGCATCGAACGGTTCGCAGGCTGCTTTTTCCGTGCGCGCTTGGCCTGATGTTGGCGTTGCCGGTTGGCCGGTCCTTCGCGCAAGTCGAGCCGGCGGAATTGATTCGAATGCGGCTCATCTTCGAAGAGAACATGAAAACGTTCGAGGCCGAGCGCGAACAGCCCGGCGCCGATCGCCTGCAAACATCGCGCAAGATCGCCGAACTTTCCCATATGTATCTTGCCCGGCTTGAGAAATTGCGCGCTCATCGCGCGCAGACAGGCAACGAAACCGAGCGAAAGGCGTTCGAAGCCGAAATTGCCCGTGTTCGCGCCTTGCCCGAGGTGGTTCAGGCTTATGCTGACATGGCGCCGCCAGAACCGACGACCGCGTCGCGCGAGCCGGACCCGGCGCAAGCGGACAAGGATGAGGACGAAGGCGAAGAGACTCTTTCCGCCGCCGAACGGCTGCTCCAGCGCGCGCAACAGGCGCGTCGCCCGGCGGGCACATTGAGCGACGAGGACGTCGCGTCGCTGCTCACAGAGTTTCGGGACGAGCAGAGCGGAGTGCGCTACCATTTTTCCGCTTCGTTTCATCCAGTCCGTCCGGCGAACCGTTCGCAAATCAACCGCTACGCCAGCTCCGGAAGAGTGCCGTACCGCATCACCTGCTCGCTTGTCGAAATTCGGCCGAGAGGCGGACGAGAGCAGCGTCAACTGATTACGCGCGGCAGCGCGCGGTTCTACCTTCTGGATTCCGAGGGCAAGGTCGTGCAGACCGGTTCGGAATCGCTGGCCAGAATGTGCCCTACTTGAGGAGGCCGAGGCGGGCACCTCGGCGAGGCGCCCAACGCAGGTTCCTACACGGTCGTCATATGGGTTGATCATCCCCGCGGGCGCTTCGGTCGCAAGATGACCGCCAATCTGTCTGCCATACGGGCGCCATAAAGGCTTAAGAACGAAGGGAACAAAGAAGGGCTGGCACACTTCTTTTCCTTCGTTATCTTGAGCGATGCGGGCGTTCAAGAAATCCAGCGCCAGAAGATGCACGCAAAAACGCGTGTCTTTTCCCGAAAGACTTTATAGGCTGGTTTCCGTCCAGTGAGCAGCATCGGCTTCCGTGAGGATGGTGCGATCCGTGCGGGCTAGCGACCAGGTTTCCCGATGGGCGACGCTTTGACCCGGCTGCAGTTCGGTCAGGGGACCCAAACTTTCCAGTTCGAGAAAGTCTTCGTTGGCGAACATCTCGAAGTTGACGTTGCCGTCGGGATAGACGGCCCCATCCAGCCGTTCGAACCGTTTCACGAAGACGGCGCCGTCTTGCGCGTAGGCCGCCCAGCCTTCCCTGTGCGCCATGCCGATTTTTACGGGGCCGCGCGCGGGATCGTGCCGTAAAAGCACGAAACGCGAGCCAAGCGCGAGACGCGGATCGGTCAGGTCCGTGTACGCCCACAGACTCCATTCCTGGTTATGGGTCAGCCGTTCCGTATGCGGTATTTTGGCGGGAAGCGGTACGACGGCCGTGCCGCCCGGCGCCATGACGGTCAGCGCCCAGGGCGCCACGGCGATGGCGCGGTCGCTTCTGTTGAGCAGGGCGTGGCGGACTTCGACCCCGTTTTGCGCGGGAAGCGGAACCAGTTCCATGATCTTTTGCAGACCGGTCAGCTTTCCGACCGGCGGGGTCAGCCGAACGCCGCCGCCGTGCAGGGGCTCGGCCCGTACGGGATCGTTGTCCGGTTCGTAGGTTTCGGGCTTGCTTTCCGGCGCGGCCCACAGGCGATGGCCGCCGCGGATCATCCAGTCGGCTTCGCCGCGCCCGCCTTGCTGGCCGGCGATTTCGGCCAGCAGATTCCGTTCGCCCCGAAACCCGAACCGCAGGATGCGCGGGCCGACATCGAGCGTGGCGATCAGGTCCGCCTCCCCGCAGGCCAGCCGCGCATTCTTGTCCCAGTCGTTATGGGCAATATGTTCCATACAGTTTCTTCTAGCCATGGAAGAACGGGAATGTTGGAAAAGGGAAAGGATGGGATCGCGGAGCGCGGAGCGCAAGCATTAATATCGGCGAATAATCCGAAGAAATGCCGGTTGACAGACGTTCTACAAACCAAGCGAGGTTTTCGTCGGAGCGAGGGAGGAGCGAATGAATGTTTGCAAACGGTACATGGCGCTTGCGTTGTTGACGATGGGCATGGGCGGGAGAATTGCCGGCCAGGATGCGGAACGGCTGGAGTTTCTGGAAGGCTTCGCCTGGGGCGACCGAGCGGCGGCGCTCAAGGATCTGGCGCCGAATACCGACGATTACTTCTATTATCATTGCCTGCATTGGCAGTTGAGCGGCGACCGCGCGGCGTTCGAGCGCACGATGAATGACTGGTTCGCTCACAATCGCGAGCAATGGAACGAACGCATGCTCGAGATGCGGCGCCGCCAGGCGCTGCTCGATTTCGAGCGGCAGCCCGACGAGACCTGGGCGTTTCTGCGCAAGGACTTGTCTTTGTTTTTCCATTGGGCGCCACATGAGCAGCGTTCCAGCCGCTACCCGTCGAGGATCGCTCCGAAACAGTACGCCCTTGACGCGTTTCTGGACGAGGCGGCTGGGCCGTTCTTTCTCGATGCCCTCTCTCCGCGCGGTCTGGACCTGGCGATGGCCCGCCCGCTGTCGGACGAACAGCGGCGAGCGCTGCTGGGCCGGTTGACCCGCGCCGACTATCCGGGGCTGGTCGAGATGGTTCTGGCGGATCTGGAGATGAAGGACAGTCGCGGATTCGGCCATCACGATGTTCATCGGCTGATGACCCTCGCGCAGTTGGAGGAACTGGGCCGTCGTCGGCCGGCGTTGCTGAACGAGGACGCGTACGTGAACGAACGGATGCTGCGCATGGCTGTGCCGGATGCCGATCTGGCGCGCGATCCGGAGGCGGCCGCCGCCTATTACGGCGCATTGTGGGATTTCGCGCGTACGCTGGGGCCGGCCCGCAATTCGCTCAAGGCGACCGTGCTCCACCGTTTGCTCGAGAGCCGCCAGCGGAAAGGCGAGTACGACGAGGCGCAGTTCCGCGAATATGTGGCCTTGCCGCGCCAGGTTGCCTATGTGCCGCAGGTCCGAAAGACGCAATGGCAGCGGCAGCGGGCCGACTGGGTGGATTTCAACTATCGGGCGCCGAGAGGCATCGTGTTGCCGCCGATCGGCAACGAGGAACCGCTTGTGCGCGACTACCTGATCGAGCTGCTGCGGACGCGGCCCGATCCTTCCGGCTACAGCGACTGGTTCGAGGCGCGCTGGCTCAACGCAGTGTTCGCGGAAAGCAAGATTCTGCATGGTGTCGGCCTGCCTGCGGACTGGTCGTCCCTCCTGACGCCTGCGGCCTATCGCGCCATTCTCGACCGGGTGGAATTGAATTTCGCGCCGGGCAATCCGTCCCGCCTTCGTCCTGGCGAGCCTGTGTCGCTGCGGGTGGATGTCAAGCGTGTGGATCGGTTGCTGGTGAAGATTCATGAAATTCAGACCTTCAACTATTACACCACGCGTCGCGCGGCCGTGGACAAGGCGGTGGAGCTGGACGGGCTGATCGCGGCGCACGAGCGTACGCTCGATGTGGCGGCCGATCCCGGGCGACGGGTCCGGCATACGCTGGCTTTGCCGGAGATTTCCAGGCGCGGCGTGTACGTGGTGGAGCTGATCGGCGGCGGGATCAGCTCGCGCGCGCTCCTGCATGTGGGCCGTCTGGAAGCGATCGCTCAGCCGGTCGCGTCCGGATTGGCGGTCATGGCGCTCGACGATGCGGGCCGGACCGTGAAGAACGCCGCCCTGTGGATGGATGGTCGCGAGTTCGAGGCCAACGAGAACGGCCTGATTCTGCTGCCGTTCTCGGAGAAGCCCGGTTCCCGTTTCGTCGTGCTGCGCGATGGCGATTTCTGTTCGCCGGACACGGTTCATCTGCCCGGCGAACAATACGTGTTCACGGCCGGCATTCATCTCGATCCTCAGAATTTACGGCGCAACAGCGCGGGCACACTGCTGCTGAGACCGGACTTGCGCTTGCGCGGGATCCCGCTGGACCCGGCGCTGCTGGGCGAGGTTCAGGTGACGCTCGCGGCGACGGATGCGCGGGGCGCGCGCACGGAACGGCAGTTCACGGCCGCCTTCGCGCGTCATGCGGAATGGGCGCGCCCGTTTCATGTGCCCGACAATCTGCGGAAGCTGGAGGTGGCCGTCGAGGCCAGGCTGACGCGCCAAAGCGACCGCAAGACGGTTGTGTTGCGCGATCAATTCTCGTTGGAAACCAATGGCGGGCGCGCACGGGATGCGCTGTGTGAAATCTTCGCCGTTCCGACGGCCGACGGCTGGTTTCTGGAAGTGCGGGGATTGAACGGCGAACCGTGGCCCGATACCCCGCTGACCGTGGAGTTTTTTCATCCCGGCTTTGTCCGGCCGGTACGCTCGTTGGCCGCAACCGACGCGCACGGCCGGGTTGCGCTGGGGGCCTTGAACGGCCTTTCGCGGCTCGTGGCAACCGGCCCGGACCATGCCCGTCTCGCCTTGTCGCTGTCCCCGGGCGCGGCTGTCTATCCCGCGCGCATGCATGTGTCGGCCGGCGAAACTCTTTCCTTGCCCTATCCCTATGCCGAATCGAGCGGGCTCAGAGCGCTTTCCCTGATGCGTACGCGCAACGGCAAACCGCTTGCCGATGTTTCGGACAAGGCCCGAACCGGGGAAGGGCAGATTGCCGTATCCGGTTTGACCCCGGGCGAATACCTGTTGACCCTGCACGAAGCCAACGCGCGCATCGCGCTGAGCGTTGGCGAGGGCGAAACGCGAAGCGGGTTTATCTTCGGCGCGACGCGCCGCTGGCAGCAAACGGGCGCGCGGTTGCCTTCCGTGGCCGCCGTTCGCATCGGAAAAGACGAGGCGACGGTTACGCTAAGGCATGGTACGCCAAGCACGCGCGTCGTCGCGCGCCGCTACCGCTTCGCCGGGGTCGGCGCCACGTTCAGCAAGGGCCTGGGATTTCCCATGCCCGGCCTTCGCCGCTTGCTGCCGGTCTATGCGCAATACGCGAACGGGCGCACCATCGGGGACGAGTACCGCTATGTGCTCGACCGGCGGCGGAGAACGCCGTTCGCCGGATCGTTGCTTGAACGGCCCGGACTCGTTCTCAATCCATGGAAACTGCGCGAGACGGAAACCGAGCATGAGCGACTTCGGCCCGACGAAGCCTATGGGGACGCGATGAAGGGAATATACGGCAGCAGATCTGCTGGCGCCAGGGGATCCATGTTAGGCCGATATGGCGGCGGCCGGACCATTCCCGCCGACATCGGCTTCGATTTTCTGCCGCAGGGCAGTGTCTGGCATGTCAATCTCAAGCCCGATGCCGAAGGCCGGGTGCGCATTCCGCTGGGCGATGGCGGCGAGCGTACGGCGCTGGACGTGACGGTTGTGGACCGGTTCGGAACCAGCCGGACTCGGCATCTGTTGCCGGACCGCTCCCTGGAGCCGCGCGACGCGCGCCTGCCGAGCGGCTTGAATCCCGAGGGCATGTTCAGTCGGCAGACGACCGCTCGGGCGATCGGGCCCGACCGGCCCGTCGTATTTCCGGATGCGGCAACCAGCCGCCACCGGGTCTTCGGCACGTTCGCGCAGGCGTTCGATCTGCTGCATACGCTGGGCGGGCATGCCGATCTGACAACCTTCGCGTTTCTGAAAGAGTGGCACGGCCTGGACGAGCAGCGCAAGCGCGCGCTGTATGGCGACCATGCCTGTCACGAGCTGCACCTGTTCCTCTATATGCGCGACCGCGCCTTTTTCGACACCGTTGTTCGGCCGTACTTGCGGAACAAGAAGGACAAGACGTTTGTGGACCGCTGGCTGCTCGACGCCTTGACGCCCGAAGACACGCGCCTGGATCGCTTGCAACGGCGCAACGCTCTGGAACTGGCCCTGCTCGCGCGGCGCGGCGGCGATGCGGCGGCCTTGCAAGCCGCCTTGCGCGAGACGTGGGAACTGCTGCCGCCCGATCCCGAAGCCGTTGCGCGCCGGATGCGTGTCGCGCTGCAGACGGGAGACCTGGACGAGGCCGCCGCCCAGGCGCGCAAGGCTGTACGGGAAAGGGCCCGGCCACATTCCGAAACGATTCGGAGAGAGGCGCGCAGCGGGCAACAAGCCGTGGCCGCCGAAGCCGCGATGGCCGAATCGGCGCCGGCGCCTGCGGCGCTGGATGCGGTTGCCGTGGTCAGGTCGCCGGTAACGCTTTCCTTGCGCGAAGAGGCCGTGGCGGATGCCGAAGCCGGTGCGGTTGCGCTGATGGATGCCGACGGCATGGCGGACCCGGCTGGCGGCGTGGCGCGACTGTACCGAGCGCTGCCCAGGACCAAGGAATGGGCGGAACGCAACTATTGGCGGGTGCGCGCCAAGGACGAGACGCCCGCCCTGATCGCCGTCAACCGCTTTTGGCAGGATGTGGCGGCAGGCGTGGACGTATCGGCGCATGTTCTGGAGGCGCACGGTTCGTTGACGGAAACGCTGGCCGCGCTGGCCTTTTGCGGCTTGCCTTTCGATGCGGTTGAACCGGAGGCGACGCTGAAAGGCGCGCGCCTGACGCTGACCGTGCGGACACCGGCCTTGCTGGTGGCCGAACAGATCCTGCCGGCGGCCCTGTCGGAGGACGACCGGCCCTTGTTGCTCTCTCAGCAGTTCTATCGGCCGGACGATCGGTACCGCTTCGAGGGATCCGAGCGCATCGAGAAATTCGTCGCAGGCGAATTCGTGCGCCGAACCGTGTACGGCGCGCGCGTGACCTTGACCAACCCGACGGAGTCGCGCCGGCGTCTGAACGTGCTGCTCCAGATCCCGCAAGGCGCCATTCCGGTACGCAACGGATTCTATACCGACGATGCGCCGATTCTCCTGGAACCGTACACGACATCGAAAATCGAATATTTCTTCACGTTCCCGGAATCCGGGACGTTCGCGCAGTTCCCCGCCCATGCGGCGGCCGGCGAGGCGATTGTCGGCCGGGCCGATCCGCGAACGTTTGTCGTTGCGGATGCGCCCACGGACGTGGACAAGACGTCCTGGGCTTGGGTGTCGCAACATGCGTCCGCCGCCGAGACGCTCGACTATCTGAGCCGGCATAACGTGCGCCGCCTGAATCTGAACGAGATGGTCTGGCGCCTCCGGGACCGCCGCTTCTTCGAGCAGGCGACCGATGTGCTGGCCGCGCGCGGGCATGTGCACGACACCGTGTTTTCGTATGCCATCCACCATCGGGACGCCGAGCGCGCGCGCATCTGGCTGGCGCGCAGTCCGGCTCGGCTCGGGGTGGGCCCGGTTTTCGCGTCCGCGCTGCTGACCGTCGAACCGGTCGAGGAAAAGACCTACGAACATCTCGAATACGATCCGCTGGTCAACCCGCGCGCGCATCCGGTCGGCGACCGGTGCATCATACTCAATACGGCGCTGGACGGGCAGTATCGCGCCTTTTTGCGGACGGCCCTTTATCGCGACGAATTGGAGGCTTCCGAACGCCTAGCGCTGGTGTACTACCTTTTGCTGCAGGACAGGCTGGAAGAGGCGGGCGCGCATCTGGACCGTATCCGCGAGGCGGACCTTCAGGAAACCCTGCAGGCGCAGTATCTCACGGCCTGGCTGGCATTGCGCCGCGTGGAACTGGATCGCGCGCTGGCGCTCGCCCTGCCGCATGCGCAGCATCCCGTGCCGCGCTGGCGCGCCCGGTTCCGGGACGTGATACGGACCGTGCGCGAGGCGCGTGGCGAGGCGGTCGGGCCGGAGGAGGCGGACGATCCGACCCGGCAGCGGGATATGGATTGGCACGCCATGGCCACGCCTTCGCTTGATCTGCGAATCGAATCCGGCCGCTTGATGGCCGCCGCCCACAAGATCAAACGGGCAACGTTGAACATATATCCCATGGATATCGAACTGCTGTTCAGTCGCCGTCCGTTTCTGACCGAACGCGGCGCCGACTTCTCGGTGGTACGGCCCGCCTTTGCGCGCGAGGTGGAGCTTCGCGGGGACGGCGAACGGGAAGACGTCGCGTTGCCGCCGGACTGGCGCGACCGCAATGCCATGGTGGAACTCGTCGGACAGGGGCAGCGCGCCAGCGTGGCCTGGTACGCCAATCGTCTGCGTACGCGGCTCATGGAAAGCTACGGGCAAATCGAGGTGCGTTTGGCGGACGGCAACACGCCGTTGCCCATGACCTATGTCAAGGTCTTCGCACGGGCTGCGGACGGACGGGAGAGTTTCTGGAAAGACGGCTATACCGACGTGCGCGGCCGATTCGACTATGCCTCGCGCAACGACCGCAAGCCGGAGGAGGCGGACGAGTTCGCCATCCTGATTCTGCATGCGGAACATGGCGCCGAAGTCCGTACCGCCCGCCCGCCCGCGCGGTGATGGTTCCGCATGACTCCAATCAGGGGAACACATCCAAGCGAATGTGTCATTTCCAGATAAATATATTTTCGTGAAGTTTAACTTGCCATATTGTTTTTCTTTTGTATTGTTCATGTCATGAATATTTCAAAGGAAAAAGAGAGCGGGGTCGGGGAAGGCGAATTCATTGCGCAGTGTTTGCGGCTGATGCCGTTGATGATGCGGGCGATGATGCGGCGGGAAGCCAACGATTTGGCCAGCGGGGCGATGTCTTTGCCGCAATACGGCGTGCTGGATTTCCTGCGCGAGCGCGGCGAGGCTACCATGCACGAGATTGCCGAGACGCTGAGCATCAAGCCTTCCAATCTGACGGGTATCATGGATCGGCTGGTGGCTCTGAATCTGGTGGAGCGATTCAATGACGACCGGGACCGGCGCGCGGTACTCGCGCGCATAACGCCGGAAGGCGAAGCGGCGCTGGGCCGGATTACTGACGAGAAGCGCGCGACGCTGGGTTCTTTGTACAGGTGCATTTCCCCCAAGGAGCGGAGAGTGTATTTGACCGTCATGGAAAAATTCGTGCAAGAGCTGACCCAACCATGAAATCGTTTTTCGCAATCATTCTGTTGCTTGCCGGAGGATACGGCCATGCGCGGGCCGATGCTGATTTGCCCATGACATCGCAGCGGGAGCGGTCGGTCTACACGCTGCAAGATTGTCTGGCGATCGGCTTGCGCGAGGCGGCGTCGCTGCGACAGGCGGAACGCGATCTGGAGATCGCGGACAGCGCGATCGGACAGGTGCGCGCGCAGTTTTTGCCGCAGGTTTCGGCGGACGCGAGCTACACGCGCCGGGACAAGCTGGACCGGATCGAATTCGGCGAGCAGCGGATGGAGGTCGGTTCTCTGGACAACTATGCGCTTTCGGTGGGCGTGCGGCAGTTGCTGTATTCGGGCGGCGCGTTGAGCGCGGCTCTTGACGCGGCGCGCGATTTCCGGATCATGGCGGACATTCGTGCCGAACAGGCGCGCGCTACGCTGGAGCGCGACATTCGCGCGGGGTTCGCCGATCTCCTGTATTTGGGCGAAGCGGTTGTTGTGAACGCGCTGGCCGTGGAGCAGTGGCGCGAGACATTGGTCCAGACCGAACAGCGGTTCGAACAGGATATGGCGTCGGAATTCGATGTGTTGAACGCGCGTGTGCAGTGGGCGAACGCATTGCCGAGCCTGATTCAGGCCAGTAACCGGCTGGCGCTGGCCAAGACATCGTTCGCGGATTTGATTCGACTGCCGGAATCAGATTTCGACGTGCGCGGCGAATTGCTTTACGAGCCGTTCGTTGCGGAGATGGACGCGTTGCTGTGCGAGGCGCGATCGGCTCGTTCCGAGTTGCGCTTGGCCAGGCAGGGGTTGGCGTTGCGCGAGGCGGAGATACGTTCGGAACAAAGCGCCTATCGTCCGTCGCTTCGTTTTTCCGCGCAATACGGAGCGCAGCGCGGTCCGTTCGATTTCGGCGACGGCGGCGATCTCGACTGGCGCTGGAGCGCGACGCTGTCTGCGCAATGGAGTTTTCTG
Organism: Kiritimatiellia bacterium; assembly: GCA_007134465.1. GTDB lineage: Bacteria > Verrucomicrobiota > Kiritimatiellia > UBA8416 > SLMC01 > SLMC01. Next base: position 9,776 of record SLKS01000185.1, on the reverse strand, counting down.
GATGGCGGGTTGCGACGCAGTCGCGTGCGGGAGAAGGCGTTGGAGCGGGACAAGACCCGCGAGGACATCGAAACGCTGGAGCGCCGCGTGGCGCTTGAAGTGCGGCAGGCAGTTCTGGCTCTGCGACAGGCGGACGAATCCGTGGCGGCTATGCGCGAAACGGCGGGATTGGCCGAACGTAGCCAGGCCATTGCCTCGACGCGGTATCGGACCGGGCTGGCTACGCGGCTGGAGCTGGCCGAGGCGAACATGGCGTTGACCACGGCGCGACTGCATTGGCTGGGCGCTCTGCGCGAGCATACGCTGGCCGTGATCGCCTTGCGTCATGCGGTCGGGCGACGGTAAAAGAGAGGGGTTTATGATCAAAAGAATATCGAAAGCCAGTATGGCTTTGGCGTCGCTCATCGCGCTGGTTGTGTTGGGCATTGCGGCGCTGGCGCTGTTTCGTCCGAAGCCGGAATTGCCGGAGCCGCATGCCGAGCCGAGAACGCCCGTAACGACGTCGCGCGCACAGGCACGCACACTGGACGACATCGCGACGTTTCCCGCTCGTATCGAGGCTTTGAGCGATGTCTGGGTCGCGGCGGAACAAGGCGGTCGCGTGACGGAAATCGGCGCGCGGGAGGGTGAGACGGTCGAGAAAGGCGCCGTGCTGCTGCGCGTGGACGACCGCTTGCGCGCGACGGCGCTGCGTCGGGCCGAACGCATGGCTCGGGACGCGCGCAGGGATTTTGAGCGCCTGACGGAATTGCGCAGGGATGGCGCGGTGTCGGCCAGCGATTACGAGGCGATGGAGAGCCGTGCCGCGCTTGCCGAGGTGGCGCTGGAAGAGGCGCGCGTGGTTCTGGATCAATGCGTTGTTCGCGCGCCGATTCGCGCGCGGATCGAGGAGCGGCGCGTGGATTCCGGCGAATTCGTGCAGCCGGGTCAGCCGCTGTTCCGGCTGGTGGATGCCGCGCGCGTGAAGGCCGTCTTCGATTTGCCCGAACGCGATACGCTGTCGGCGAGTCCCGGCGATACGCACAATTTTCGGCTCGATGCGCTTCCGGATCGCTATTTTTCAGGCATGATCGGTTTCGCAGCCGGGACGGGCGCGCGCGCCAGCGGCGCGTTTCGAGTGGAACTCGATGCGGACAATGCCGAGGGACTCATGCGGCCGGGCATGATCGCGCGGGTCGCCTATCGGCGCGGGGCCATTGCCGGCGCCATCGTTCTCCCGCAGCAGGCGATCGTTCCCGCCTTGGGTGAAACGGTCGTTTTCGTGGTCGAGGACGGCCGCGCCATACGAAGGATCGTTCGCATCGGCGCGTTCATCGGCGAGCATGCCGTGATCCGCGCCGGAGTCGAGGCCGGGGACGAAGTGATTCTGGAAGGAAACCGTTCCGTGCTGGACGGTACGCCGGTGCGCGTGGTTTCGTCGGATGAAGCGAGCATTCGCAAAGAGAAGATAAAGAACGACAAAGCGAGTGGATGAAGCGTAACCGATAAAGTGTGGGGATCAAGAGTGCGATCAAGTGTACGGGTAAGTGTAAGAGCGCCTTCGGCCTGTCTGCCGACAGGCAGGCTCTCCGAACACTTCATCGCCCTCTTAGGCGTACACTTCACCGCCACCCTTGCTTGGTTACACTGGAACGACCCGCTTGAACGAACGTTTGCGAGAATGGCCCAACGGTTGCCGACGGAAAAACGGAAAGAATGCGAACAACAGCGTCGAGGATATCGGCGCGTTGCCGCGCCGAATCCTCACGCTGAGCGATGGAGCCGAGAGGAAAGAACAGTAAGCAGTTAAGGCGGGCTGTGCCCGCAACCCATTGTATTGGCCACAAATAGCACATAAACACAAAAACATTTTGAGTGTTTTGTGCTTTTTGTGGCTATTCCTCTGGAAAACATACACGCAAAAGCGTGTGTCTTTTTGAAAAAGGCGCTGTCTGAAAACAGACCCTGAACCTTTGCGACGGGACAACCAATGCTTTTGACCAATTATGCTGTCCGCCAACGAACGGCGGTGTTCGTCTTTCTGGCGGTCATGATCGTTTTCGGGACCGTCAGCTACGTGGTCCTGCCGCGCGAAGGCATGCCGGATCTGACCATTCCCTACGTGTTCGTCACGGCCGCCTATCGCGGCGTGTCGCCTCAGGAAATGGAAAACCTGGTGACGGTTCCGCTCGAGAAGCGGCTGCGCGATCTTGAGCATGTCAAAACCATGACCTCGACATCGTCCGAGGGGCTGTCCATGGTTGTGGTGGAGTTTACCGATCGCGAAGACATGGATACGGCCTTGCAGAAGGTCAAGGACAAGATATCGCTGGCGATGCCGGACTTGCCGGACGACCTTGACGAGCCCCTGGCCCAGTCCATCAATGTCGGAGCCGATTTCCCGATACTGATGCTGGCGCTCTCCGGCGAAACGGATGTCCCGCGCCTGAAATTCGTGGCCGAGGATTTGAAGGATCGTATCGAGCTGATGCCGGGCGTGCGCGAGGTGGAATTGGTGGGCGCGCCCGAACGCGAGATTCGGGTCGAGTTGGATGCCGTGCGCGCGCAGGCTCTGGGAATAGCGCCGGGGCTGGTGGCTCACCGCATTCGTCAAGAGAACCGGACGGTATCCGCCGGCAACATCGAGCAGCGCGACATGACCATCCAGATTCGCGCGCCGGCCGAATTTGCCATGCCGTTCGAACTCGAAGATCTGGTGGTGGCCGATCGCGGCGAGGCCGGCCCGGTCTATCTGACCGACATCGCCGTTGTGTCCGACACGTTCAAGGATGCGAGCACGCTTTCGCGCATTAATGGCCGCCCCTGTCTTACGTTGCAGATCAAGAAGCGTTCCGGCGGCAACACGGTGCACATTGTGGACCGGATCATGGAGGCGCTCGATGCGTACGATTTCCCGCCGGGAATCGGCGTGGACGTGACGATGGATTTCGCGCATTACATTCGCATGATGCTGCAGGAATTGGAAAACAATGTCGTGACGGGCTTTCTGCTCGTGATTCTGGTGCTCATGTTGTTCCTGGGGTTGCGCAACGCCACGCTGGTGGCGTTGGCCATTCCCTTCTCCCTTCTATTCGCATTCGCGGTCATGCGCCTGACAGGCACGACCTTGAACATGATTGTGCTGTTCAGCCTTGTGATTGCCGTGGGCATGCTGGTGGACAACGCGATCGTCATTGTCGAGAATGTTTATCGGCGTCATGCCGAGGAAGGGTTGTCTCGTGCCGAGGCGGCCCGGCTCGGCGCCGGCGAGGTGGCCTGGCCTGTGACGACTTCCACGCTAACGACGCTGGCCGCCTTCTCGCCGCTGCTGTTCTGGTCGGGCATGATCGGGCAGTTCATGGGCTTTCTGCCGCGTACGCTGATCGTGGTGCTTACGTGTTCGCTGTTCGTGGCGCTGGTGGTCAATCCGGCGATCTGCTCGCTGGCGATTCGGCGCCCGGCGGCGCGTCGGCGGCCCGGCCGCCATTTTTTCGATGTGTTTGCCGACCGCTACGAGCGGTTGTTGCGAGGCGCTTTGCGGAGGCGAGGCCTGATTTTAGCGCTGGGCTTCTCCGCGTTCGTTCTGACCTTTCTGCTCTTCGAGCGCTGGGGCGGCGACCAGGAGCTTTTTCCCGATGTGGAACCGTCGAACGCCACGGTTTCGGTGCGCTTCCCGGAAGGGACTCCCCTTGAAAAGACAGACGAAGCCTTGCGCGAGATCGAGAAGGTGGTCGCCGGATTCGACGACATCAAATACGCGCTCAGCACAGCCGGTTTCATTGGCGGGCGCGGTTTTGACGGCGGCGGCGCCGGCTCGCATGTGGGCGCGGTGCAGATCGAGTTCACGGACATCGCTGAACGGTCGCGGAACAGCCTCGAAATCGTGGACGAGATTCGCGAAAGGATCGGCGCGATTCCCGGCGCCGATGTGAAGGTGGATCGCGAACGGGCCGGCCCGCCGACCGGTGCGGCGATTGTCATCGAGATCGCCGGCGACGATTTTCAGACGCTGGCCGGCTTGTCGGCGGAAGTCATGCGCGCCATTCGCGGCACGCCGGGTCTGGCGGATGTCGCGGACGACTATGAGAAGGCCCGTCCCGAAATGCGCTTTCGCATTGATCGGCAGCGCGCGGCGTTGTACGGGCTCGACGCCGATACGGTGGGCAACCATTTGCGCGCCGGCCTGTTCGGCATGGATGCCGGAAAGTACCGCGCGGGCGAAGATCAGTTCGACATCACAGTGCGCTGGCCGCTGGAGCAACGTACCGGCGCCGATGCGCTGGACCATGTGTTCGTGCCCGCGCCGGGCGGCGTCATGGTTCCGCTCTCGTCGCTCGGCACGCTTGGCTACAGCGAAGGGCTCGGTTCGATCCGGCGCAAGGACGGACGGCGGGTCGTCTCCATTACGGCCGAAGCCGGCCAGGGGCGGACGCCCCAGGCCGTGCTGGAAGATATTCGCCCTCTGATCGAGCGCATCCCGTTGCCGGAAGGCTACAGCATCGCCTATGGCGGGGACGACGAGGAAATGCGCGAATCCGGCGCGTTTCTGTTCCAGGCCTTTCTGGTGGCCCTGGGCCTGATCGCCGTTATCCTCGTGATCCAGTTCAATTCCGTCGTCTATCCGTTCATCATCATGTTCTCCGTGCTCATGTCGCTGATGGGCGTGCTGCTGGGGCTGATCGTCGCGCGCATGAATTTCGTCGTGATCATGACCGGGGTCGGCGTGATCAGCCTCGCCGGAGTCGTCGTCAACAATTCGATCGTTCTGGTTGATTGTTTTCTTCAGTATCGCCGAGAGGGACTGCCAGCCGAAGAGGCGATCGTCCTGGCCGGTCGTCAGCGTTTGCGGCCCGTGCTGCTGACCGCGATCACCACCATCCTCGCGCTGTCGCCGATGGCGCTCGGGTTCAGCTTCGATTTCCACACGTGGCCGCCTTCGATCATGACCAAGGCCGAAACGACGGCCTTTTGGGCGCCGATGGCTGTCGCGGTGATTTTCGGACTGGCCGTGGCCAGTCTCCTGACGCTGATTCAAGCGCCGGTCATGTGCAGCGTGGCGGAGTCGTTCCGCCAGTTCTTTCTGCGGCGCCGGAAACCGGGATAGCGCTGCTGGCGGCCGGGCGTTTTGCCGAAGCCCGTGGCCAGTCGTCAATCGAATTGACCGTATATCCGACCTTTGAAATTCCGGAAGCGCTGTATGGATTCCTCTTGCCGCGCCGACTCGGTCTTGGCATACTCTTCTCCTTTACTGCTTAGAAGAGTTCGAGGATAACTGTCATGCCGAAAATCGCAGTCATATCCGATGTGCATGCCAATATCGAGGCGTTCTCGGCCGTGCTGAAAGAGATTGACCGTCTCGGAATAGGCGAGGTCTATGCGCTGGGCGACATGATCGGCTACGGGCCGAATCCTGTCGAATGCGTTGAACTGGCGCGCCAGCGCTGCCGGATTCAGGTGGAAGGCAACCACGAATACAGCATTCGCTACCCCGATGCCTTTGTCAACAACCCTGTCGCCGAAGAGGCCATGGCCTGGACCCGCGCCGTTCTTCGCGAACGCGGTTTGCTCGAGCAGGCCACCGAGTTTCCCCATTATCATCAGGAAGGCGCCTGCGTCTATTTGCACGGTTCCGTTCAGGACGTGCTGGCCGACTATGTCATGGAAACCGATGCCGACGGCTATTCCGCTTTCGACGAGATACAGGAAGTCATTCGCTTGAAATTCGACTCGTTCCGCATCTGTTTCGTGGGCCATAACCATCGGCCTTTTCTGGCTACGACCGAGGGGTTCCTGCATCCGCACGACGAGAACCGGGAATTCTTTCTCGGCGAAGAGCGTCTGTACGCGAGTGTGGGGTCGGTGGGCCAGCCGCGCGACGGGGATGCGCGCGCCTGTTTCGTCGAATTCGACGGAGAAACACTGCGCTATCACCGGGTGGCGTATCCGTGCGAGACAACCGCCCGCAAGATTTTGGAACAGGGCTTGCCCGAGATACTGGGTCGGCGCCTGATGATGGGGAGATAGCGTTCATGTCCGACAGTCTCGACCAATTCATTGCCGCCTCGCGCAATCTGCCCGCGTTGCCGGCCCAAATTGGACGCCTGCTTCATACGTTGGACGATCCGAACCGGTCCGCGCGCGATTTCGAGCGTATCGTTGTCGCGGACCCGACCCTCTCCGCCCAGCTTCTTAAGCTCGCCAACTCCGTATTCTATTCCCGCCAGGAAAAGGTGGTCACCCTTTCCATGGCCCTGGTGCGGCTGGGCCAGAAGACGGTCAAGAGCCTGATTTTGACCGTCTGGACGCAGACGCTTCGGCGATTTGCCAAGCGCGAAGACGAGCTGGCTTTGGTGACACGGCTGCTGACACATGGCACAGCGTGCGGGGTGGCGTCCCGCCTGCTTATGCGCGCGCGCGCCCGAGGCGGCGAGGAGGAAGCGTTCGTCGCCGGATTGCTGCACGATATCGGGCGCGTAGCTTTGATATGCCAGATGGGATTGAACTATGGCATGCGCGTGCTCGACTGGGCCGCCGCCGAAGGGCGCGATTTGCGCGAAGCGGAAACGGAACGAAACGGGTTCGACCATGGACAACTGGGCGCGCGGCTGATGCGCTCCTGGAATTTGCCCCCTTTGTATGCGGAAACGGCGGAGCGGCATCACGATGCGAATCTTTCTCCGGAAACCGACCCCGTTCTGTGCGCCGTGGCGCTGGCCGACAAGCTCGTCACGGATATGGGCTACAACGTGGTTCCCGAGGCCCCGCGCATGTGCCGGGACGATTTGGCATCGCATTTCAAGATCGACGAACTGCCCGAGTTCCGGGAAAACTGTCGCGAAGAAACCGAGCGCATGCTGCAGGCGCTCTCCTCGTTGTAGCCCGCGTTGGAGCCTTTTCGACAACGATATGCGTTTAAGCATGTATGTTTTCCGTGCTTGCCTCGCCGTCTTGTCCGTCGGAGCCTGAAGGGCGTAGGAGGAAGGCTTTGCGACAGATTAGTGACCATTGACCAGTGTCGCTGAAGTTTACGGCAAAGGTGACGACGGAGTTAGAATCGGCGGTGTTTACGAGGCAGTTTGCTTTGGAGAAAGGGGCGTGGCAATCTCGTCTGTTCCGTAAACTGTTCCGTCAACCGCATCGGAACTAACTCCACCGTAAACGTTGCCGCAAACTTCTTCGATTGCCCTGTGCAAAGCGTGTCGGCCAACGGTTGGCGACAAAGAGGTGACAAACTCTACCCTTCGGGCTATGGCGGACAAGACGGCGGGACACGCGGAAAGACAACGGCTGTTGCCCGCATGCGGCATTTTTTGAACCATGCCGTTTTTTCCGAGACACCCTCTGCGAATCGGCTTGCGCCGGCCTGTCGGTTATGTCAGTGTGCCGCCAATGTCAAAACAATGCAAACCGCAAGGAGGAACCATGAAGATCGGAGTGTTGGGCGGAAGCGGACTCTACAGCCTGGACGGCATCGAAAATCTCAAGAAAACGGAGGTGGAGACGCCGTTCGGAAAGCCGTCCGATGCGATCGTTCAGGGAACGCTCAACGGACGGGAGGTGTGCTTTCTGCCCCGGCACGGGCGCGGGCACCGCATTCTGCCCTCGGAGATCAATCACAAAGCCAATATCTACGCCCTGAAGACGCTGGGCGTGGACCGGGTCGTTTCCGTCAGCGCCGTCGGCAGCTTGCGCGAAGAATACCGGCCGCGCGACATTGTGCTGCCGGACCAGTACTACGACCGGACGAAAGGGGCTCTCGATCATACATTCTTCGGGCGCGGCTTGGTCGCGCATATCGGCTTTTCGGAGCCGGCCTGCCCGGCGATGCGCGAACAGCTCGCCGGCGCCGCGCAGGCCGCCATCGCGGCCGCCGGCCTATCGCCCGAGCCGCGCGTGCATGTGGGCGGAACCTATGTGAACATGGAGGGGCCCGCCTTCTCGACCAAGGCCGAGTCGCATATCTATCGGCAGCTCGGCTGCGATGTGATCGGCATGACGAGTCTGCCCGAAGCGAAACTGTGCCGGGAAGCCGAGATGTGCTACCAGGCCATGGCCATGGTCACCGACTACGATTGCTGGCGCGAGAGCGAAGAGGCGGTTTCCGTGGAGAGCATATACGGGCACTTGACCGCGAATACCGCATTGGCCAAGGCCGCGTTGCCGCTGGCCTTCGCCGCGTTTCCCGAAGAACGCTCCTGCGTGTGCGCCAATGCGCTGGCCAATGCGCTCATGACCGTGCGCGATGTGATTCCGAAACAAACACTGTACGATCTGAAACCGATCGTCGGCGAGTATTTCAACCTGTAAAACTACGAAGCCCATGGCAACGGGAACGACGATACAGAGCCTTTTCTTCTCAGGTGGCGCCGGCCTGTGGCGGATCGTCTCGCGACTGCCCGACATGATCTGGCCGCGGCTTTGCGCCAGTTGCGGGCTCGAGGCTCGGGATCGGCCCGGACATGTGTGCTGGGATTGTTTGTCGGCCATGGAATGGGTGCAGGAACCCTTCTGCGACGGCTGCGGCGATCCCGTGTACGGGACGGTTGGGCATGTCTATCGCTGTTCCTTTTGCGCGGAGCACAGGCCCTGGTTCGACCGAGCCCGTTCGGCGGCCCGTTATCGCGGCCCGCTGCCGGCTCTGATGCAGGCTTTTAAATACGGGCGTGCCGTATGGTTGACGCCCGATTTCGCGGCCATGCTCGAGGCGTGCGTGCGCGCCCAGTGGCCGAACACGCGTTTCGACGCGGTTGTCGCCGTGCCCCTGCATCCGCGCAAACGGCGCGAGCGCTCGTACAATCAGTCGCAACGTCTGGCAAGCGCGTTGGCCCGTCGCTTGAAAACGCAAGACATGTCGCGCGTCCTCTGCCGTGTCCGACCGACGACAACCCAAACCGGGCTCAATGCCCGGCAGCGCAGAGCCAATGTGCGCGACGCCTTTGCGGCGCGTCATCGGGACTGGATCGAGGGGCGCGTGTTCCTGCTGGTGGACGACGTGATGACCACCGGCGCCACGCTTAACGCCTGCTCGCGCGCGCTTAAGAAAGCCGGCGCGCGTGAAACTCATGCGGTGACTGTGGCGCGCGGGTGAAGGCAGAGCGAAGATCGTGTCGGGCGGGAAGCCGCATAATCCTAAATCACCACTAATCCACCGGCTCTGCCGGAGAGAATTGAAAAGGTTCTAACGGTGGTGCTGATTGGCAGTCAAGAGCCGCGAATAAACACGAAAGGAGACTGTTCCGTTAAGAGATGCTACGCATTTGCGTTGCATCTTTATTCGTGTGTATTCGTGTTCATTCGTGGTTCTGGAGTTCGGTTGCGGGCGAAGCCCGCCTTGGGATAATACGATGACGCCTGCCTTGGAAAAACTGTTTGCGCGGCAGCGGCATGGCATACGGCCGGGGCTGGAGATGGAGAACGCGCTTCTGGACCGGCTGGGCCGTCCGGAACGGCGCTATCCTGTCGTGCATGTCGCCGGCAGCAATGGCAAAGGCTCCGTGTGCGCGATGCTGGCGGCCATGTTTCAGGCGGTGGGCCTGAAAACAGGCCTCTATACCTCGCCGCATTTGGTTGCGTTCAACGAACGGTTTCAGACAGACGGCCAGCCGATCGGCGATACGGAACTTTACGCGCTCATGGAGCGGGTCGAAACTGTCGCGGCCGATGCCGCGCGCGATGCGGGGCAGGAGGCGACTTTTTTCGAATGCGCAACCGCAATCGCCTTCGAATGGTTCGCGCAGTCTGGCGTGGAGATCGCCGTGATCGAGGTGGGCCTGGGCGGGCGGCTCGACGCCACCAAT
>SLKS01000032.1 GCA_007134465.1 Kiritimatiellia bacterium | reverse complement strand
GAACGGCTGCATCAAAGCCGACCCCGTCAGCGGACAGACGCGCGAACCCTGGATTTTCGCGGGTGGCGACATCGTCACCGGCCCGGCTTCCGTCATCGGCGCCATTGCAGGCGGCGAACGGGCGGCCGTCGGCATAGACCGCATGTTCACCGATGAAGAACACGCGTTCTGGCGCGAGGATCGGAAAGTGGAAACCAGCTACGACCCGGAGGCCGACCCAGTCCCCTACAAGCGGGAAAGGCTGCCCCTGCTCGCCGTGGAACGGCGGCAGAACAATTTCGACGAAGTCGAAATGCCCTGGGTGGAAGCGGAAGCGGTGCGGCAGGCCCGCCGCTGTTTGCGCTGCGATTACGGAAAATGCTGACGGGAGGCCGGGTCGCGCCGCGCCGGAAGCGGCGGGTTCGTTCGCAACGGGAATTCTGAATTGGGGACGGCGGGCACGGCTCGCCGCAGGCCCCGCAAGGAGACAGGCATGATTACGCTCAGCATCAACAACTGCGACGTCGAGGTGGAAGACGGCGCGTCCGTTCTGGATGCCGCCCGCAAGGCCGGCATTCGCATTCCCACCCTGTGCAACTTCGAGGGCCGGCCCGCGCAAGGCGCCTGTCGCGTCTGCCTCGTGGAAATCGAAGGGGCCAAAACCCTGGCCGCCTCCTGCGCCACGCCGGCAGCGCGGGGCATGAACGTGTTCACCAATACCAAGCGTGTGCGCGAAGCGCGCCGGACCGTCGTGGAACTGCTCCTCTCCGAGCACGATGGCGATTGCACGGTCTGCAACCGCAACGAAGATTGCGAGTTGCAGAGCATCGCGCGCGAAATGGGCATTGACACCGTTCGCTATCCCGGCGAAACCGCGCGCGGCGCACGCGACGAGAGCACGCCCGCGCTGGTGCGCGACAACGCCAAATGCATCAAATGCCGCCGCTGCGTCACCGTCTGCTCGGAAGTGCAGTCGGTGGGCGCGCTGTTCCCGCAAGGGCGCGGCTTCGACACCGTGGTCGGCCCCGCGTTCGCGCTGGGACTGGACGGCGTCGCTTGCGTGCAATGCGGCCAATGCGCGGCCATCTGCCCGGTGGGCGCCATTGGCGAAAAGGACGACACCCGTAGCGTTTGGGAAGCCCTGGACGATTCGTCGAAGCACGTTGTGGTGCAGACGGCCCCGGCCATTCGCGCCGCGCTGGGCGAGGAATTCGGTTACGAGCCCGGCACGCTGGTCACGGGAAAGATGGTGTCCGCGCTGCGCCAGCTAGGCTTCGACGGCGTGTTCGACACCAACTTCACCGCCGACCTCACGATCATGGAAGAAGGCACGGAGCTGCTGACCCGGCTCAAGCAGGCGCTGGTCGAAAAGAAGGATGTCGCCCTGCCGATGTTCACAAGCTGTTCGCCCGGCTGGATCAAGTTTGCCGAATACTATTATCCCGAATACCTGCCGAACCTCTCCACCTGCAAATCTCCGCAGCAGATGTTCGGGGCCGTTGCCAAGACCTATTACGCCGCCAAGATCGGCCGGAAACCGGAAGACATCGTCGTGGTGTCGGTCATGCCGTGCACGGCCAAGAAGTTCGAGGCCGCCCGGCCCGAGATGAACGACAGCGGCGTGCGGGACGTGGACTTCGTGCTGACCACGCGCGAACTCGGCCGCATGATTCGGCAGGCGGGCATTGATTTCGCCTCGCTGGCGGACGACACCATGGATTCGCCGATCGGCGCCGGCTCCGGCGCGGCCGACATTTTCGCGAATACCGGCGGCGTCATGGAAGCCGCCTTGCGGACCGCGTGGGAAATCGTTACCGGCTCTCCGCTGCCGATGGAGAACCTGCACGTGGCGCCGGTGGCCGGGCTGAAGGGGCTGAAGGAAGTCAGCATTCCCATTCGCGGCGCCAAAGGCGACTGGGCCTTCCTGGAAGGCGTCGAGCTGAAAGTGGCCGTGGCGCATGGCCTGGCCAATGCGCGCCGGGTGCTCAACGCCATGCGCGCCGGAACGGCCGACTATCATTTCGTCGAAGTCATGACCTGTCCCGGCGGCTGCATCGGCGGCGGCGGGCAGCCGCGACTCACGGACAACGACGTACGCGAAAAGCGCATCGCCGCCATCTACAAGGAAGACGAAGGCAAGAAGATGCGCAAATCGCACGAGAATCCGGAAGTGCAGCATTTATATGCCGAATTCCTGAAAGCGCCGCTTGGCGAAAAGAGCCACAAGCTGCTGCACACGAAATACGCGCAACGCGTCAAAGTATAGCCTGCTCGGGATGGTGCGAGGGCGGCTGTATGCCGCCTTGCGCGAAACGGTGCAGGGGCGAGGGACGATGGTCCCGGTCCCCTCGTGCCTTTCTTTAATCTCTTGTTCTCTCCGTATTTCTTCGCTAGAGGGAGTGTTTTGTCGCGAGTGTGCGCGCACGTTTGCGGATGCGACGCTTGAGGCGGGAAGCGCGATTCTCGCATGCTGAAATATGGGGGAAAGGCCGTGGGCGCATCGAGGGCGTGGCAGGCTGTCATAGGCTGCATGGCGTTGAACCTTGGCTTCGCGGGGGAATGGGCGGCCGTCGCTATGCCGGACGGACTGGACGAGTCAGAGACGCTCGGATCGGCGCATGTCGCCGATCCAATCCCGTCCGAAGACAAGGACGGTGCGGGCGAGGGCTTCGCTCCGCCGGAAGAGTGCGGCGAGGAGAACCCGATTCCCTGGCTCGACCGGCGCCACGCCGCGATTTGCGTGGGGATTCAGGCGGTGTCGGACCGGTTCGACCGCTTTTTCGACGCGACGGGCGACGAGGAGGCAGGCGAAACGCGTGTGAAGCTGGTTGCGAGCCTGGAGAGCCGGGAAAGGAAGACGCCGGAGATCAAGACAAAGGCGGATGCCCGGCTGGATTTGCCGCGGCTCGAGCGGCGTTGGAACATCTTTGTGCAGAATTTCGATTTTCGCGAAGATCCGCTTGCCGATCCCGGCGCCGAGGAGGATGGGATTTCCACCGGTCTGCGTCTGATGCTGCGGCAGACCCCGTGGTTGCGCGTCCATGCGGATGGCGGCGTCCGTTATTCGGGGGGGCTGCGTCCTTTTGTTCGCCTTCGCATGCGTCGGGAATTCGTGCGGGATCCGCATTTGTTCAGGGCGACCCAGTTCTTTGCCTGGCGCGAGCAAAAGGGGTTTAGCGAAACGACACGGCTCGACTACGAGCAACGGTTCGCCGACACGCACCTGCTGCACGCCCGTGCCGAAGCGGAGTGGGGCGAGGAGACCGACGGGTTGGAGTGGACGCCGCGGATCGTGTTGGCTCGTTTGCTTCGGAATCGCCACGGCTGGGCGTTGTACGGGTCGGTTCGCGGCGCGACGCAACCGGACGGTCGCGTTACCGGCTATGTGACCGGCGCCCGCTGGCGAACGCGTGCCTATCGCGACTGGCTGTTTTTCGAACTGGAGTCCGGTCTGGAATACCGGCGCGCGAACGATTTTCGGCGCGAAGCGTTTGCTGCGTTTCGGGTCGAAACGATTTTTTGAACGACAATAGCAAACGCCGCTTGACATTCGCGGCGAACGGATATATCTTGTTTGCATTGCCTGAGACGAGGGCGGCTTCGCCTGAATTCGAGGGGACAACATGCGTAGCGCGGACGCGAACCGAATACGCGGCATGCCGACCCTCGGCATGTCGCGTTTTTTTTGGACTAGGCAAAGAAGAGGGGGGTACACATGTCGGAACGGCTGGGGTTTGTCGGGATACTTGTCGAGGACCGCGCGCGGGCGAACGAGGCGATCCAGCGTATATTGGCGGATCATGCGGAGCTGATCGTCGCGCGGCTGGGCATTCCGAACGTGCGCGAGCAGACGTCGGTGATCACGCTTGTGGTGCGCGCCACAACCGATGCGCTCGGGCGCTTGACCGGGAAACTGGGCATGGTGGACGGCGTTCAAGTGAAATCGGCGCTGGGAAAGGAGAAGCAGGCATGAGGATGATGCGATGGCTGGTTGTTGGCGTGGCATGCGCAAGCGTGGCGGCAGGAGCGGAGACGGAACGGAAAGACGTGGGCGGGTCCTGGACGGCGGAGCCGATGGTGGTGACGGCGCGCGGCTACGAGACGGCGGCGGCGCTGACGCCGGGCGGCGTGAGCGTAGTGGATCGCGAAACGGCCTTGCGGGAGCCTGCGGTTGGCGTGGCGGATTTGCTGGGCCGGACGCCCGGCATTGCGCGCGTGGCGGACGGGGCCTGGGGTTCCGAGGTGAACATTCGCGGGCTGAGCCGCGATGCGGTGGTTTTGCTGGTGGACGGCGTGCGCGTGAACACGGCCACCGATCTCGGCGCCCGGTTCGGCTATGCGGATCCGATGGGCATCGAACGGGTCGAGGCCTTGAAAGGCCCGATTTCCTCGCTGTACGGATCGGGCGCGCTGGGAGGCGTTGTCCAGATCGTTACCCGGCAGGGCCGTTTTTCCGACACGCCCGCCTGGCGCGGGGGCGGCGCGCTTCGGGTCGGCGACAATCCGGCGGGAGCCGACGCGTATTTATTCGTGCAGCGGGATGCGCCGGGCTGGCATGTGTTTGCCAGCCAAAGCCGGCGCGACCGCGATTCGTACAAGGATGGCGGCGGGCGGACGGTCGAGAACAGTCAGTTCGAAGACCGCGAAAGCCGGCTGCGGGCCGCCTGGCGCGCGGGCGAGGCATTGACGCTGGATGTCAACCTGCAGGATTTCGAGGGGCGCAACATTGGCGTGCCCGGATCGGGTTCGGCGCCGATGCCGCCGGTTTCGACCATAACCTATCCGCGTACGAGCCGACAATTGGCCAAGCTGAGCGGCGAACTCGCATGGGATGGCGATTTCTGGGACGCCTTTCGCCTGGATGGCTACTGGCAGCGCATCGAACGACGGGTTCGGATTGACGGGCTGCCGCCTGCGAGTCCGGTGGAAAGCCTGCACCCCGAGGCCGATCACGATACGCTGGGCGGGCAATGGCTGGCCCGCGGCGGGCGTGGCGATCATGCCGTTACTGTTGGCGTGGACGTCTGGCAGCGTACGCTGTCCTCGACTCGCTTGCGCGTGTTGCGCAACGGCGCGCGGGTCGAAGAACGGCCGCTGCCGGATTCGCTGTACCGTTCCGCCGGCCTGTTCGCGGAAGATGTCTGGTCCCTCGCGCCGGCATGGACGGCCATCCTGGGCGCGCGCTGGGACCATATTCGCGTCGAGAACGATCCGACCCCGCAATGGGAACGGCGGCGCGTGAACGAGGAAAGCTGGAACGCGCATGCGGGCGCCGTTTGGTCGGTTTCCGAGCAGACGCGTTTCAAGCTGATTGGCGCCAGCGGGTATCGGGCCGCCAGCCTGGAGGAACGGTACCAGTATCTCGAGCTGGGCGGCGGACGCGTGAAGCTTGGCGATCCCGATCTCGAACCGGAACGCTCGCTGTTTCTGGAAGCGGGCGCGGATTGGCGGGGCGATACGCTCGCGCTCGGTCTGTCCGTGTTCGGGAACCGCCTGAGCAACCTGATCGGCGAGCGGTTCGCCGACGAAGACACGATTGTCAATGCCAACGTGGACAAGGCCGAGATCTGGGGAGCGGAAGCGCGGGCGGTCTGGCGCCTGGCCGCTCCCTGGACGCTCAATGCCAGTCTTGCCTATGTCGAAGGGCGCGACGAGACGCTGCGGGAACCGTTGGCCGGCATTCCGCCGCTGAACGGAACGCTGGAACTTGAATACGACGCCCACCGCAGGTACTGGGGGCGAATCGGGGCCGTGGGCGCCGCGCGCCAGAACCGAACGCCGCCGGGCGTCAACACCGCCGACGGCTGGACCTCGGTCCATGCGGGCATCGGCCGCCGCTGGAAGCCGGGCGCGAATGCCGGCGACTTGTCCCTGACGGTGAACAACCTGTTCGATACGGCCTATCGCGACTATCTCAGCACGTATCGCGGCGCGGAATACCGGGAACCGGGCCGCGCCGTTACCGCGCAGATCCGCTTCGAGCTGTGAGACCGGAATGGCGCTTAGTTAACGACGTTTTTGGACAGCAACAAGCCCTGGGACCGCGCCATAAATGACGAATGACGAATTACCGAAACCCGAAGGAACTCCTAAATCACCACTAATCCACCGGCTCTGCCGGTGAGAATTGAAAAGGTTCTACCGTTTCGAGCGATAGGGACATGTGCTTTGGCGGGAATGTCGTGGGCCGCCGTTCCGGCGTGTGTCGTGT
>SLKS01000271.1 GCA_007134465.1 Kiritimatiellia bacterium | reverse complement strand
TGGCGTGCTCGCAGCAGAAAAACTCGCTTATTTTAGGGTTAGCAGCAAGACAAGGAGACAACCCCATGAGCATCGAAGACACGTTCAAGAGCCAAGCGAAAAGCAAGCCCGCCGCCATCGTGTTCCCGGAAGGCCATGACGAGCGCGTCCTGGACGCGGCGGTTCAGGCCGCCGCCGAAGGCGTGGCCAAACCCATCGTGCTGGGGGATCCGGGCCGGATATTCGCCGACGCCGCCCGACGCGGCGTCGCGCTCGACGGCGTCCGCGTTGTCTCCTGCCACGACAAGGAACGCTTGGAAATCTATGCCGACGCCTACGCGCGCACGCGCGGCATCCGCACCGCGATCGCCGCCAAACTCGTGCGCAAGCCGCTGGCGTTCGGCGGCATGATGACCGCCACCGGCGAAGCCGACGGCATGGTCGCCGGCGTGGACAGCGCCACGGCGTCCGTCATCCAGGCCGCGTCGCTCACCGTCGGCCTGCAACCGGGGCTGGCCACGCCATCGAGCTGCTTCATCATGATCCTGCCGGAATTCCAAGGCGAAAAGGACAAGCCGATCGTGTTCGCCGATTGCGCGCTCAATATCGCGCCCAGCGCGGAACAACTGGCCGATATCGCCGCCGCCTCCGCGGAAACCGCCTCATCGCTGCTTGGTCTGACTCCGAAAGTGGCGCTGCTTTCCTTCTCCACGAAAGGCTCGGCTCGGCACGAGGATGCCGACAAGGTCGTGGCCGCGCTGGCCGTATTGCGGGAGCGGCGCCCGGATCTCGACGCGGACGGGGAATTGCAAGGCGATGCGGCCATCATTCCCGCTGTCGGCGCGAAAAAAGCGCCCGGCAGCCCTGTGGCCGGCCACGCCAACGTGCTTGTTTTTCCGGACCTGGATGCGGGGAATATCGGCTACAAGCTCGTGGAACGGCTGGCTGGCGCCAAAGCGCTCGGCCCTGTCCTGCAAGGATTCGCCAAGCCGGTCAACGACCTGTCGCGCGGCGCCTCGCGCGAGGACATCCTCGGCGTCGCCGCCATCACATCTGTTCAGGCCGCCTAAAAGCCGTCGAACATATCGTCCAAGGCCATTTCTTCCACGGCCTCCTCGCGCGCGGGAGCCGGCGCCAGAAAGCCATCGTCCGCGAATTCCGCGGCAGCGTCCGCCACAAGCTCCGGACGCGGAGGCGCGCCTTCCTGATAGGTGATTTCGTCCTTGATGTCGCCTTGCGCGTCAATCTGCAGAATGGTCACCATCAGCGCTTCCGTCCGAAGATCGCGGCGCTTCGAAAACTTGACGTTGTAGTCCGGCGTTACCCTGATGATCCGAAACCCTTCTTCCGGCGACAAGCCTTCGAACACTTCCATCTCCTCCTCGAAACCATCCAGTCCGCCAAAGGTGTCCATCCCGAACAGGTCGTCCGGCGGCACATCGTCCGGATCCAACGGATCCCTGACCTTCACGCCGAAGGTTCCCTGCAGACCGCGAATGTCCACGAAGTTGCCGTCCGGAGAATTGGTGACTCGCACGCCGAACGCGCGCCCTTTCTCCACGGCCACGAAATACATCTCGAACAGTTCCGGATGATACACGCGCAACATGCCGTCGTGCGCCACAAAGTCGCTGACTGTCCGGTCGTCGACATGCCGGACATGAACGGTGAATTCGCTCAGGTTCGTCGCCGTCGCATACGCGCCAGCCGTCCGCACGGTCAGCGCGTTGCTGTTCTCCTCGATCCCTTCTTCAAGCTTCACCTCTATCCGGCCGGTATGCAGATGAAGTTTCTTGTGCCGCGTATCCTCTTTCTTTTCGTCCAGAACCAGCGTCGTCTCGCTTTGGACCTCGATCTCGCTGAAACGCGACAGCCGTACCCGGCACCCTGCGTTCGTCGACGTCGCCATTCGTGTGCCGAACGGATAGGAGCGCAAATCCCGCGCCGGCGGCAGAAACTCCCGGCCCGTTTCCGCGTCCACCCTCGGCTCTTCGCCGGGCCTAAGCACGAATACGTCGCCGCTCAGTTGCACCAGTCGAAACACGGGATCGAACCGAAGCGCCAGCGGCGTTCCGCTTCGCAAGCCTTGCCCGGCCACATCCGTCAAAACGAAACCGACTAACGCAATTCCCGTCCACACGATGCTCCGTTTCATAGCTAGCTCCCTGTGCGCGCCCGTCTTCACGCTGCGGACGGCAGTATAGACCTGCACTTCATTCTCAATACACTATGACAAACCCTCCGGCCAAGTCAAGCCGCAATCGCCCATTATTTTTCGCGTCCGACGCATCAAAACCTTGACAATAAAACGGCTGTTTGAAACGTTTGTTTCATTCGGGGCGTCAGTGGCGGGCGTTAGCCCGCCTTAATGCCTTATCCTGCCGCCTCTACCATAAACAACAAGAAATTGGAGGCGGCATTGTTTGTGAGTGTGTGAGTGCATGAGTGTGTGGGGGAACCTCACATACTCCCAAACCCACATACCCACATACCCACACACTTGGGTTGCGGGCGCCGTCCCGCCTTATGTTTATTCCGCATGATCCTCATGGTGCGTATGCCGAAAGATACACGAAATAACGTTTCTCTTTGCCGACAAGGCTTCAACGCGGGCGGTTGGCTCGTTGTGGCGGTCTTGGCGCTGGGCGCGGCCGGATGTGTCAGTCCGGCCAAGCATCGCGAGAAGGCCGACGCGACCGCCCGCGAGATCGTATCGGAAACGTACCGTTCATCGCTGGGGCGGGAGGTCGCTTTCGATATCGAGCGGCCCAGCGATCTTTTGCGGCGTCGTTTGCTGCTGGAACAGGAACTGCCCGTTTCCGGCCCCGCCTCGCTGGGGACGGGGGATTTGGAGCCCGTTCCGCATTGGCCGGAACCGGTTTCGGCGCCGGACTCTGCCGTGCCGGAGACCGCTCTTGCCTCGGACGAGCCGGTTTTGACGTTGCGCGAGGCGTTGGAGATTGGCGCCGCCAACAGCGCGACCTATCAGAACCGCAAGGAGGACGTGTTCCGCAGCGCCTTGGCGCTGGATTTGGAACGCAACGCGTTCCGCAGTCTGTTTCTGAGCCAGTTGCGCGGCTTGGGCAGTTACGACACCCGTGGCGACGAGGCCGTTGGCGGAACGGTTGTCGGCGGGACGGGCTCCGGGAAAAAGCGTTTGCCGGGCGGAACGGAGATTGCCGCGGAATTGGCCGTGGATTTGGCCAATTTGCTCACGGGCGGCGGCGCTTCGTCTTTAGGGTTGGCCGCGGATGTCTCCGTTTCCATTCCGCTCATGCGCGGCGCCGGGCGGCATATCGCCTCCGAATCCCTGACGCAAGCCGAACGCGACGTTGTCTACGCCATTCTGGATTTCGAACAGTTCAAGACCCGCTTCGCCGTGGACATTGTCGGCCGTTACTATGCCGTTTTGCGGCGCGAGGACGAAGTTCGCAACAGCCAGGAGAGCTGGCAAAGCGCGCAGGCGGCGGCGCAGCGCAGTCGGCGGCTGGCCGACGCCGGCCGCGCCAAGGAAATCGAGGTGGATCAGGCGGTGCAGAACGAGCTGCGGGCCCGCCAGCGCCGAATTGCGGCCGAGGAGACCTGGCGCAGGGAGCTGGACGCGTTCAAGATTCTGATCGGCCTGCCGCCCGACGCGCGCGTCGCGTTGTCGGCGGACGACACTATTCGCGCGCTGCCCCCTCCCGCGGACGAATCGGCCCGGGCCCCGTCCGCATCCGACGATGCCGACGGCGCCTGGCGCGAACGGGAAGAGGCGGCGATTCGCGATGCGCTCGCCCGTCGGTTCGATCTCAAGGTGCAGACGGGCAAAGTGTACGACGCCCAGCGCGCCGCGGTCGTGGCCGCCGACCGGCTGCGCGCCGAGCTCACGCTGCTGGGCTCCGCGCCGTTCGGAAGCCGGCGTTCCAGCGTGGACAGCGCCGCGCAGGACGACGCCCGGCTGCGTCCCGACAGAAGCGTTCTTTCGGGGCTCCTGACCCTGAACCTGCCGGTCGAACGCACGGCCGAGCGGGTTGCCTATCGCAACCGGCTGATCGATCTCGATCGCGCCGTGCGCGCGGTACAGGCGCTGGAGGACGACATCAAGCTGTCCGTACGAAACACGGTCCGCGCCATGAAACTGGCCGAGGAACAACTGACCATTCAGGCGCAGGCCGTACGGCTGGCCGAAAAGCGGGTGCGCAGTGTGACGCTCTTTCTGGAAGCGGGCCGCGCGCAGATGCGGGATTTGATCGAAGCGCAGGACGCGCTGCTGGCGGCGCGCAACGGCTTGACGGCCGCCATTGTGGAAGCGCGCATGGCCGAGCTCGAATTGTTGCGGGATACCGGCGCGCCGCTTCTCGACGGGCGCGACGAGCCGTTTCCGCCATCATGGGACAACCGCACGGGAGATATTCCGCATGAAGCAAACGAACACGAATAGCGTCTGGCGCATCGGCATTCTCGTTGCCGTTATCGGCGCCGTCGCGCTGGTTCTGGCCCTTGTCGCGCGCCGGTCCGGTCGCGGCGAACACGCGGACGTCGCCGTATTCCATGCCGTGCGCGGCCCGCTTTCCATCGCCGTGGTCGAGTCGGGCGTCATTGGCGCGCGCGATCTGGTCGTCATCAAGAACGAAGTGGAGGGCCGGCGCGCCATCATTGCTCTCGTCCCGGAAGGCACGTTCGTTCGCGAAGGCGATCTGCTGGTGGAACTCGACGCCAGCTCGCTCATAGACAGTCGGCTCGACCAGGAAATCCGCGTGCAGAACGCCCACGCCGCCTTTGTGAACGCTCAGGAAACGCTGGCCGTGGTCCGGAACCAGGCGAAAAGCGACGTGGACAGGGCGGAGCTGACTCTGCAGTTCGCGCGCGACGATTTGCGCAAATACACCGAAGGCGATTTTCCGAACGAGCGGAAGCGGGCCGAAGCCCAGATCACCATGGCGGAAGAGGAATTGACCCGCGCGCGGGAAACGCTCAAGTGGTCGCGCTCGCTGGCGGAAGAACATTTCATTTCGCAAACCGAACTGCAAGCGGACATTCTCATGGAGAAGAAACGGACGCTGGACCTCGATCTGGCACGCAACAATCTTCGCTTGCTTATCGAATTCGCCTACCAGCGCAATCTGGCGCAATTGCAAAGCGATGTCCAGCAGGCGGACATGGCCTTGGAACGGGTCACGCGCAAGGCCCGGGCCGATACCGTGCAGGCCGAGGCGAACCTCAAGGCGCGCGAGGCCGAATACAACCGGCAGAAGGATCGCCTGGACAAGATCGGGGAGCAAATCGCCAAAACACGCATTCTGGCGCCCATGGATGGACAGGTGATCTACGCCACCAGCGCCCAGCGCCGGCGCTGGCATGTCGAGCCGCTGGCCGAAGGCATGGAAGTGCGTGAACGTCAGGACCTGATCCACCTGCCGGCGACCGCCTCCGCCAAGGCCGAAATCAGCATCCATGAATCGAACTTGCAAAAAGTGCGGGTTGGCCTGCCGGCCACGATCACCGTAGACGCCTTGCCCGGCCGTTCCTATGCCGGCACGGTCGCGCGCATCGCCCCGCTGCCCGATGCGCAAAGCATGTGGATGAATCCCGATCTGAAAGTCTACAATTCGGACATCCATATCGATAACGGCGACGCCGACTTGCGCCCGGGCATGAGCTGTCAGGCCCGCATCCTCGTCGCCGAATACGACGACGTCGTCCATGTTCCGATCCAGGCCGTCGTGCGCGTCGGACGGCAGCACACGGTCTATGTGGTTTCCGGCCGGACCGTAGAAGCGCGCGCCGTGGAAATCGGGCTCGACAACAATCGCATGGTCCATATTCTGTCCGGCCTCGAGGAAGGCGAAGCCGTGCTGCTGGCGCCGCCGCTCGGCGATGCCGCCGAGGACGCGGCCGAACCGGCGCCATCCGAATCCGCGCCGGATGACGCGACCCTGTTCACGCCCGCCGCGGAGCCGCCCGCCCCCTCGTTTCCCGAAGCTGAACAGGAACGCCCGTCCGCTCCGGAACCGAAACCCGAACGAACGCGCGCCCGGCCCGACGGCGCCCGGCGGGCGCGTCCCGACGGCGCAGGCGGATCCAGGCCTTCGCGCGAGCGCCAGCCTTAAGGCGGGCTGCGCCCGCAACCCAGATGTCGGAGGTCAGAGGGCGGAGGACAGTGTCGCGTCCTGATATAGGTTGACACTTGCAACAGTGAGGAGCAGGTGTGTATGGATGCGAGCATACGGTATAGCGAGGCATTCAAGCAGCAGGTGCTGCGCGAGATCGAATCGGGA
>SLKS01000181.1 GCA_007134465.1 Kiritimatiellia bacterium | reverse complement strand
TCTCCTTGCAGCGGTAGCGAAACTAACTGCAAGGCAAGGCCGACCTGCAACGACCGGGGCACACTGTGCCTGAACGGCGAACTCTTTGCAATCACTGCCGCGAAGCGGCTTACTTGAACAAGAGCATTCATGCTACGTCCTTTCAGGCCGAGCATGATGCTCTTGTTCGGGAAGAGAAAACAAACTCTTCTTGCGCAACAGCTACCCAAATCATATATTGCTCGCGTATGAAAACAGTATACATAGAGACTTCGATTCCCAGCTATCTGACCGCTCGACCTAATCGGGATGTCAGGGCAACGGCTTGGCAGCAGATCACCTTGCAGTGGTGGGAACAGGAGAAGCCCAAATATCAGTTGTTCGTCTCCGAACTTGTGCTTGCCGAGGCTGAAGCAGGCGATCCCGATGCTGCGCAACGGAGACTCGATTCACTACAGGGCATCCGAGAGGTAACCATATCAGACGAGGCAAAGGAGCTTGCTTCCCATCTTATCGCCGACGGAGGCGTACCTTTGCATGCGGAGGCTGATGCCTTGCATGTTGCTACCGCAAGCGTCCATGGAATTGACTACCTCTTGACGTCGAATTGTCGGCATATAGACAATGCTGCGACGAAGCCTATTATCAGATCCATATACGCCGTTGCCGGTTATCCCTGTCCGGAAATCTGCCCCCCCCCTGGAACTACTCTCAGAAGAGGAGACTGGCGATGTACAAAGATGATATTATTTCAGAGGTCTGGCGCAATCGTGATGCTTTCGCAAAACAGCATAACTATGATCTTGACAGAATGGTTGCTGATCTGCGCAAACGCGAACAGGCTCATCCTGATCGCATCGTAGATCTTAGACACCGAACAAAGCCTTGCACCGCTACAAAATGACCGCGCGAGCGCGGTCATTTTGAGGGTGAAGGCTGACGTTAGGTGCGACAATTAAGAGGAAGGCGCACCGAACCGAGAGCCTACCGCGCAACAATCATTTCGGCAAACGGATGACCTCTCGTCGCCGTTTTTCCGCTCTCGCCCGGTCGGCTCGCTTGACTTGCCTGCGAAACGCTTCGGCATTCCTTTTTTTCATCAAAGCGCGCCCCTTGGTCGCCAGCGCATCTATGCTGCCGGATTCCGGCTCCACACGACTCATAAGATAGTACAGCGCCGCCCGCAAGTCCTTCACCTGCTTCTGAAGAACGGACACATGGCTTTTGGTGACTTCGTCAACGACTGGCACGTGAACGGGTAACAGGGTATGGGTCATGACTGTTCTCCTTCTCATCACTGGTCACTGGTCACCGGTCGCCGGTCACTGGTCACCGGTCACTGGCCCCTCCTCCATTCCGCCGCTCGCCACGCCACCGCCGAGCAGGCGGGCGACGAACAGGAACCCCTGCCGGAAACGGGCGAGCGGGAAGGATTCGTTCGGCGCGTGGATATTGTCCTCTTCCATGCCGAACCCGACCAGCACGGGAACGGCGCCGGACACGCGCGCCAAGTCGGCGACAATGGGAACGGACGCGCCTTCCCATCGGAATACGGCCGGTCCCGCGCCCAGGTTGTCCAGCGCCGCCCGGGCGGCTCGAAGCGCCGGCGCGTCGAGCGGCACGCGCAAGGCGGCGCCCGCGCTTTTCCGGCCGACAATCTCCAGGCTCGCTTCGGGCGGAAGATGCTCGTTCAAATGGCCGGCCAACCGGTCGAGCACGCGATCGGGGTCCTGGCCGGCAACGGTGCGGGCGGAAATCTTCAGTGCGGCTTCGCACGGAATCACCGTTTTGAAACCGGGCCCGGCATGTCCGGCGGCAAGGCCGTTGATGTCGAGACTGGGCCGGAACCCGACCCGTTCGGCCAGCGTATAGCGCTTCTCACCCGGCGTCGGGCCGATGCCGGTCAGGACGCGGTAGGCGTCGGCATCGAACAGCGCGCGGCCGGCTTCTGTCCGTTCTTGCGGGCTCGGTTCGAGCGCGTCGTCGTAGAACCCTTTCACGGCAACGCGTCCGTCCGCCCGATGCAGGCTGGCGGCCAGTCGCGCCGCCGCATGCGCGGCGTTCGGCGCCACGCCGCCATGTATGCCGGAGTGCAAGTCCTTGTTGGCGCAGCGCAGCCGCGCTTCGAGCTGAACCACGCCGCGCAACCCCGCCGTAATTGCCGGACGACCGGACGGGTCCATGCCCGTATCGGTAACCAGCAGGAAATCCGCCTGGAACAGTTCCGGACACCGCTCCAGCAATTCCTTCAGGCCTGGCCCCGACGATTCCTCTTCTCCCTCCAGCACAAGGCGGACGCCGCAGGTCAGCGCATCGTGACGGACGAGTACGTCCAGAGCCGCGAGCGCGTACGCCATCTGCCCTTTGTTATCCTGGGCGCCCCGCCCGTAGAGTCGGCCGTCTTTCAGAACGGGTTCGAACGGAGGCGTACGCCACAGATCGGCGGGATCTACGGGTTGCACGTCGTAATGGCCATAGTAGAGCGCAACGGGCGCACCGGGCGGGCCCGGACGCTCGGCATGCACCACTGGCAACCCGCTCGTTTCAATCAGGCGCGCCTCGAACCCGATCGCCGTCAGGCGGCCGACAAGCCAGTTCGCGCACGCCACGCAGTCGTCCCGGCGGGCGGGATCCGCGCTGACACTCGGGAAACGGACAAGTTCGCGCCAGACGGACACATGGCGGTCCTGTTCCGCCTCGTAGATGGTCTCCAGTTCCTGCCTCGTCATACTGCCTCCGCTTCCAAAGGCCTTTCGGCACAGACACACGTTATTGCGCGCATGGCGCCAGTCATTCGCCGTTCGACGAAAACTGTTTGCGTCAGGTTCATCTCTGTCATTCCGAGCTTGCGAGGAATCTCGCCGAAGGCGCGTTTTCGATGCGGGTAACACGCCCTTTCAGCGGCGTTCCGCCGAGATTCCTCGCTTCGCTCGGAATGACAACCCCAAAACA
Source organism: Kiritimatiellia bacterium (assembly GCA_007134465.1). Lineage (GTDB taxonomy): Bacteria > Verrucomicrobiota > Kiritimatiellia > UBA8416 > SLMC01 > SLMC01. The sequence goes on along the minus strand of SLKS01000181.1, from coordinate 3,455 downwards.
CCCTCTGCGAACACACGGGCTCCGCCGTCCCGTTTGAGCTGCGGCCGAAGCCCGCCTCGCCGCGTCAATAGGCGCCGTGCGCGAAGAACACCGCGCGCACGGTGCGCAACAGGATTTGCAGATCGAGCGCCCAATCGCGGTTTCTCAGATAATAGATGTCCATGACGCACATGTCCTGGAAATGGACCAGGCTGCGCCCTGACACTTGCCACAAACAGGTGAGCCCCGGCAAACCGGCATGCCGACCGTAATGCCATTCCTCGTAATAGTTTTCGAAATCGCGGCGCGGCAGCGGGCGCGGTCCGATCAGCGCCATTTCGCCTCGCACCACGTTGATCAGTTGCGGCAGCTCGTCGAGGCTGAGACGGCGCAACAGGCGGCCCACGGGCGTGACACGCGGATCGCGGCGGATTTTGAACAAAGGTCCGTCCGATTCGTTGAACGCCTCGATCTGCGACTGCATCTCGTCGGCGGCCTGGTACATCGTGCGGAATTTCATCATGTGAAAAGGCGCGCGATTGACCCCGATTCTCTCCTGAACAAACAAAACCGGACCGCGGCTGGTCAGCCGGATCGCCAAGCCGATCAGCGCCAGCAACGGCGCCAGCAGAGCCAGCAGCGTGGCGGCCGCCAGCCGCTCCAATCCGCGACGGCAGCGTCCGGCGAAGCGCCCGGTGGCGGCCGAGTCCTCGAAATACACCAGCGGCGCCTCGTGAAAGAAATCGGCGGGCACACTCGCCTCCCGCACCAGCACGGTCAATTTGTCGGACAGCACATGGGCCGGCAGCCCCATAGCCGCCGCTTGCTCCAAAAAAAGCATGATCTGCCCGATGGACAGATTTCTTTCGGCCAGAACCAGCGCATGCGCGCGACAGGCGTCGGCCTGGCGCCGGATATCCCGCAAGGTTTGATCGAAAGGCTTGTCGGGATCGAATCGCAACCGGGCCGCCACGCACAGGCCATGCGGACGTAGCGCCTCGACAAGCGCGGCGATGGTATCGGCTTCCCTGCCGGCCCCGGCCAAAACAACGGGACGCCGATCGAACGACCGCCGTTCCCGTAGCCAGCACAGCCCGCGTGTCAGCAGGGAACGAAAGAGAATGACGGTTCCGGCATGGACCAGCATCAGAGTGAAAAACAAGCTGCGCGGATGGAATTCGTTGCGGCGCAAATACCAGTAGGCGTAAAAGATCAGCAGCGCCGTGACGTTGGCGGCCATAATGTCCCAGATGATCGGCCGAGGCTTGAGGAAACGGCGGCCGGGATACAAATTGCGCAGCGCATACAGCACAACCAGCGTTGCGTACACCAGAAAAATGTTGCGGTACGCATAGTCGGCATAGTGCCGTTCCAGCGCACTGTCCAACGGGCCTTGCCTGCCTACGCCCAGCAGTCGATTCAAGGCATCGAAAAACTGCATTCCAACGGGGCTATGGAAGCGGAACCGCAGCGTGACGAAGTAGGCAGCGACCAAGGCGAAAAAATCGGCGGCCCCGTACAGGAATTTCAGATTGCCTGCGCCATCGTTACGAATGCGAAAGTCCATGCGATCCGCCCTTCGTCGCCTCTGCGCGCCGGTTCGGGCCGGCAGTTCGAGGGCCGTCATGTCCCGAAGCCGGGCAACAACGGCTCGCCCGCCATCTCGCGGACGTTCCGGCCACGCCAAATCAAGAGAGGGTCTCGGCACGAGAATGCGTCAACGCCTCTGATAAGGCGTTGGCGCGCTCGCGCCAAACGTCACCGTATGAAATCGAGCGCTAGGCTTCCAGCGGCATCGGGTTGCACAGGTTCCGTTCCGCATTGGCCACGCGCCCGCAATTGAAGCAAATGAACTTGGGCTCGTTCGCCAACTGGCGGATTTCATCGAATTTCTTCTCGCTGACCAGCACGCACAAATGTCCGCCATGCTCGCCTTTGCACACATGCTCGCTCATGACCGCCTCTCCTTTTCCGGATGTTGGATTTGGCAGCCGAGAGTACGACGAAGCCGCCGGACAGGCAACAGAAAAACACGCATGAAAATTCCGCTTGACCGCGCAAGGCCCAAGCGCTAGAAGTACGCGGGCAAAAGCCAACCTGCGAGGTCGCTCCAATGAAAAACAAAACGCACAAAACGCCGATCGACGAATTCATGGCCGCTTTCCCCCAGGAGGGCCTGACTTTCGACGACGTGTCGCTGATCACGCGCTACGCCGATTTTCTTCCGGACGAATCCGACACGCAAACTCGGTTTTCCGCCCGCATACGGATGAGTCTTCCGTTCGTCAGCGCCGCCATGGACACGGTCACGGAATCGGCCATGGCCATCGCCCTGGCCCGGCTGGGCGGTCTGGGCGTGATTCACAAGAATCTGTCGGTCGCGCGCCAGGTCAAGCATGTCCATGCCGTCAAGCATTACTTGAACGGACTCATTCTCGATCCGATCGTTTTCCGGGTTTCCGACACGCTGGAAACCGTTCGACAGGAGAAACGGCGGCGCGACATCACGTTCAACGGCTTTCCCGTTCTGGACGAAAACGACAAGATGGCGGGCATACTGACCTCGCGCGACATCAAGTTCGCGTCCGCTTCCCAAGGTTCGGCAACGCTCGACAAACTCATGACCCGCGACGTGGTCACCGCCTCGCCGCGCACGACCCTGCAGCAAGCGTACGCGATCATGATGAAGCGGCGCATCGGCAAGCTGCCGCTGGTGAACAAGGCCGGCGCGCTGACCGGCCTGTACAGCCTGACCGACGTCAAGACGCTGGTGGAAAACGCCTGCCCGCTCTACAATCGCGACACGAAGTTCCGACTGCGGGCCGCCGCCGCCGTCAGCCAGAACGACCACGCCCGCGTCGAACGGCTGGCCCAGGCGGAAGCGGACGCGATCGTCGTGGACAGCGCGCACGGCCACACCAAGGGCGTGCTGGACATGGTCCGCTGGATCGCCAGTCATTATCCCGATCTGGACGTGGTGGGCGGGAACGTGGCCACAGCCGAGGGCGCCCTCGCCCTGCGGGATGCCGGCGCCCATGCCGTCAAGGTCGGGATCGGGCCGGGTTCCATCTGCACCACGCGCGTCGTCTGCGGCGTCGGCATTCCGCAAATCAGCGCCGTCTACGAATGCGCCCGGGCGCTGAAAGGGTCCATCCCGGTCATTGCCGACGGAGGCGTCCGCCACTCCGGCGACGTGCCCAAGGCGCTGGCGGCCGGCGCCGAAACGGTCATGCTGGGTTCGATCCTTGCCGGCACCGAAGAAAGCCCGGGCGAAAAGATTCTGCACGAAGGCCGGCAATACGTGGTGTACCGCGGCATGGGCAGCCTGGCCGCCCTGCAACAGGGGCACGGCAGCCGCGAGCGATACGGGCAAGACAAGAGCGCGCTGAAAGATCTCGTGCCGCAAGGCATCGAGGGCATCGTACCCTATGCCGGCACGGTCGAGAAGGTCATGAACCAGTACGCCGGCGGACTGC
>SLKS01000192.1 GCA_007134465.1 Kiritimatiellia bacterium | reverse complement strand
GCGCATTTCACCCATATTTCAATATGCGAGAATCGCGCGACCCGCCTCAAGCCCCGCATCCGCAGACGTTTGCGCACTCTCGCGACGAAAACCTCGCTTGCTTTGGGCCTAAGGGCCCGCGCAAAAATCAATTGGCGGGCTGGCGCCCGCATCTCGAATCTCACATTTCACATCTCAAATGACGATGCGGACATGCGTTACATTTCGTTACGGAACAGTCTACAACGTCTTCCATTCGCCATCCGTTACAGGCCCGGCCTCTCCCTACAGGCGTCAAGAAACGCGGCAAACAGCGCGCGCCGATGCTCCGCATCGCGAATACGTTCGGGATGCCATTGCACGCCCAGCACGAAACGGTCCGGCGCGAGGCCTTCCACGGCTTCGATCAGGCCATCGTCATCCCAGGCCGTCGCGACCAGACCGGTCGGCAACGCGCGCGGATCCGCGCCCTGATGATGGGCGGAATTGACTTGGATCGTCTCGCGCTGGAACAGGCGGCCCAAGCGGCTGTCGGTCGCCAGACGCGCCGGATGCTCGCGATCCAGACCGGGCCGCAGCGACTTATGTTTCTCCGCTTCCGGCAAATGCTGAATCAACGAACCGCCCATAGTTATGCAGAGAAGCTGATGGCCAAGGCAAATGCCCAAAACCGGCAAACGGGTTTCGTCCAGAACCAGCCGCGCCAGCCGCAGATCGGTGCGAGCGCGCGCGGCGGCGCAGGGCCGCGTTTCGGGATGAGGTTCGGCGCCATAGAGTTCCGGCGCATAATCCGCGCCGCCGGAAAAGACCATGCCGTCCATCAGAGCAAGATACTGCCGCAGCGCCGACTCGTCGGCCACGGACGGAACCAGCAATGGGAGTCCGCCAGCCTCGATGATCGAGCACACGTACTGCGCTCTTATCCGACAGAGATCCATCGCTCCGTCCGCTTCTTCATGGTAATCCATGTTCAATCCGACAACAGGTCGTTTCATGGCAGGAATAATGGAGCGTAGCCGTTCTGGAGGCAAGCCGGAAACACGATAAATTCGCCGAAAAATCGGCTTGCCTTTTTTCGGCCAACCCCTATTGTATTGGTTTTGCTTCTACTTGCCTTCAAGGAAAACTCATGAAGAAACGCGCCATTTGCATGACGAAATACGACGTGGAACGGCTCGAGAACCTGCTGGCCGCCGCCGAAGCAAATCCCCAGAACCGCAATCGGCAGGATTTAAAGGATTTGCGGGAAGAACTGAGCCGGGCCCGGATTCTGGAGCCGGCGGACATGCCGCCGACCGTTGTCACCATGAATTCGCGTGTCCGCCTGCGCGACGCCGATACGGACGAAGTCATGGAATACACCCTTGTTTTCCCCGACGACGCCGATTTCGATCTGGGCCGGATTTCGATCATGTCCTCGGTCGGCACAGCCATACTGGGCTACTCCGTGGGAGACACGGTCGCATGGACCATGCCCGGCGGACGACGTCGTCTTAAAATCGAAGCGTTGCCCTACCAGCCGGAGAAAGCCGGCGACTGGCACCTGTAACGAGGAGAACGCATGGCCGCACCGGCAGCAACGCAAGCGTCTAACGATCACATGAACGGCACAGGCTCGGCGGCGAGTCTCGGCCTGTGGGACAGCGTCAGCATCATTGTCGGCATCGTGGTCGGCGTCTCGATTTTCGGCGTGCCCGCGCTTATTTTCGGCAATGTCGCCGGCCCATGGCATGCCTTGGGCGCGTGGCTGCTGGGCGGCATTCTTTCCCTGATCGGCGCCCTGTGTTACGCGGAACTGGCCACAACCTACCCGAAAATGGGAGGCGATTACGTCTATTTGACTCGGGCTTTCCGCGCGCCGACCGGCTTTCTTTTCGGCTGGGGCCGTCTCTCCGTGATTCAGACAGGCAGCATCGGCTCGCTCGCCTACATCTTTGCCGATTACGCCGTCCGCCTTCTTCGGCTCTCGCCCGGTCATACAGTCTGGCTGGCCTGCGCCTGCGTTGTCGGCGTTACGGCAATCAACTTGCTGGGCATCGTGGTCGGGAAAACGGCCCAGAACATCCTCACAGCCGCCAAGGTGCTCGGGCTGCTTGCCATCGTGGTTGGCGGCTTCTACGCGTTCCAGTTCCAAGGCGCAGAGGCGTTCGCCGTGGAGAACCCGCCGGGCGCCGCCGGATTCGGGTTCGCGATGATTTTCGTGCTGTACGCATACGGCGGCTGGAACGACTCGGCTTTCGTGGCCGCCGAAACACGCGACCGCAAACGCAACATACCCCGTTCGCTCATGCTGGGCATCGGCATCATTGCCGTTCTTTATCTGCTTGTCAATTTGGCCTACATAATGGGGATGGGCTTCGAAGGCGCGCGCAAATCCTGGGTGCCGGCGGCCGACGTGCTGGCTCCGATGCTGGGCGAAAGAGGCGGCCAGGCCATGAGCCTGCTGGTCGTGCTTTCCGTTCTGGGCGCTGTCAACGGCGTTGCGCTCACCGGCGCGCGCTGCCATGTGGCTCTGGGACGGGACCATCGTCTCTTCGCGTTGCTTGGCCGCTGGAATCCGAAAAAACACGCGCCGACCCGGGCGCTGCTGGTACAGGCAACCATCGCCGTCCTGATGATCGTCGGGGTGGGCACAGATGCGGGTCGGCAAGCGATCGATACCGTTCTGACAGGGTTGCGCCTCTCGCGTTCGGGCCTGCCATGGGAACAGTACGATGGCGGATTCGGAACGCTGGTAAGCGGTACGGCCCCGGTTTTCTGGCTGTTTTTCCTGATGACCGGGGTCTCGCTGATTGTCCTGCGCCTCAATGATCGGGACCGGCCGCGCCCGTTCACAACGCCATTGTTCCCGGTTATCCCACTGATCTTTTGCGCCTCGTGCGTCTATATGCTGTACCGAAGCGCCATCTACGCAAGAGGGCTTTCGCTGTTCGGATTTGTTCCCCTGGCTTTGGGCATACCCCTCTATTTTGTTAGCCGGCACATGCGTCCGGCGAATGGAGCGGTTCAAACAACAGTAGAGAGGAGCGAAGAGCAATGAGAGGAAACACCGTGTTCAAACCCGTCGTGTGGACCGTCGCGCTGGCCGTTGTGCTTACCGGCTTGGCCTGGAGCGAAGAGGAAGCGCCGAAACCGAGACGCACGCCCGACGTGGTGTTCGTGCCGACCCCGCACGAAGCCGTGGAAATCATGCTGCGCCTGGCCGATGTCCAGAAGGACGACATCGTGTACGACCTGGGCTGCGGCGACGGCCGCATCGTGATAGCGGCCGCGAAGAAGGCCGGCTGCAAGGCCTGGGGGTTCGACATCGACCCGCAGCGCGTCAAGGAATCGAAGGAAAACGTCAAGAAGAACAAGGTCGAGCATCTGGTCACGATCAAGGAAAAGGACATTTTCGAGCTGGACCTCAGCAAGGCGTCGGTCATTACGCTCTACCTGCTGCCGAGTCTCAATGTGAAGCTGATTCCGCAGCTCGACAGGATGAAACCGGGCTCGCGCATCGTGTCTCACGATTTCGACATGGCCGGCGTGACCCCCGACGTGGAGGCCACGGTGAACATGAAGGACGGCCAAACGCGCAAGGTCTATCTCTGGACCACGCCGCTGCGCAAATCCGGCGACCGCGGCCGGACGCACCGGCCCGTGTTCAACGTGGACGATATCGAAGTAGACCTGGAAGACTGATTTGGACACCCTGCTGATCTTCGGCGCGGCCGGCCAGCTCGGCGCCGAATGCGCGGCGCTGTTCCGGGATCGCTTTCGTCTGGTTCCGCTCGATCTGGCGGATCTGGATGTTGGCGATCCCGGCCAGTGTCGCGCGGCGCTGGAGCTTCATCGGCCGGACATTGTGCTCAACTGCGCGGCCTATACGCGCGTGGATGATGCGGAAAGCCGCCCCGCCCTCGCGCGGGCCGTCAATGCGGTCGCGCCGGGCGTCATGGCGGAATGGACGGAAACGCGCCAGGCCATGCTGGTCCATATTTCGACCGATTTCGTTTTCGACGGCGCCAAGCCGCCGCCGGACATGTATGTCGAAGACGATCAGCCCAACCCCCTTTCGGTCTATGGCCAAACCAAGCTTGAAGGCGAAAAAGCCATCCGCGAGCGGACCGGTCGCTTTGCGATCTTGCGTACCGCCTGGCTGTACGGACGCACAGGCGCCAATTTCCCCAAAACCATGCTGCGTCTGGCGCAGGCGCAGCCGGAACGGACTCTGCGCGTGGTGAACGACCAGCTCGGGTCGCCTACCTGCGCCTGGCGCCTGGCGCGACAAATCGCGCGCGTGCTGGAAGCGCGCGCCACCGGCCTGTTTCACGCCTCGTCCGACGGCGCCTGCACCTGGCACGACTTCGCCTGCGCCTTTCTCGATGCCATGGACATTCCGCATCGCATCGTCCCTTGCTCCACGGCCGACTACCCGACCCCCGCGCGCCGACCGCCCAACTCCGTGTTGCGCAACCGCGCCTTGCAAGAGGCTGGCCTCGACCTCATGCCCGACTGGCGCGAGGACATGGCCGCTTTCGCGCAACGCCATCGCGAGGCAATTCTGGAAGAAACAAGGAGCAACCCATGAAAGTTACCCGTACGAAATTCGACGGTGTTCTGCTGCTGGAACCGAACGTGCATCGCGACGAGCGAGGCCATTTCATGGAAGTCTGGCAACGCGACCGGTATCGCGAACTCGGTATTCAAGAAACTTTTGTGCAAGACAATGTTTCCTTTTCCTGGCGCGGCATCATGCGGGGTCTTCATTTCCAGGCCCCGCGCGCGCAAGGCAAGCTCGTCACCTGTCTGCACGGCGAAGTGTTCGACGCGGTCGTAGACATCCGCAAGGGCTCGGCCACCTTCGGCGAATGGTTCGGTTGCCGGCTGTCCCTGGCCAGCGGGCGCCAGCTCTATATCCCGCCAGGCTTTGCGCACGGCTTCGTGGTGACCAGCGATTCGGCTTCTTTTCTCTACAAATGCACCGACACGTACGATCCGCACGGCCAGTATTCGCTGCTGTGGAACGATCCGGCCATCGGCATCGAGTGGCCAGTCAAGGATCCTGTGCTGTCCGACAAGGACCGCGCGGCGCCGCGCCTGGCGGAACTGGACCCTAACGCGTTGGAACTCGCATGAATTTCGCCGACAAGCTGCTGGCCTGGACAGGATTCGCGCTGATCGCCCTGACGCTAACCGTTGCGCCCTGGCTGTTTGGCGCGTGGGAAATGTGGCACTTCTGGCCGTTCGCCTTCTGCCTGTTTTTGGCCACATTCATGCTGGCGCTGCGATTCATGCTGCGCGTCCGGTTTCCGCGCGCCGACCCGACGCGAAGCGAAGCCGGTCGCGCATTTGACGTGGCCACCGGCCCGGCGGCGGCCGACACGCCTTTTTCCGGCGCTCGTCGCCGCCTTGCGGTCGCGGTTCTGGCCATGCTCCCGTTTCTCGTCTACGCTTTTGCGCGCGCCTGGCAGGCTCCGGTCCGCATGGATGCCGAACGCAGCTTCCTTCTGCATCTGACCCCTTTCCTGCTTGGCTTGCACATCGTCTTCGGATTCGAGCGCCGACAGCGGGGCGCGCTGTTCGCGATCGTCGCCGTGAATCTTTGCGCGCTGGGCCTGTACGGAGTCTTCAACCATGTTTTTATCGAGTATCCGCGTGTTCTCTGGCGACAGGGCTTCGAGCAATACGCCGGTCGCGCGACAGGCAGCTATTTCTGTCCCGACCATTTCGCGGGGATCATGGAGCTGGCCGTGTGCATGGGGCTGGCCTGGCTGACCGCCCGCGAGCGGCGTCTGCCCTGGCGGATATGGGGGCTGGGCATGACCGCGCTGGGCGTTGTCGGCGTTCTGCTGAGCCAGTCGCGCGGCGGCGGGATGACCCTGATCGTCGTCTTCGTCTCCGCTTTGATCTGGGGGCTCGGCCAATGGCCGCCACGCCGTCGCTGGACCGTTCGACTCGCTTCGGCGGGCGCACTGGCGCTGGCGGTGACTGTATTCTGGAACAGCGGCCATGCCTACGTGACCCGCTTCAAGGACTACGGCGCCTGGCGCCGCATCGGGCATCTGACGGAAAAGAACGGATGGAAAGCCGTTGCCGAGGACGCGAGCCGAACCAGCCGAGGGCGCATGTACGGCGGCGCCTGGCGCGCCTGGCGCAGCGCGCCCGTCTTCGGGATCGGGCCCGGCATGCATCAGCATCTCTGGTTCCATTTCGGGCCCAGCCCGGACGGCGACCGCGCGGCGGGGCGCTGGCCGACCTTGCGCAACACGAACTTCCATTCCTTCGAAGTGCACAGCGACTGGCTGCAACTGCTGGAGGAATACGGCATCGTCGGCTTCGTCCTGTTCCTCGGCCCGGCGCTGGCCGTGTTCTTTTTGTTGCTGGGCGGGGTCCGGCGCGAAAGCCAGCGCCGCCGCAGAGAAGACTGGGACGACGTGCCCGGCGAGCGGCATGAGCTGCGC
>SLKS01000390.1 GCA_007134465.1 Kiritimatiellia bacterium | reverse complement strand
GAAGGAGCATCGGCCCGATTTGACTGTGGTGGGGCCCGAGGCGCCTTTGTGCGCCGGGATCGCCGACCGGTTCGAGGCGGAAGGGTTGCGGGTGTTCGGCCCCTGCCGGGCGGCGGCGACGCTCGAGGGGAGCAAGGCGTTCGCGAAGGAGATCATGACGGCGGCCGGCGTGCCGACGGCGGAATCGCAGACGTTCGAGGATTTCGATGCGGCGTTGCGACATGTGAAGGAGCGAGGCGCGCCGATCGTGGTGAAGGCGGACGGTCTGGCGGCGGGCAAAGGCGTGCATGTGTGCGCGGATATTGCGTCGGCCGAGGCGGCGTTGCGCGAGGTCATGGTCGCCCGCGCGTACGGCGTGGCGGGCGCGCGGGCGGTTGTCGAGGAATGCCTGGTTGGGGAGGAGGTTTCCGTTCTGGCGCTGGTGGACGGGCGCGCGGTGGTGCCGCTGGCATCGTCGCAGGATCACAAGCGCGTGTACAACAACGATTTGGGGCCGAATACCGGCGGCATGGGCGCGTATTCGCCGGCGCCGGTATTGGACGACGCGATGTGGCCGGCGATTCGGGAGCAGGTGTTCGAGCGGACGCTGGCGGAGCTGGGCCGCCGGGGCATTCCCTACAAGGGCGTGCTGTATGCCGGGCTGATGATGACGGAGTCCGGCCCGAAAGTTCTGGAGTTCAACTGCCGTTTCGGCGATCCGGAAACGCAGGCGATTTTGCCTCGCATTGACGGCGATCTGGGCCCCGCGCTCGCGGCGTGCGCGGACGGTTCTTTGACGGAGCAGCATGTGCGCTGGCGGCCGGAAGCGTGCGTATGCGTTGTGATGGCGTCGGGCGGCTATCCGGGCGCCTACGAAAAGGGCAAGCCGATCACGGGCATCGCCGACGCCGAACAGAAGCACGGCGCAGTGGTTTTCCATGCGGGAACGGCGCGCGATGAGACCGACGCGGTTGTGACAGCGGGCGGCCGCGTGCTGAACGTGACGGCGCTGGGCGCCGATATCGGCGAGGCCGTCCGGCGCGTGTACCGGGCGATTTCCCTCATTGTTTTCGATCAGGCGCAGTATCGGACGGATATTGCCGCGCGCGCCTTGCGGCGGCAACAGTGAAAGCGATTGTCGGCATGGAGCGCAGGGGATCATGAGGGACCGTGAGGCGCTGTTCGTGTGTACGGGCAATATTTGCCGCAGCCCCATGGCCGAGCGCCTGTTGCGCGCCGAGCTGGGGCCGGATTCCGACTGGACTGTCGGGTCGGCCGGTCTGCTGGCGGATGTCGGCCAGCGGGCCAGCGAGCCGGCGGTGGCGGCGCTGCGCGAGATCGGGCTCGATCTGTCGGATCACCGTTCCCGTCCGCTAACGTCGGCGCTGGCCGGGCGATCGGCGCTGATTGTTGTCATGACCGAAGCGCATCGGGACTTGGCGCTTGTTCGTTTCCCTGCGGTTCGCGAGAGGATGTTTCTGTTCAATTCGTTTGCCGATGCGGCCGGTGGCGATGTGGCGGATCCGGTGGGCATGCCGTTGTCGCTGTACCGAACGTTGCGCGACGAGATGCTGGAGGTTGTGCCTCGCATCGCTGAATTCATAGAGAAACTGGAAGTTTGTTAGGACGAGGGATCAAGCATGGAAGAGAAGTCGGTGCGCAACCTGAAAGCGGCTGTCGGGTCGGATCATGGTGGGTTCGGCTTGAAGGAACGGATCAAGGCGCGGCTGGCCGAATTGGGCGTCGCTTGCGCGGATGCCGGTCCGGCCGACCGCGTTGCGGTGGATTATCCGGATTACGCCGCCGGGGTGGCGGACATGGTGCGTAGCGGGACGGCGGATTTCGGGGCCCTGGTTTGCACGACCGGGCTGGGCATGGCCATCGCCGCCAACAAGCATGAGGGCATACGCGCCGCGCTTTGTCTGACGCCCGAGATGGCGGCCATGGCCCGGACGCACAACAACGCCAATGTGCTGGCGCTGGCGGAACGCTACACGACGCCCGAGCAGGCCGATGCCATTCTGGACGCCTGGCTGGCGGCGGATTTCGCCGGCGAGGAGCGGCACGCGCGGCGCGTGGCGAAGCTGGATGCGCTGGCACGGGAACCGGGCGCCGGTTCTCTGGCCGAGACGGATCCGGAAACGCATGTCGCTATCGGGCGGGAGATTCGCCGGCAGCGCACGGCGATCAACCTGATTGCTTCCGAGAACACGGTCAGCCGCGCGGTGCGCGAGGCGCAAGGCAGCGTGTTGACCAGCAAATATGCCGAGGGCTATCCGGGTCGGCGCTGGTATGGCGGTTGCGAGAACGCGGACTCCGTGGAACGGCTGGCCGCGGACCGTGCGAAGGCGCTGTTCGGGGCCGAGCATGCCAACGTGCAGCCGCATTGCGGCAGCGCGGCGAACATGGCGGTCTATTTCGCCGCGCTGGAGCCGGGCGATACGGTCCTGGCCATGAGCCTCGATCATGGCGGGCACCTGACGCATGGCAGTCCGGTCAGTTTTTCCGGGCGCCTGTTCCGCTTTGTCTCCTACGGCGTGCGCGAAGACGACGAACGCATTGATTACGATGCCGTCGAACAGTTGGCGGAGACGCATCGGCCGAAACTGATTGTCGCCGGCGCCAGCGCCTATCCGCGTCGCTTGGACTTCGAGCGTTTCCGCGCCATTGCCGACCGGGTCGGCGCGCGGCTGATGGTGGATATGGCCCATATCGCCGGCCTGGTGGCGGCCGGACTGCATCCGAGTCCCGTGCCATTCGCCGATTTCGCGACCAGCACCACGCACAAGACCTTGCGTGGCGCGCGCGGCGGTATGATCCTGTGCCGCGCCGCCTTCGCGCGGGCGGTGGACCGGCAAGTCTTCCCCGGCTTGCAGGGCGGCCCGCTTATGCATGCCATCGCCGCCAAGGCCGTGACGTTCGCCGAGGCTCTGAAACCCGAATTCAAGACCTATGCCGAACAGGTGTTGCGCAATGCGCAAGCCATGGCCGATGTCTTCCTGAAGGAGGACGTGCGCCTCGTGTCAGGCGGAACCGACAATCACCTGCTGTTGCTCGATCTGACATCGCTGGCCATGAGCGGTCGCATCGCCGCAGAGCGACTGGACTGCGCGGGACTGGTGGTCAACAAGAACGCTTTGCCGTTCGATCGGCTTGGCGTGGCCGAAACATCGGGCATCCGTCTGGGGACGCCGTTCATGACCAGCATGGGCATGAAAGAACCGGAAGCCAGAGATGTGGCCGGCATGATTGTGGAAACGCTGCGCGGCGACGGCAGCGACCGGGCGGTGCGCGCCATGCGGGCGCGCACGGAGGAATTGGCGCTGCGTTTTGCGCTGCCGTAAGGCGGGCTGCGCCCGCAACCCAATTTGTCTTTCTACCACGGAATGCGTGGAAGACCCGCCTTCGCAAAGCGAGATTCCTCGCAGGCTCGGAATGACAAACAGTTGTCTTTTTGCGGCGCAATGTGAACCATGTCTGGAAACGTGTGTCGTTTTGAAAAAGTCTTTTAGAGCCCACGATCCGCAGTAGTCGGAGAGTCTCCATGCGCATCGCGTTCGCGACAAGAGCCGGGATCGCCGCCGTCTGGCTGCTGTTCATGGCCTGGGTTTTCCGCTACGAGGCGCGGCCCGATCTGTTTACGCGCACGGTGGACGGCTACCGGGGCCTGTTGGGCCGCGACGTGCCCGTGATGGATTCCTGGATGATTGTCCGGTTCCAGGGCGAACCGATCGGCTACAGCCACACTCTGCTGGAAGTGAACGACGCGAATCCGCTGGAATACCATTTGTTCCGCAACAGCGTTCATTTGCGTTTCTCGGCGCTGGGCACGGAGCAAACCGTGAACACCGAGGTGGAAGCCTCGCTGAATATGCTTTATGAGCTGCAGAAGTTCGAGTTTCGCCTGTCTTCGCCCGGCTATTCTCTTTCCGTGCGCGGTCGGCGCGTGGACGAGCGCCGGTTCCAAACGCATTGGCGGACGGATCATACCCGTCGGACGGCGAGCATCGAGATTCCCCCCGACGCGGTGATCTATTCGCCGATGACCGCCATGGCGCTCAAGCGGCTGCGGCCCGGCCAGACGCTTTCGCTGAAGACGCTGGACCCCACCACGCTGGGGACCGCGACGGCCACGTTGCGCGCGCTGCGTACCGAAACGCTTGAACTGGCGGGGGTTTCCCATGAAGCGCTGGTGGTTGCCACCGAGTATTTGGGCATGCGGACGCTGTCGTGGATCGCTTTGACCGACGGCGGAACGTTGCGGCAGGAGACTCCGTTCGGATGGACGATGGAGGCGGCAACGGTGGACGAAGCGTTTGCGGCCCTGCGCGCGGCCGGTTCCGCCACGACCGACATGCTGACCCGCCTGGCTGTTCCGGTTCGCGGCCACATTGCCGATCCGCGCGGCAGCCGCGCCTTGCGCCTTCGTCTGGTCGGCGTTCCGTTCGAGCCCGCCGCATTGGCCTCGCATCGCCAGCACGTGGAGCGCGTGGAAGGCAACGAAACGGTTTTGCGTGTCGAAGCCGAGCGCCTGCCTACGCCGAGCCTCCGGCAGGCAGGCCTGCCTGCGCCGAGCGAAGCCGCCGACGATATCCGGCGGCCGGACGCCGAGTTGGAGGCCGATGCGATCGCGCCGTTCCTTGCGCCGTCGCAGGGCGTCGAATCCGATCACCCCGACATGATGGCGCAGGCGCGCAAGATTACGGAAGGCCATGCCGATCCGCTGGCACGCGCGCGCGCCATTTTCGACTGGGTTCACCGGAACCTGGAGAAGGAAATGACCGTTAGCATGCCGTCCGCGCTGGACGTGTTGCGAACGCGCAAAGGCGATTGCAACGAACACACCTATCTGTTCGTGGCGCTGGCCAGGGCGGCCGGTTTGCCGGCCAGGATTCTGGTGGGCCTGGCCTATCACGAAGGGGCTTTCTACTATCATGCCTGGCCGTCCGTTCATGTCGGCCGCTGGCTGGAAATGGATCCGACCTGGGGGCAGGAGGCGGTGGACGCCACGCATATCGCCGTTGTGGAAGGCGATCTGAGCCAGCAGGTCGAAATCGTGCGCATGGTCGGCCGGCTGACCATCGAGATTCTGGAGGAGGAACGGCTGTGATCGAGATGGAAGGCTTGGCGAAAACGTTCGGAACGAAAGAGGCTGTGCGGGACTTGACTCTGACGGTGCCTCAAGGCGAGCTGTTCTGTTTCCTGGGGCCGAACGGGGCGGGCAAGACCACGACCATCAAGATGCTGACGGGCCTGCTGCGCCCGACGCGCGGGCGCGCCCGCATCGGCGGGTTCGACATCCGAACGGAGGCGGTGGCCGCGAAGCGGCTGATCGGCTACGTGCCCGACATGCCGTTTCTGTACGACCGGCTCACGACGACCGAATTTTTCGAGTTCTCGGGCGACCTCTACGGCGTGCCCGTCCCTCGCATCCGCGAGGAGTTGGACGCCGCCTTCACGCTATTCGGGCTGAACGAGCATCGCCGGTCCCTGGTCAAGGATCTTTCGCACGGCCTCAAGCAGCGCCTGATCTACGCTTCGACCTTTCTGCACGAGCCGAAGGTCATGTTCATTGACGAACCGCTGATCGGTCTGGACCCGTACACCATTCGCCTGATCAAGGACTTGCTGCGCGCCAAGGCGCGGGCCGGCATGACCATATTCCTGACCACGCACATTCTCGCCTTGGCCGAGGACATTGCCGACCGGATCGGCATCATCTGTCACGGCCGCATGACCGAGCTGGGCAGCCTGCCGGAGATTCTGGAACGGCATGGCGGCGACAATCTCGAAGACGTTTTTCTGGCCATAACCGCCGATTCGTCGCGGGCCATGGAGCGGGGGAAGGCGTGACGGGTAGGGGTGTCGGGAACAGCGTGTCGGGTAGGGGTGTCGGGTGTACAGAGGGTGTCGGGCAGGGGGTGTCGGTAGGTAGAGCCTGGGGGGATCGCTGAAGTTTACGGCAAAGGCGACGACGGAGCTGGAATCGGCGGTGTTTACGAGGCCGTTCGCGTTGGAGGAAGAGGCGTGGCGATCTCGTCTGTTCCGTAAACTGTTCCGTCAACCGATTTCGAACACAGTCGGCGCAAAGCACAAGTAAAACGTGTGTTTTAGAGGGGATATCTCATGTCGGCGGCGAGGGCATTGGCATGGAATCGGGCGAGGACCGTTGCGAACTGGCGGATTGTCCTGCGTTCGCAATCGCTGTTCAAGGTGGTGTTTGTCGCCTTGTTCGCCGCGCTTATGCTGGCGGGTCTGTACGCCGTGTTCCTGCGTTCGTTCCGTTTTCTGGACGGGTTCGAGGGGCTGGGCACGCTAGTGGTCAACCGTTTGTTTTCCCTCTTCTTTCTGGGCATGGCGTTCATGCTGGCCATTTCCAGTGTCGTGACGGCATACGCCGGCATGTTCCGTTCGCGCGAGACGGCGTTTCTTCTGACGGCCCCGCTGACTCCG
>SLKS01000066.1 GCA_007134465.1 Kiritimatiellia bacterium | reverse complement strand
TGGGAAGACGCCTTCCGCTTCGACTTCGATCGCCTGGCCTCCGGCGCCGGGATCGGTCTCCGCTTCGACATTCCCGGCTTCCCCATGCAGTTCGACTACGCATGGCCTGTCAAGCCCGACGACGAAATCAGCCGCACCGAACGCTTCTCCTTCGGCATCGGCTACGGATTCTGAACGCAGGCGAACAGCGCGCGGGACAAAGCGCAAGATCGCGTTAGTGCCTTAATCTGCCGCCCCTGCGATAAAAAGCATCTCAAATGTACTCCCTTTGGTCATGTCATGCCTCCGTCGCGGCCGGTCCGGTAATCCGCGCGCCCGCTTTCGGCCGGGACAACCGCCATGCGCCGGATGCCGAAAGGCCGCTTGCCGCGCCCGGCGCCGTCGCGTCTGTTTCCGGAGCGGCGTTAGGGCCGAAGGCGACCAGCAGAACGGGCAGCAGAAACAGGTCGGCCAGCAGCGCGTTGATCATGATCAGAACGCTCAGTAGCCCGAAACTGAAGATGGGCACGAACTGCGAAGACATCAGCGCCGCGAAGCCGACGGCGAGAACGGCCGACGTGCAAACGATCGGACGGCCCCGGGTCAGCAAAGCCTGCCGCATGGCCGCGGCACGGTCGCCATCCTGTCGCTGGAGCGCTTCGCGATAGCCGTAGACGAAATGGATCGTATCGTCCACGATGATGCCAATGCCGATGGCCGAGATGATCGAAGTGGCCGTGTCCAGCCAGAGGCCGAAGAATCCCATCAGTCCGAAATTGATCAGAAGCGGCAACAGATTCGGGACCATGCTGACGAGCCCGACGCGAACGGATCGGAACACGGCGAACATCATGCCGAATACGAGAAGCATGGCCAGGATCAGGCTGCGCGCCTGGCTGCGCGTGACCGTGTCGGCGCCCTCGGAATTGCGGACGGCTTCGCCCAGAATGCGGGCTTCGATGCCGGCCGGCATCGCGTCCGCAAGATAGCGGCGCGTACGGTCGAACACCCGTCGCATGCGTTCCGTGCGGTGTTCTTTCATGCGCACCGTTATCGTCGCCCAGCGCCATGCCGAATCCACGTAGTCCTCGATGTCGTCGGGGTCGAGCATCAGCGCGTACTGGGCAACCAGGTCTTGCGTTTCGGGAAGCGGCGCCGCGTCGGCCGATTCGCCCAGGAACGAGCGGTGCATGTCCCGGACATAATCCGCAATGGACAGGGTCTTGTCCACTTCGGGGATGGTCGTCAGAAACGTCTGCGTTTCGGCGATGGCGTCCAGCAGCTCGGGCCGCATGAACGCCTGATCGTCCTTCGCCTTGAGCGACAGGTGAAACACGGACGTGCCGGTCAAATGGTCCTCGATGTGAAACGTGGCGCGGGAAATCGGCCGGTCGGGGCCGATCTGCTCCAGCAGGCTGTTTTCCACGACCAAACGGGTTGCGCCCCAGCACGACAGGGCGCCGATCGCGACGGCCGTCGCCATGATTCGCCTGGGCGCGGCGCTGTTGATGCGGCCGATCGCCGTCAGCGCCCGGTCCAGCGAAAAGCGCATCCGTTCCGGCGCGTTGGCGCTGTCGAATCGGGCCGGGTCGGGTCCGACATGCTTCCAGAGCGCAGGCAGAAGGGTGAACGTCGTCGCGAAGGCGATGAGGACTCCGCCGGCCGCCACCACGCCCGTTTGCATCACGGCAGGGCTTTCGCTGAGGGTCAGCGAAAGAAACCCCGCGAAGGTGGTGGCGCCGGTCAGCACGCAGGGCGGCAACACATGAACCAGCGTGTCGCGCAACACGGCCCGCCGGTCGCGTCGCCCCGAGCGCAACGCCCGCGTCAGGAAGTGGACGGCGTGCGCCACCGCGATGGTCATGACAACCGGCGGAACGATGGTGGTGGTGTTGTTGATCTTGTAGCCGTTCAGACGCAGAAACGCCAGCGTGAACAACACGCTGAGCAGCACGGTGGAGACCGCCAGCGCCACCATGCGAATGCGGCGGAAGAACCCGTACAGGCAGGCGCCGATCAGCGCGAAGGCGATCGGCATGAACCGAGTCAGATCGCTCTGCATGTAGAGGTTGTAATAGTATTCCGCCACGGGGCCGCCGGCCAGATGGGGCTGTTTCGAGGCGGGAACCTCCTCCCGCAAAATGCGCGCCAGCGCCTCGACGCTTTGCTTCTCCGCGAATCCGTCGGCGGCGGAGAGGGGCTCCAATTCGATCAGAATGCCCGCCGTCCGCCCGTCGGGCGAAACGATGTTCTTGACGAACAGCGGCTGGGCCAACGCGCGCGCGCGCAACGCCCGCAAGGCGGCGGCGTCCGTCGGGATATCCTGAATCAGCGGCTCGACGACCAGATCGTGCCCGTCGCCTCGCACATGGTTGACGGTTGTCAGCGAGGTCGCCTTGCGGACATGGGGCGCGGCCGCCATGCGTTCGGTCAGCCGCGAGACCAGCGCCAGGTTCTCCTCCGTGAACAGGTCATGATCGGTGAAGACGGCCAGAAGCAGCCGGCTGCTTCGCCCGAAATGCTCTTTCCATTCGGCGAACAGACGATTGCTTTCCGTGCGAGGATTGAAAAAGACGTCCAGCGTGTTGTCCAACTCGATGCGCGCCGCCAGACCGCACGAGAGCAGCGCCAGCAAGCCCAGCAGGCCCAGCGCGAACCCGGATCGCCGCCAGATCAGTTCCGCCCAACGTTTCGCGAATTTTTTCATGCGGCTCCTGTTCCACGGGATGACTGCGAATCGCCTCCGCAAGTAGATGTTTGCCGGGCGGAAATCTTACAGGGCCGCGAATAGTCAATCTGGATTCGGCAGTTCAAGGTCTCTTTCGGTTACGGCTTACCGATCGCCGATTACCGGTAACTGCTCTTATTGGATTCCATGATCGGTTGCCCTGTTCGCCAGCCCGAAATAGGCCGCGTCGAACGAACTCATGGGCCGATATTCGCGGGCCAGATGCCGGGCGATGGCAGTTTCCTCGGTTTCCGCCCAGAAATAGGGATAGAGGCTGTGGCCGCCGTCCGGCGAACCCGTTCCGCCCGCTCGCCGCACTTCGCGCGCGGGAACCGTCAGGTCCAGCCGTCCCAGCACGGCGGGCGCGCCACCGACCCGTACGCATTTTTGCAGACCGCCGATCGCCTCGAAGCCCAGCGTCCGCTCGTAATACTTGAGATGACGCGGATGCACCTCGATCACGAAATCCGTATAGCGACGTACGCGCCGCGCGTAGATATAGATCAGGTTGAACAGCCGGATCAGCACGTCGCGCGTGACGGCCCCGTCCTTGCGCAGCGCCAGACGCGTGACCTCGGCCATGCGCCGGTTCTCTCCGCGCAGCCGCCCGGTTTCCAGCCAGTAGATTTCGTCGCACGGCAAGCCCCGCTCCGAATCGAACACCAGCGAGACCGTGCCCTGGATCCGGCCGTCCATGTCCTCGGCCAGCAACGTGAAGGTCTCCGGTCCCGCATCGTGCGGGGACAGAACCATGCCGTTGTCGCCCTCGGCCAGAGCCACGCCGCTGTAGATTTCATGCGCGAACCGGTAGACCCGCTCGCGGTCCGAGCGATCCGCCGCCACGCGGAACCGGAATTTCAGGCCCGGCTGCGTCCAGCTTTCCGCCGTAATCCCGCACGAGAAGCCGGCGCCGATCTCGGATCGCGCCGATCCGCTCGCGACCTGTTTCGGAACCGGGCCGACAGTTTCGGAAAGAACCGTATTCATCATGCCCTCCTTGGCTTCAATCTGCGATGACCAGCCCGCGCAGCGCCCAACGCGCAATGCTGCCGACGAAATGCAGCCATAGCGCTCCGATCGCGACAAGTCCGGCAACCGCGCCCGCGAACAACAGATGAGTCATGGCATTCCCTCCGTGTGGTGAACAACGCTTTTCCCTTTATCCGGCTTCCCGAAGAAATCTTACAAACAAAGTTCTGCTAGCCACATGGAAAAATGGAAAGTGGGAACGATGGAATACGGGCCGCATGCTGGAACCGCGAAGGCAAAAGACAACGCATGCGCAGGGTCGGATCGAGGAAACCGATACCGAAAAGAATAGCAACGGCGAGGCGTCGGCCCAGTTGATGGATCGCGTCCTCGTCGTCGTCCTCGTTCTCGTCCTCGAAAACAATTAAAGCGGGCTTCTCCCGCAGCCCAACGCTACCCCTCACGTTTCGGCGCGAATTCGGCGATAACGTGCAGGTGTTTGAAAATCTTTCCGGTTATTCCAGGCTGAAAGCCTGACGCATCACAGTCTGGGGCAGCTCCCCAGGGTTTCGCGAATCCCACCCCATCCCCCGCACCCCATGGGTGTTAAGTCAAGAAATCGAAGGTTGTTCACAAAGCATTTGTTGCAAAACGCTTGCGTCCGGAAACCTTTGAGCATCCAGGCATGATTCAAACCAGGGTAACACATCAGAACGAAGGTGTCATTTCGAGCGCAGCGAGAAATCTCGGCCGCAGGCCGCTTCGCGGAGATTCCTCGCAGGCTTCCGCCTACATGAGGACACTACGGCGGGACACGCGGAATGACAAAGGCTGTTCCCCACATGCGGCATTTTTTGAACCATGCCAAAAAAATCCGACAATCGCTGTTCGATACGGGCGCAGACAGATTCTGTCGCGCACGCCTCGCCGGAAACAGAGACATCGAAGGGCACGGGCCGAATCCGGTCACACGCCCTGCACATAGCGGGAAAAATAGCGCGCGTAGCCGGCGAATCGGCGGCGAATGTCGTGGGCGGTCAGGCCGAATTCTTCCGGGGTGTAGCGATGCGACCGTTGGCCGTTTCGGGCCTGGCGGTCACGGTCCAGGAAACGGTTCATGCGGCGGGCGGCCTCGTCCGACAGCGACAGGCCGAACCGGTCGTAAAGACGACGCACCGTCGCCATCGGCTCGGCCAGGAATTCGCGGTAGCCCACATCGGAGAAGGGTTCTTCCCCGATGGCGGCGCGCTGCCCCATATAGGCGTCCATGTCGCGCGCCAACCGCCGCAACGCCTGGTCGCCCAGCCGCGTGGCGTCCGGTTCGTGCGAGCCGATCGCGCGAAACACGCTGTTCAGGCTGGCCCACGAGACGACCGAAACGGACGGATCCCTGTGCATGTGAATGTAGCAGGCGTCCGGATAGGCGCGGGCCATGGCGCCGACGCCCGCGAGATGATCGGGAGATTTCAGCAGCCACCGTTCGCCCGGATAGGTCCATTGCAGCGTTTGCAGAATCCGCTTGTGATGCGCGTATGTTTCGCCATGGTCCGCCGTGTCCAGCCAGTCGGAATAGGCTGGCGCATCGAAGAATCCCGCCAGCGCCTGCGTCGCGAACGACTGCATGAGCAATTGCGTGCATTCTTCCGGGCCGTCCAGCCGAAACTCGTGCACCTCCTTCAGGCGGGGCGCGACCGCGTTCTGCATGCGCATCAGGAACCGCCCTTTGCGTCGGCGCGGATCGCGGAGAATCGCGCCGATTTTCCGGGGCGGAATCTGGGAGACGGACGTTTCCCAGTTGGCAAGAAAACGGTGGGCCGGATCCTGCGCCAGCAAATTGAACATGAACGTGGTGCCGGAACGGGGCAGACCGAGAACGACCAGCGGTCGGCCAATCCTTTCGTTCAGTACAGCGGGATTGTTTTGCCAGAACTTTGTCAGATTCGCCCGCGCCGACAGCAAATCCGTGAACAGCGTACGGACATACAGAGCGCCGAACGGATGAAGCCGACCCGTTTCGTTCACGGAGGCGATCAATCGGTCCAGCGCCTGCAGGTGCGGAGCGGCGGCAGGAAAGGTCGCACCGGTACGTTTCCGAACCGTTTCCAGCATGGCGGAGAGAGAAAGTTCGGGCGCGGCGTCCGTCGCCAGCCGCGCGACGCCGTTCCACAGTCGCACAATGGCGCTTTCCCGAATCCGGCGCGGGGTCGCGGTACGTACAGCGGAGGCTCCGCCCCAGGCTGGCGCGGGAAACGCGAGTTCCGGCGAGAGTGCGCGCGAGCTTGTCCTGGTTCCCGTATGGTCGCTTGCGTTGAGCATGGCTTTTCTCCTCAAT
Source organism: Kiritimatiellia bacterium (assembly GCA_007134465.1). Classification (GTDB taxonomy): domain Bacteria; phylum Verrucomicrobiota; class Kiritimatiellia; order UBA8416; family SLMC01; genus SLMC01. The sequence goes on along the minus strand of SLKS01000066.1, from coordinate 445 downwards.
TCCATTCTTTTCGCGAAATCCTATGCCGTCGCAGGCAGGCCGACGGGACCATGGCGTTCCGGAGCGATCAACAGAGCATCCGCCGCAGGCCGGGCAGCCGCTTCCGCGACCGGCTGCCGCGCCAGCTCGCCGCTGTAGGCGTTGGTGAGGTCGCCGAGCCGCGCGAGGCGGCGGTAGTCGCAGGAGACGATGTCGGCCAGGGTCTCGTCCTTGAACGCGCGCGCGCCGGCCGCTCCGTCATACCCGCAGGCGCGCAGCATCAGGAAATGCTCGTCGGACAGGTCCGTCGGGATGTTCAGGCGCTCGACGGCCGCCCGCATTTCCCCGCAGGCGCGCAGCAGCGCCTTGAACCCGCGCCCGCCCAGCGAGTAGTTCAGGTCCGGCCACAGCTCCGGCGGCTTGTACAGCACGTACTCGTATTCCATCGCCTGCCCGATCACCGCGT
>SLKS01000264.1 GCA_007134465.1 Kiritimatiellia bacterium | reverse complement strand
GTCTGGCCTTCCGCGCCGAACAGCCCGACTGGAGCCTGGGCCTGTCTGTTGAACGAGAAACGCCTCGCCTGCTGGCCGACATCTTCCACGTGATCGCCATCGGCGATGGCGTGGCAGGCGGCAGCGCCGCCGTTCGCTACGCGATTCTCCGGCAGGGCGTGCAGGAACTGCGCCTGCGGGTTCCGCCCGAATGGAACAACGTGGATTTCGTGGGCCCCAATATTCGTCGGCAGGAACAGGATGGCGATGTCTGGACAATCGGTCTTCAGGAAAAAGTATGGGGCGGCTATACGCTCGTCGTCGCCTACGACATGGCGTTCGACCCGCACGGCGCCGTGCTGCGGGCGGGTGGACTGCATGCGCTGGATGTCGAACGCGAAACCGGCGCCGTGGCGATCGGCGCGACCCCCAGTCTGAAGCTAACCGAACAAAACGTCAAGGCCCGTTCCCCAAGCCAGCTATTCCGCATTGACGAGGCCGACCTGGCGCCGGGCGACCGCGCTCTGCTGGCGCGCCCCGCCCTGCTGGCTTATCGCTACAGCGGACAGGACTACGAACTGACCGTCCAAACCGAGCGCTTCGCCCAAGTTCCGGCCTTGCAAGCCGTGGCCGATCTTGCTCAACTGGCAACCGTTCTGACCCCCGACGGCCAAGCGCTGACACAAGCGTCTTTCATGCTCAAGAATCAGGACATGCCTTTCCAGCGGTTCAGACTGCCGCCAGGCGCAACCTTCTGGTCCTGCCATGCGGGCGACGAGCCCGTCATCCCGACGCGCGATGGCGACGACATTCTCGTGCCGCTGCCGCGCCTGCCCGATCGCGACCGCGCTTTTCCGGTCGAAATCGTCTATGCGGAATCCATAGGCGCCCTCGATTCGGCCCCTGTTCGACGTCTGCGCCTGAACGCCCCCGAAACGGATGTGCAAACCGTTTTCGCACGCTGGGAACTGTACGTCCCGGCCACCCATGCGCTGACCCGGTTCGCAGGCTCGATGAACATCGCGCACGGCACAAGCTACGGACTGCGCGAAGCCTGGAACCAGTTCTATCGTTTCTACGACAGCATGTACGCGTTCTTCAGCGGAGCCGCCGCCATTCTGCTGATTCTGGCCGGGTTTGTCGCGCTAGCCGTACTGGCCGTGCGCCGCCGATGGAAAGGCGTTCTGGCCCTGTTCGCCGTCGGATTCGTCCTGCTGATCTTCGCCGGCATGCTGCTGCCCGCCGTGAGTTCCTCGCGAGAACGGGCGCGCCGCACCAGCGCCATGAGTCAGCTCGCCGGTCTGGGCCGCGCTTTGATCCTCTACAGCATGGATCGCAACGGCCTGTTGCCCGCCAACCTGGACGAACTGTATGCGACAGGCCTGACGGACACACGCGCGTTTCGCGATCCCGTCAGCGGCCTGCCGTTCACCTATGTGGCGGGGGGACGGAATATCGAGGATCTGCCCGCTAATTCCGTCGTCGCCTACTCGCCCGCGCGCAGCGGCGGGCGCAATGTGCTCCATGCCGACGGCAGCGTACAATGGATGAGCGAAGCCGAGTTCGACACCGCGCTCGCGCGCCTGCCTTCTCCGCCGCCTGCACCGCCGTCGCCCGCGCCGCCGCCCGCCGAACCGGACCGTGTAACGGAAGAAGAACTGATGCGCCGAATGAAAGCCATCGAAATTCCTGAAATCGAGTTCAAGCAAGCGAATATTCTTGACGTGATGCGCTTCCTGCAAAAGGCCAGCGTGGAATTCGATCGCGCCACCGAGGACTCGCAAAGAGTGAACATTGTTCTGAATCTAGGCCTGGGCTATGGCCCCGTTTCGACCCCCTCAACCCCGGACCCCTTTGCGACCGCACCGGCTGCGGACGACCCCTTTGGCATGCAAATCCAGGATTACACACCGTTAATTACCTTCAGCGCCAGCCACATTTCCCTTTACGAAGCGGTCAGGATTGTTACGGAAATCGCAGGCCTGAAATTCCGCATCGAAGGAAATGTCGTCATGATTGTGCCGATCGACGCACCGGACGGCGAGATTCTTCAGCGCGCCTACGATGTGGACATCGCGTTTGCGAACATGATCCCGCGCCTGCAGGAGGAACTGCAAATGGTTCGGGACAGATTCGCGCCAGGCGACATGGGGGCGGGAGATGTTCGCGCCGCCAGTATGGACTTGCGAGAGGTGTTCCGGCAACTGGGCGTGCCATGGCCGGCCGGATCGTCCGTGCGCTACGTGCCCAGTCTCGGGAAACTGATCGTGTCCAACACCGGAAACAATCTGAAACTGATGGAAGATATCTTGCCCATGCTGCATGCGGGCGTGGAGGAATCCATGCGGAGAGACGACCCGCCCCCTCCGCCCGCGCTTGCCGCGCCACGGGTGGCCGGGCTTCGTTCGCTGCGAATTGACGTGCCGCGCAGCGGCGCCCGCTACGAATTCGCCAAGACGCTGGACACGCGCAGACAACCGCTTACGATACGGGCGACGGCGGTGCGCGCCACGACCCTGAGCGTGTGGCAGGGCATCGGATTGCTGGCAACCTTTCTGGTGGGTCTTGCCTTGGCCCGACGCGGACTGCAACCACCTCGCGAAAGCGCACGCCGGGCTGCCGCCGGCATCTTTCTGGCCGTCGGCAGCGTGGTGGGCGTGCTGCTGATTTCGCGCCTGCTGGGCGCCGCATTGATCGCTCTGCCGCCGCTGGCGCTGCTTGCGCTCTTCGCCTGGCTGAGGCGGCGCAGGAAGAGCCGCGCCACGCCGCCGTCCCTGCCCCCGTCCGAGCCGACAGCTCCTTCGGAGACAACACCGGCAGCCGTTGCGTCGCGCGCGATGCTAATGCTGGCGATCGGGCTGCTGCCGGCCGGCTCGGCAAACGCGCGCGCGGACGATTCGCACATGAGCGTGCGCGCCACGCGCATCGAGGGCGAAGTGCGCGACAATACAGCGCGCCTGTCGGCCGAATTCGATATCGTGGCCGAGAATATTGGCTCGTCAGGCGCGCACATCGCGTTGCTGGGCAACGATACGGCTGTCTCGTCGTTCCGGACCCGCTCGCGTCATCTGTCGCTGATCCGGTCGCAACACCGTCTGGAAGCTCAAGCCCGGCGCAATGTTTCCGACAGCGCGCATGTGCAATTCCTGGCGCGCGTCGGCGGCGACGCCGCACGGCGTACGCTCATATTCGCTACGCCGCCGGCCCTGTCCACCCGTCTCACGCTCCTGCTGCCGGAGCCGGACGCGCACGTGGAAGCGCCCGGCGCAGTCTCCCTCCGTACCGTCGCGCAGGAAGGCAACACCCGAATCGAGGCGCTATTCGGGCCTGCGGACAGAATTGAACTGGCCTGGCAACCGCGCGGGAAACGGGCCGCCGACACGGCGGCCTCCGTTTTCTGCCGCCATCGGACTGCGGTAACGATCGGCGGCGGCGCGATCAATACGCGCGCCGAGCTGACCATTCAGATCACCCAGGGCGAAACGACCGAAACGCGTATCGCCGTGCCGCCGGGCCAGCGCGTGCTGCGCGTGGACGGCGAAGGCTTGCGTACTTGGTCGCTGCGCGAAGAGGCCGGCACGAATCTGGTGGTGGCCGCCTGGGCCGCAGCCGTGACCGAACAGGCCAGCATCGTTGTGGAAACGGAGCGAATTCTTGGCGCCCTGCCGGCCGAGCTGGATTTGCGCATCCCCCGCGCGCTCGACGCCCAACGCGAATCCGGCTGGCTCGCGCTCGTGACCGACGAAGACATGGCTTTGTCTGTTCACAGGTCGGAAGGACTTCAGAAGGCCGAAGCCGACGAATTCCCCGCCGCACGGGAAGGCGAATTGGTCTCCCTGCCGCGCCCGGCCGCCGTCTATCGCTTTTTCGCCTCCGACATCCGACTCGGCGCGCGCGTCGAACAAATGGAACCCGTCATCGAGGCAAATGTTATCAACCACCTTTTGATCGGCTACGACCGGTTGACGCTGGCCGCGCGCGTTCGCGGCTCGATTCGCCAAGCAGGCGTATTCTCCCTGCGGCTGGGCCTGCCGAACGATTATGCCGTGACATCTGTCCGCGGCACGCGCGTGGCGCGCTGGGACGAACGAACCGGCGAAAACGGCCGCGAACTTCTTGTACGGCTCACGGAACGGACGCTCGGCCCCTTGTCGCTCGACATCCGCATGCACCGCTGGCTGCCCGAACTCCCGGAAAGCGTTTCCGTTGCCGGTATCGAACCGCTCGATGCCGACCAGTTGAACGGCCACCTCAAAATCGGAACCGAACTGGGCTTGCAAGCGCGTGTGGCCGAACAACAAGGATTGACCGAAACCCCGGCCGCCACCGTGGACGATTTGCTCGATGGCGGGCTCCTGGCATACCAGTACGCACGCAAACGAGGCGAACCGGCCAGGCCATGGACGCTGCGTCTGGCGCTGGAAACAATCCAACCCTGGCTTCGCGCGGAAACCGTTCAGTGGCTGCGCTTGAACGCCAACGAATTCGGACTGGCCCACGGAAAGGCAAAGGTTAGGTTCGAGGTGCGGAACGCGCCCGTGAAAGATTTTCGGCTTAAGATGCCCGCTCCATTCCGCAATGTGGAAGTCGTCGGGCAAGACATTCGCCGACGCGACGAATCGAACGGGGTCTGGCGCGTGGAACTGCAAAGCCGCAAAGCAGGCACGGTCGAATTCCACATTGCCTGGGACCAGCCCTACGACGCGGATTCCCCGCTCGACGTACGCCCAGTGGAAGCGTTGGACGTCGAACGAGCCAGCGGGTATGTGGCCCTGCTGGCCCGCCCGCCGTTGCAGACAACGGATCTCGCGAGCGAAGGGGATCTGGTCCGGCTGGACGAACAGAATCTGCCCGACTGGGCGACCGGCCCGGATGGCGCCGAAGGCGCACTCGCCTGGCGGTATTGGCGCCCGGACTGGCGCCTGACCGCCGGCATTGTCCGCCGCCCCGATGCCGAAGCGCTGGGCGTGCTGATTGACAGCGCGCGCTTCGCCACCACCGTGGCCGAAGACGGACAGACACTCACGGAAATGGCGCTGTATGTCCGCCATGCCGGCCAGCAGCATCTCGAGGTGGCTCTGCCGCCCGGCGCCCGGCTATGGACCGCTTTCGTGGACGGTCAGGCCGTGCGGCCCAGCCAGCGCAACGGAATCCTGCAAATCCCGCTCGAACGCCACTCCGACCGGCCCAGTCGTGTGGAGGCCGTGTATGCGGGCGAAACGCCGTTCCCCTCCCGTCGCGGCTCGGTCGCGATGTCCAGCCCGTCCTTCGCCGCGCCGGTCAAGGATGCGGCCTGGGATTTGTATTTGCCGCCCGGCTACGCCTACAGCCGGTTTGGCGGCAGCATGACGCATGCCCGCCAGGCCGAAGCCGAACGGCGCGCGCTGCTTTTTTCGATGGGCGAATATATCGAGTCCGAAGGCCGAAGAGCCGCCGCGCGCGCCGCGCGCATGGACGCCAGGCTGCATACGGCGGAAAGCCTGGTGCGCCTGCGCGACCTGAAAGACGCAAGCGTTGTGGTGCAGGAAATCCGGCAAAGCGAATTGGCCACCGACGAAACGACGCGACAGCGGGTGCAAAAACTGGAAGGCGATTTAAAACAGGCGCAGGCTTGGAACGTTCTGGAGAGTCAGCGCTCGTTCGTCAACCTGAACTTGGCCGCCGAACTCCACCCCGCCATGGACGGAACCGATCCGTTCGCCCCCGAGCAGGGCCTGGCAGACATCCGCGAGGCGGCCCGCCAATACGACCGCGTACAGAAGGCGCAGGAACTGGCCTTGGCTCGGACTGCGCCCCTGCACGTGACTTTGCCGCGCCAAGGCGTCCGCCACGGCTTCATCCAGGCCTTGCAAACCGAAGCCGGCCGTCCCATGACCGTGCGTATGCGCGCCGCCAGCGCGCGAGGGGTTTCTCCGCTCGCCGTGCTGCTTGGCGGCGGCGCCCTGTTCCTTGCGCTCTGGATCGGCTGCGCCTTCGTCCTTTCCGCCCGATCAAGCAAATCGCAACGGGGCTAAAGACATATGCACATTGCGGTTCGCCACTTGCTTGCGTTTGGAGCATCTGCCAACGCACATTGTCCGTTCCCAAGAGATGTTCCAAACAAAGACGCTGTATGCTCGCCTTCTTGCGCGGGTCAAGGCTGATTCCACAGGAGCATATTTATACGCAGGGAATGTCAAGATATACATCCCACATTACCTGGGCGGATCCAACAAATTCATCGAGATGATCGCGAAAGCCGCGGATTCAGCAGCACACCCCCCCTGTAACCGTTCACGGGTTTAGGCCCTTTTTCAAAAAGATACACGTTTTTGCGTGTATGTTTTGCGCCTTCGGCGAGATCCCTCGCAAGCTCGGGATGACCGACTGTTTTAGCCTGGAAAGAGCAGATAACCGCAAAGAACACAGAGAACACAAAGATGGAGAACAGCTTGCAGAGATGCGCCCTGACACCCGATTGGTGTGGCCATAAAACTGCACAACTGTCTTTCTT
>SLKS01000320.1 GCA_007134465.1 Kiritimatiellia bacterium | reverse complement strand
TTTCGTCGCGAGAGTGCGCAAACGTCTGCGGATGCGGCGCTTGAGGCGGGGCGCGCGATTCTCGCATATTGAAATATGGGTGAAATGCGCACCCCGCCTCAAGTGCCGCAGGCGTTGGCGTGCTCGCAGCAGAAAAACTCGCTTATTTTAGGTCTAGGCGTCTTCCCGAACTGGCCTGCAATCCTTGTCCGTACCAGGGAATCGTGGATAGCTCCCTCGACCACCGTTGGTCTTATAGTGGTAATGAAAGGGTATTGTTAAGTGTGTTGTTTGTAAAAAAAGAAATGATTTATATTGACGTATCAACTTTTTCTGGTATTGTTGCAAATAAATAGAGCATTGCTGGCAGGGGGTGACGATGAGCGTGCGATGGAGGGGATTAGCGGGAATAGCGGCGGCGTTGTTGAGTCTGGCCTCTTCTGCTGCCGCGCGGGATTTCGTTTGCAAGATTCGCGCGGAAGGCAACGGTGGCGACTTCGTTTCGCTGTCGGCCTGGAACGATGCGATTCGTTCGGATTTGACGGCGGCAAGCTCGCTGGTGTTCGCGGTCTCCGATCGCGGCAGCTACGACCCCGGCGTTGATAACGGCGCAACGGTAACCTTCACTGGCGGCGGCGCCGGCACGCTGAAACACCTGAGCACGTACGATTTCGCCTATGTGGTGGACGTGGCCGGCACTGTGGAAGCCGGTGCGGTGGCTTTGTCCGGCAGCGGCCATACGTTTGTCGTATCGGATACCGGCGAGCAAATCGCGCGCGCCATCGCCGAGTGCTACAATGATTGGCCAAGCGGACTGAATGACAGACCTCAAATTGCCGGATGGACAACAAGCGCCGAACGGCATGTCAAGATATTCGTGCCCCCCGACCACAGGCACAATGGCTCCGCGCTGATTTCGGGAGGCGTTTTTGCCGGATTCGGCATTGTGCAGGGGGGATGGAACTATCACAACAGCTTGTACATCAACACGCCCTTTACCGTTGTGGATGGAATGATCGTGAGGGTTACGAACGATGCGGGAAACAGCAGCGCTATCGGGATCAATCAGCGAGCCATCGTTAAGAATTGCGTGATCAAAGGCCATTGGATTCGGGTGTACGCGGGAGCGGACGGGACCGTGATCGTCAACAGCGTGGTTTCCGATGCGCCCGCCGCGATGCGAGGGCCAAGCGGCGCTTATTCGACGTCTGTGCATGTGTACAATTGCACATTTGCCGACAATGCCGAGGGCGTGAATCTCTATGCCCAATACGGGAGCGCAAAGACGTCCTTTTTCAGGAATGTGCTGTCCAATAACCCCACCAACGATTTTGCGGCTTCCGGTTCGATGCAGTTGCGTCTTGAAAACTGCGCCTCGTCAGACGGTACGGCGGGCGATCATGTCGGGGCGGCCAATCGGGTCAACCAGACGTTTTCCTTCGCGGATGCGGCCAATAGGAATTATCGGTTGGCGAGGGAGGACAAGGGCGCGCGTTTTCACGGCGCGGATCTGAGGCAGGACCCGGTGTATCCGTTCGCCGCCGACATTCTTGGCGAACCGCGCCGGCGCTTGTGGGACATCGGCGCCTTTCAGCTTCCCGTGCCCGGCGGCACGGTGGCCGTGTTCCGGTGACAATGGATATAGTGTCCGTTGGCGTTCTGACGTTCGGAGGAACGGACCCTTTGGCGGTGGAGGCGGTGTGGAATGGAGAGGGCGATGCGCCGGAAGGCTCCTATGTTTTATTTGTCTATACCGGAGCCGATCCGACGCTGCCCGTCTGGGACTTGACGGTTCCCGATAGATTGCGAGGCACGGTTCGCCTGGACGATGAAGAGAAAAAGATCATGCTCGATCTGGAAAAGAGACCGCCCGGCGGCACGGTGATCCGAATTCGGTAAGGCGGACAAGGCGTTAGTCCTTAGTCGTCAGGCGTTAGCCACGAGCTGAATAAGGGAATCTCCCGGCTCTGCCGGGGCTGTCAGACTGCCCTTTATGAACAAACGCGAAAGATTTCTAGCCTTTGCCGATTTCCAGTCGGTCGACCGCGTCCCGCGCCGCCTCGGATGCGTGGAAGCGTTTCATCGAATGCTGAGCGATTATCTTGGGGAATCCCCTGAGGCGCGTTTCGATATGGATTCAGGCGCATCGGCCGGTCTTCGACCGCCGGACGGGTATGTGCCGCCGGACTATTCGGTGTACCATGCCGACATGCTGGGCACACAGAACTTCACGATCGACGGCAAGGGTTGCGGCCGGCTCGGACATGGGTTTCATCATTTCACGGAAACATCATGGACATTCTGGACGATCTTGTCGAGATCGGCATCACGATCCTCAATCCCGTTCAACCCGAATGCATGGACCCGGTCGCCGTGCGCAAGCGCATGGGCAAGCGCCTGGCCTTCGATGGCTGCATCGGAACGCAGACCACGTTCCCTTTCGGTACGCCCGAGACCATGCGGCGAACGGTTTTGGATCTTGCCGAGGCGCTGGACGCCCGTCAGGGCGGGCTGATGCTGTCTCCCACGCACGTGCTCGAGCCGGACGTGCCGCCCGAGAATGTCGCGGCTTTTTTCGAGGCCTGCGACAGGCTGGATTGGCGGGGCGGGGATTAGCGACCCGTGATCAAGACGTCAGGGTTGCGGACTTCGCCCGCAACCCAAATGTCAATATTCAACAGCCAACAAGGAATTTCCAATAACCAAGGTTTCGCCATCGGTTGCAGGGCTAATGAAACCAGATGTTCAGAATGGAAAGACGCTTCTACGGGTATCGCCTGTGAACAGTTGCCATTTCCCGCACGGTCGCTGTTCCCGCGAGCAATCGGATATTCTCGCCGCATAGGGGCGCCGTCTGTTCCGTCGAAGAAAAGTTGGCGAGCAAGGCGTAGCGTTTGTTGTCGGCTCCTTCCACCCATATTCCTCGCAGCGCATGGCCGGCGAGCGGAATCGTTCCCCCTTGGACGTTTGCCGTGATCCGGGCTGTTGTGCCGGACAGCACGGCAAAGCCAATGTCCGATAGGATTTCGCCGGGCCGACAGCGCACAATTCCGTCGCGCGCATGCAGGCAGACTTCTTCCGTGAACAGCGACCGGTATCGTCCGGCGCGACGCCGGGCGGAACGCGCCACCCGTATGCGGTCGGCGCCGTGAAGGGCAAGGAAGCCGAGTCGGTCGTCCACATTGACCCAGCGGCTATCAAACTCGAGAATCTCGTCGGCGGCCGGAGGCGAGGTCAGCGTCGTCGGGCCGCAAGCGGTATGCAGCATGCGTTGGCAGCCGTTGAAGAGATCGTTGGGTACGACGCAGTGAAGATCCTTAAACTCCGCGAGATATACGACGCGGTCTGTTGCGGCTGCGACAACCTGAAGGCCCAGACAGGTTTGTCCGTCGGGCAAGGCCGCGAAGGCCAGATGCGTCACTGCCTGGTCGGTACAGGCCGCCCCTTCGTCAATGGACACGTTCACGCCTTCCATCACGGACCCGCAAACGACGAATCCGCCGTCAAACGACTGCACCGTTTGTTCCAGCAAGCGGCGGTGGCGTCCGGAACCCTCGTCGCCGAGGCAACGCGTCACCGGACACAAATTCAACGTCCACTCGGCCAGGCTGCTGTCGTCGGGCGGCAGGCACAACGCCTGGGAAAGCCCGTGCGCGCGCCAGGCGAAAGAGGCCAGGCGCTTGGGCGAGCGGTGCATGACGGCGCCATACGACGGTTCGATCCAGGTTCCGGCGACCGACGCCTCGAACGATTCCTTGGCGGGCGGCGGCGAATGGACAAGAGGCAGGAAGTTCAGCAGCATCGCCAGAACGCAGGCCCGATCCGATTCCAGCCGCGTGTAATAATGCGGGTTGGTCCGCCGCAGCCAGTCCAGTCTCTGCGAATAGAACAGGCCGTCTTCGGCGGAAGCTTCCGCTTCCATAAGCGCGACTTGACGCGCAGCCAAATCGAGCGCATGGGGGTCGCGTTGCCGGTCGGCGGCGAAAAGCAGCGCGGGCAGCAAGTATTCTTGGCCATAGGCGTAGCGGACCCGGCTATCGCCTCCGATCCGGGCCAAGCGGCCATCCGGAAAGATGAACCGGCGCAGAACCTGCCACAAGTCGGCCTGGTGGCGGTAGAGAGATTCCGGCGCCGGCAGACCGGCTTGTTTCATGTCGAAATGCAGCAAGGCCGCATTGCTGGCGCAGATGGCCATATAGCCGACATTCAGGTAGCCGTGGTGATCCAGAGCATAGTTCGGGAAAAAATTCGCGCCCACATGCCAGTCCGACACTTTGCGGCCTGCCACGAAGGATTCGTCGCTTTCGTCGGCCTCGACGGATACCCCGTTGATCAGGAAGCGGTGCGATTGCTCGCGCCATCTGTCGGCGTTTTTTTCCTCGGGGTAGAGGGTCGCCGCCCTCCAGTGAAAACAGCCGGACCAGATATTGGATTCGGGATGGTTTCGTCCTTCGTCGCCCCACAGCCCTGCCGCCACCCCGGCGCAGGATCCGCGGCATGGATTCAACAGCCAGTTGGCTTCGCTTGTCAGCGTTCGCCGAAAGGATTCCCGGTCCGCTGGCGTTAGAACGTCTTCCAAATGGGGTAGCCCGTGCATGGCGCGTTCGATGCCCAGCATGCTGATCCAGGTGTTGCCCCAGCGTTTTCCGTCGGCGGCGACGCGAGAGCCGGTCGTGTGGGTTGCAAGAACATAGCGCAGCGCCGCCAAGGCACGCTGGCGCCAGCGCACGCTGTCTTCGGTTGCGGAGTGCGCTGCCGCAGTGGCGAGCGCGGCGGCATAGTTGAAGTTCGCCTGAATTCCCCAATGCCGATATCCGGGGCCGAAGCATCCGGAGCCGGACCCGTCTTCCGATTGGTTCCAATAGGCTTCGGACCCGCGCGCCCAGCGTGCAAGCAAGCGAATGGCTCGATCTGTAGCATCTTGAATTTTGTTCATGCTCTTGCACGATAGCAGGTGGATGGCGGCGATCATTGCCGGATGTTTATTTATGGACTGTTCTGTCGCGTTTGCGAACGGCGGGGCGGGCAGCGAACCGTTATGTTGTGGACGCTTCCCGGCTTTTGCGGCGGAACGAGCGTATCGGGGAGCCTATGGCCATCCAGTTCGACGCGAACCCGAGAGACCCCCTGACTTCGCACGATGGCGATATCGAACTGAGCGCCGCGGTATTTGCGTATCACGCGGGCCCGGGACCAGGCGGAAGGAAGCTGCGGATCCATGCGCAGTCCTTTTGGTTCGGCGCGTACTCCGAGCATGTGTCCGATGGCTAGCCGATAGAACCATGCGGCTGTGCCGGTGCCCGGATAATGACTGCTTTGTCCAACCGTCCGTCCGGCGCCTGGGCCGCGGTACATGTTGGGAATATAGACCGGTATCTGGCCGGCATTTTTGATGGTATGGCTGTTTCCGCAGCCGCCGGGCAACAGTCCGCGCAGTACGGCGAAGGCGTCTTCCGGCTGTCGCCCGAGATAATGGGCATAGGCCAGAAAGGCGGCGGCATGGCAATAGACGGAGCCGTTCTCGTTGGTTCCGGGAACTTTGATTGTGATGCGTCCGATGTCTTCGCGCATGGCGGTATAGGGCGGTCCCAGCACGGCGGGTCCGCAAGGCGTGGCCAGGCGGCGCCCAACGCAATGGCGAACCTTTTGCGCACGGCGGTCGGTAGCGATCCCGCCGATCAGCGCCCAGCTCTGAGCGTTGAGCCACACTTTGCCTTCGCGATCTGCGGCCACACCGAACGGCTTGCCGGCATCCGTAAAGCCTGCGGCATACCAGTTGCCGTCCCAGGCAAAGCGATTGACGATGTCGCGCAGTTGCTCCGCCTCGCGACGATAGGAAGCGGCCATGGCGCGTCGCCCCATCATGTGCTCCGCTACGTCCGCCCAGACATCTAGAGAATGGACAAGCGCTTGGCTTAACCAGACAGATTCTCCTTTCATGCGGATGCCGGCCATGTTCAGGGGATCGCACCAGTCGCCTTCTCCGAGCAGGTTCAGTCCGCGCCGCGTGCGGTCTTTCAGCAGCCAGTCCAGTCCAAGGCAGACGTGCCGAAAGATCGTGGCGCGCCGGTTCGGTTTGTCCCTGAAAGGAACCGTTTCGCGCAGCAGTGCGAAATCGCCGGTTTCCAGCAGATAGTAGGATATCGCCAAAGCGCTCCACACGTTCTTGTCGCGATGTTTCGCGGCGAATCCGTCGTCGAGAGACAAAGGCGCAAGCATGACAGACATCCAGAGGCCGCCATCGGCATCTTGTTCGGCCATGGCCTTTTTGAACAGTTCCCGGGCCCGTTCCGGGGCGTTGAACACCAGCCCCATAGCGTCCTGCAAGCAATTGCGGATGCAGGGAGCCAGGCTCATGCGCTGGCTGTAGCCGCAGTACATGGCCTGCTTGGGCAGCCAATGGTTGATGAAACAGTCCAAATCCTTGTCTGGCGTTTCAATGCGAACGGCTGGCGTATGTTTCGAACGAAAGGCTTGCACGGCTCGAAAGGCGCG
>SLKS01000063.1 GCA_007134465.1 Kiritimatiellia bacterium | reverse complement strand
CGATAGGTCACCTTGAGCGGAAGTCGCTCGGGCCCGACCGGCAAGGCTGCCAGAAAGAAGTCGCTGTCGATTTCCATGCCTCCCGCTCCGTTTCGCCCGGATTGCGGGCCATGCCGCCATTCGCCTCGCATTACGTGCAGGCCCTGGGTCGCGTCATGCGTATCGAAATGCCATGCGGCCAGAATGTTCCCGCCAGGCTGAAATTGCGAGACCGGATCGGCTGTAGGCGAAGCGGAACGGCTCCACCAAAGGAGACTCGCCATGCCGAGCGCCGCTGCCAAGCCTGCCGCCATGGCCAGCCAGTGACCGGAAACAGGAATGGCGTTTCGCAAACGATCGGCGGGCAATGCGTGGCGTGGCGTTCGGCCCAGCGCATCCAGGCTCCGCCTCAGACGATCGGGCACGCGCTCCCCAGGAATGGACCGCAGCGCGGGCAGGAGCATCGCGGTCGGCACAGCCATGCCGCTTCGCGCCAAAGATGCGCGCAACAGGTTCAATCCGCGTCTGGTCCGCGTCCGCAAAGCGTCTTCGGATACCCCTAGCGCTTGCGAAACATCGCGATAGGGCAAGCCTTCGTAATAATGCAGCCAGATCGGCATGCGGAATTGCGGGGAAAGCTGCTCCAAAGCCGCTTTGATACTCTCGACCCGTTCCTCTGCGTTCTCCTCGCGCGTCCGCTCGCCACCCGTTTCCGCCTGCCGAGCCGCTTCTTCGAAGCAAACAGTCTCCCTCCGTCGGCGGCGAACAGCCGATTTCACGAAAGCGCGGCATGCGTTCACAACGATTTTCATGATCCAAACCTTGACACCGGCCCCTCCGCGATACATGCGGGCCTCCCGCATTACGCGGATAAAGGCCGTCTGTACCACGTCTTCCGCTTCGGATGGATTGTTGAGATAACGGCTGGCGGTTTGAAACGCGAAATCGGCATGACGACGAAAGAGCAAAGCGATGGCCTCGCCATCGTCTCGCTCCGCATAGCGCAGCACGAGCGTCGCGTCGTCCACTTCGTCGGAATTCTGCTGTTTGTCGGTCATCGGGTTCTCTCCGCCTGTCTCCCGCCATAGAGTGCGCGTTGGCGCAGCCTTGAGCGCTGCTTTTACATATAGCGCCATCCATGATGAGCATTGTGACAAAAAAATCAAAACAAATGTCACAAACCGAAAACCGGCGTTAGCTTTATAGAAACGGATTCGTGTTTTATCGCGAAGAACAACGGGAACAAACAAGGAGGCAATGCCATGCTTTCCAAACTCTTAGGCGTGCGAATTTTCGATGTGGAGGCCTCGTCGCGCTGCGATGTGCGCTGCCGGTTCTGTCCAAGGGAGCATCTGCCGGAAACCGGGCTGATGACGCAGAAAACATTCGACCGGTTTCTGGATGCCGTCCCTTTGCGACCGACCGATACGGTTTCGTTTGTCGGGCTGGGCGAGCCGACCTTGAACCCCCTGTTGCCGGGATTCGTCCGTCAAACCAAGACGCGCCATCCCAAAACGATGACATGGGTCACCAGCAACGGCGCGCACCTTGGCGGCAAAAGGGTTCGGCCGCTTATCGAAGCCGGATTGGACATTCTGGACATCAGCTTCAACGGGCTGGACGCGAACAGCTACGAAACCAACATGCGCGGCGCCTGCTTCGAGACAACGCTGGCGAACGTGGAACGGATTGTGGCCATGATCGAGCGAACCGGAGCCGAAACGCAGCTGCAAATCAACTACGTGATTGGCCCGGACAATGCCGAAGACGCGGAAACCATCGAGCGGTTCTGGCGCGCGCGCGGCATTCGGCGGTTCCGGCCGCAGGCGCTGCACGACCGGGCTGGCCTGGTTCGTACGGCTGCCATGCTCTCGGCGCGCGGCCTGAACGGCAAGCCTTGCGAATTGTTTGAAGTGATCTCGTTCGTGAGCTGGCGCGGAGACGTTCTGCCGTGCTGCCATGATGTGCGCCGTGCCTGCCTGCTGGGCAACGTGAATACGGATTCCTGGTCCGCCATCGCGGCTCGCAAACGCGCCATGCGCCGAAACAAAGCCTGGCCGTCTTTCTGCGGGGCGTGCACCGATCCGCTGCGCTTCTCCCTGCGCCGCCAGATTGACCGGGCTTTTCGCGCGGAAATGCTCGACCGGCTGGCGCAACGCCTCCCGAGATTCGGCGGCCAGACCGCGCAACCCGGCTGGCGCACTGCCAAGCAGGTGGGCCGATGACTCGCAAAAAAAAGAAAATAGTTGCCACATTTCGGTGTTCGGCGGCGACTATAGGGAAAGCAGGGGCTGGGCGCCCGATCTAAGGGAGGGATGCATGAAAATCTTGAAGAAGCTTGTGTCCGCACGGTTGTCCCGCAAAGAGGATGCCTCCTCCATCACAGACAAAGCGCTGGATCGCTTGCCCGAGCATTATCGGCTGCCCGTGTGGCTGCATTGCGCTGAAAACATGACGCTGGATGAAGTGGCCGAGGTTCTGTCCATACCCGAGAAAATGGCGCGCGGCCGCATGATGCGCGGTCTGGAAATCCTTGCCGATGCTTTTCGCCGCTATGGTCCCCAAACGCCTGTTCACGATATGCGACAGGCTCTATTCCCGCTGACGCAAGCCCCGGCGCCCGTACGGCTACGCAAAAACATCGAACAGCTGGTGCGCGACCATAGCCGCGAGCGATGGGACTAGCCCCTTTTTCGCAAGGCATGGACTGAAGCCGCCTCTTGTCGCGATCGTCCGCGTCCTTCGTCCTCGTTTTCCCATTCCCTTTTTCGGACTGCTTTCCTATGCCTGCGATCACCGGCCTCCCAGGCCCAAAGCAAGCGAGGTTTTCGTCGCGGGAACGAGCAGGACGACGAGGACGATTCCATGACGGCATGCGTCTCGCTTGCCGGAAGAAAGCTCTCCGAACTGAATAATGCGGTTGCTCTCGGGCCGTTATTGCGAATTAATGAGCATATCGGTGTTGAATTCGCTCTGTTTCGGCATATATTATAACGAGGCACTTGCAAATCCTGTTGTGTCATGGGCGGCTTGCCCCATGACACAGGGGCAAGATGCCCATGCCATAGAGGCGGGCAAGGTGGGGCAAGCGCCTCATGCCAGGAAACCGGTACTGCCCATGAATGAACCCAAGCCTGAGAGCCGAAATTCTTTGAATGGCAATGAGGAAATCGAGACTGCCGTTCGGCGGGTTCTTTCCGGAAATGCCGATGCTTTTGAAGTCATTGTCAATGCCTATCGGCAATCCGTCTGGCAATGGGCCTCCTATGCTCTTGAAGGGGCCGATGAAACTCAAGATATTGTTCAGGAAACATTTGTGGAGGCATTTCGTCATATTGAAAAATTCGAGAGCGGGCGAGACATGGGCGGTTGGCTTTTCGGAATCGCGCGCAATGCGGTTCGGCAAAAGTTGCGGAGAAGGGCTCGAAACGAACGCTGGTTTCGTCTGTACGAGTACAGTTTGCGGGAGGATCCGACATGGCGGGATCCGGATCGGGACGAACGGGAAGCCGCGCTTCGCGCCTGCATGGAGCGCTTGCCGGGCCAAACGCGCAATGTTCTCGGCCTGCGTTATGAAGAGGGGTGGGATTACGGTCGGATAGCCTCTTCTTTGAACAAAAGCGTTTCGGCGGCCCGCCAGTTTTTGCAACGGACAAGAGACGCGTTGCGCGAGTGCATTGAAACCAGATCGAGGACGACATGACGCACAAGGCCGACGATATTCTATACGCGACGCTCGACCGGCCGCTGACCCTGTCGGAAAGCCGGGCATGGCGAAAAGCGCTGGCAACGGACGCCACGCTGCGAAGCCGATGGGTATCTGCCGCCCGCACGGAAGCCGTTTTGCTCGGCCTTCGTCCGGTTCCGCCGAATCTGAGCTGCAGGGTGATGGAGGCCATTCGCCAGGAAGCTCGCACGCAGGGGGCGCTGCCTCCCCAGTGGAGAAAGCAGATGAGGCCGTTTCGAATCCTATGGATGCTTGGCGCGGCGGCCGCCTTGACGATCGGACTGGGATTGCGTCTTGTCGTACGCGACAGGCGAATGCCGTCGCCGATCGCGGAACACATGGCGGAACCGTTCGCCGAGCCTGGACCGGGCGCTCATCCCGAAACGCAACCGTTCGCCCGTATCGTCGCGGCCGGTCCCGGCGTTTCGATCGTGCCTCCCGCTTTCGACGGCATGGACGAAACGGGGCGGGGGCTCGCGGGAAAACACATCGCGGCCGGCACTCGTCTGACGGTAACAGGCGAAAACGAAAGCGTTGCGGTCATGACGGCAAACGAAGAGGCGCAAGTGACATTGTTCGGCAATACGGAGGCCATACTGAAAGGAGGTGCGGAACACGGCAGTTCAGGTCTGATGGTGGAATTGCGCAAGGGAAAGGCCGAGATGCATGTGCGTCGGAGCGGATACCCGTGCGCCGTTCGAACGGACGTGGGCGTCGCCCGCGCCGTAGGAACACAGTTCACAGTTCAGTACAACGAAAGGGAAGACAGCATGAATCAATTCGTGAAGAAAACGATGTTTGTGACCGTGATTTCGGGAATGGTCGCCGTAGGGCAGACCTATTTGACGGCTGGCGAGGACGCCTCTGTCGAAAAACGGATGACCGTGGTCAGAAAATCGATCGGAGGGATTGTCGAATCCGTCGACAGGGAAAACGGACGTTTGGTCGTACGGCAGCCTGCGAGACAGGAAACCGACGCCGTGCGACCGACGCTTGTCTTTTCTCTCTCCTCCGAAACGCAAGTGCATCGAGGCGAAGAAGAACAACTCTCGTTGGAAGCCGTTGTTCCCGGTCAGTACGTGCGTGTCGTGCACGATGAAAATCAGGCGGTGCTCCAGATCTTCCTTCGGGCCAAGCGAAGCCGGCAACAGTAGGTCTTCTGCCGCAAGGCGCGATCGCGTCTGCAAGAAGACGAAACAAATCCAGTGACGGCTGCGGCCCGCGCATGTGCGCATGCGCGGGCGCTTCCGTGTTTCGGATGCGCGTGCTCAAGAGATAGGCAAGCTTTTCGAGGCGGCTCTATCCCATAACAACACGCCCGCCATAGACTTCAGGATTATCGTTTCCGCAGAGCATTCCTTGGTTCGGATATCATTCCTCTTTATAAATGAATCTTCATGATTCTGTCCTCAATGATTCTGTCCAAGCCCGTATCGGTCTTGCTTTGTCGAAACACCATCTTGTTGCCCTCGCCATCTACGGCATGCTGTCCCTCCCGACACTTCATGCGCCAACGGCGCGCAAAGCGACACAATGACTCTTTCACGTTCTTTTGAAAAGAGACATAATGGCGCGACGATGGCGTTTTGCATGTTTCGTGTGTGTTGCGTATATGATTGTAGGTTATTGATATGAGAGAATTTTAATCCTGTCATTATTTCTTGGCATTCTGTATGCTGTATATTTTGGCGAAAGATGTTCAATAAATCATGAAAGGAGGTGTGCGATGGCATTTCTACTGGACAGGCTGGGTGACCCGTTGACGGTGTTCGACGATCTGATGGGCATGCAGGACAGCTTCAACCGCCTGTTTTCTGATCGCGGCTTTCGTTCGACGGCCGGCGAGTATCCGCCGATCAAGGTCTGGGGTTCGGAAAACGGGATCGTGGTGGATGTTGAAGCGCCGGGCGTGGACCCAAAGGATGTGGACTTGTCCATTGACGGGACCGTGCTGACCGTGAAAGGGCGGCGTTCGCTGCCGGAGGATGCGCGCGAGCGTGCGTATCACAGTCGCGAGCGTTTCTACGGCGAATTCTCGCGCAGCTTGACCCTGCCGTATCGGGCGGAAACGGGGAAGGTCAAGGCCGCCTATCGTCATGGCGTGTTGCGCGTGCGGATTCCGCGGGCAGAGGAAGACCGTCCCAAACGGGTTGCGCTCGAGGTGAACTGATTGGGTGTGCGGCCGCAGGCCGCGCGAAGATTTCGAAAGGAGGGATGAGTCATGAACGAGAACGAAAAGGTGAAAGTTCGGCAAGGGGACGCGCCGGCGGAAGCGGCGCCGAACCGGGAATGGGGGCGCACCTATGTGCCGCCTGTGGACATCTACGAGAACGAGGAAGGGCTGGTCATGGACGTGGACATGCCCGGCGTGGACGACAAATCGCTGGAGGTCACGGTTGAAAACCGCGTGCTGACCATCGAAGGCCGCGTGGGGCTGGACGTGCCGGCCGGATACCAACTGGCCCGTGCCGAGTGCCAGGCCAGCGGGTACCGGCGCGTCTTCGAGCTCTCGGACGAGGTGGACACGGGCGCGGTGAAGGCGCGCATGAAGCACGGCGTGTTGCGATTGACGCTGCCGAAGCGCGAGGAAGCCAAGGCGCGCAAGATTGAAATCGCCGTGGAGTCCTAAAGCGGGCTGACGCACGCAACCTAACGGCCTTCGGCCGAGATTCCTCGCGAGCTCGGAATGACAACATTCATGGCGCCAGACTAAAGCAGTCTGTCATCCCGCGTGTCCCGCCGAAGTTCTCTTTCGTAGGCGGAAGCCTGCGAGG
>SLKS01000065.1 GCA_007134465.1 Kiritimatiellia bacterium | reverse complement strand
TGGTTCGGCGAGCCCACGGAAGGCGAGCTTTGCTATTCGCTCAAAACGCGCGCGCGCCGTTGCGACACGCAGGATTCGGCGGAGAACCCGCATCGAGCCGTCTGTCCGGTGCGCATGATCAACGAAACCGAGGCGGCGGTGGAGTTTCAGCGCGTGTGCCTGCAAGGCAAGCACCTCAACATCTACCGGGGCGCCACCCATTTGTGGACCGATGCCGTGGACGTGGCCTGGCCGCGCGGACAGGCGGTCACCGCGCGCGTGAAGGTGGCGGGCCGGCCGACGGAGGCGGAACAGGATGCGGAGCCGCTGGCCAAGGCGCGGGTGGCGCCGCCGACGGGGCACTTCTGGCAGAAAGGCATGGGAATGGTGAAGACATGGATATGATTCTTTCCGCTTTGCGATCGTTGGCGAACGCGCCGTGGGCGATGCAGGGCGTCCGCGTGGCGTTGCTGGCCGCCGGCGGCTGGCTGGCCCTGCGCGTGGCGAACAAGGCCGTGCGCCGTCTGGCGCGCAACCGGCTCACCCCGCAGGGCGCCATGCTTGCGGGCAAAACGGTGTTCTATGGCGGCGGCGTGCTGCTGCTGGTCGTTATTCTCAATCAGATGGGCTTTCAGCTCACAGCCTTGCTGGGGGCGGCCGGCATTCTGGGCGTGGCGATCGGGTTCGCCTCGCAGACCAGCCTGTCCAACGTGATCAGCGGGCTGTTTCTGATCTCCGAAAAGCCGATGGCGGTTGGCGACGCGATCAGCGTGGGCAATACCATGGGCATTGTGCTTTCGATCGATCTGCTCTCGGTCAAGCTGCGCACGTTCGACAACCGGTTCGTGCGCATTCCGAACGAACAGTTGCTGAAAGGCGAGCTGATCAATTTCACGCGCTTTCCGATCCGCCGTTTCGACGTCAATCTGGGCGTGGCCTACAAGGAGGATATCGGCCGGGTCATGGCCGTGCTGCGCGATATTGCCGACAAGAACCCGCATTGTCTCGACGAGCCCGAGCCGCTGATTCTGTTCACAAACTTCGGGGCGTCGTCGCTGGATATTCTGTTCGGCGTATGGTTTCATGTGCCCGATTTTCTGGCCCTGCGCAAGAATCTGCTGCGCGAAATCAAGGAGCGGTTCGATGCCGAGGGCATCGAAATTCCGTTCCCGCACATGACGCTCTATACCGGCAGCGTGACGGATCCGTTCCCGGTCCGCATGACCGGAGCGGAGCGTTTGCCGTCCGGCGCGCAAACGGATGCGAAAGAGGCGGACGTGTCATGAAACGGCCGCTGCCGCCGGCTTTGGCCGGGGATAGGGGCGTACCCTTGAAGAGTCGATACATGGGGAGCGCGCCATGAACCGGAAAGGCGAACGTATGCGTTCGGGCCGTTCCGTTACGCAGGCCAAGCTGGCCAAGCTGGATGCGTTGGCGGTCGGGCGCAAGAATCTGCTGATCGTGATGCAGGACTATCCCGATCCCGACGCCATCGCTTCCGCGGCGGCGCTGCGCGAATGGGCGTACCGGCGGCATGGTCTGTCCGGTGCGATCGCGTTCGGCGGCGTGGTCGGGCGAGTCGAGAACCGGGCTCTGATCCATTATCTCGACTTGCCGATGAAACCGTTCGGTCAGATCGAGCTTGCGTCGTTCGATACGGTGGCGCTGGTGGATACGCAGCCGGGCACGGGCAACAACGCGTTGCCGGCCGGCACGGTTCCGGACATTGTGCTGGACCATCATCCGTGCCGTCGCGCCACGCGGCAGTCGCCCTTTACCGACATCCGGCGCCGCTACGGCGCCACGTCCACCATCCTGTACGAGTATCTTAAGGAATCGGCTCTGAACTTGTCGCCGTCGCTGGCGACGGCCTTGCTGTACGGCATCCGTTCCGACACGCAGGATTTGGGGCGCGAAGCGTGCCGCGCCGATCTCGATGCCACCCTGGATCTGTTTCGCCAAGCCAACATTCGCATGTATCGCAACATTCAGCAGGCGAACGTGCCCTCGTCCTATTTCCGGCTGATGCGCCGTTCGCTCGATGTCGCGAAACGCTGCGGGACGGCGTTCGTTTCGTTTCCGGGCGCCATTGAGATTCCCGATCAGATTGGCGAGGTGGCCGAGCTGCTTCTGCGCCACGAGGATTGCGCATGGGCGCTGTGCGTCGGAGAGTACGAGAATCGCTGGCTGCTGTCCTTGCGCGTATCGGAACCCGGCGCGGACGCCGGAGTCGTCATGCGGCGGCTGGTGGCCGGGCAGGGCGCCGGCGGCGGCCATCGCGCCATGGCCGGCGGCCAGATGCCCGCGCCTGCGAATCTCGCCGCGCATCAACAAGGCCGACTGGAGGCCCTGCTCCTGAAACGGTTTGCGCGGCTGACCCGGCAAACGCGCCCGCACGCTTTCCGGCGGGCGTTTGGCGGATGAGGCTAGCGCGAACTTCGCCACCAGCCGTATTGCAGCAGATGTCCGGCGCGAAGCATGCTGCCGGCATAGCTATGCCAGCGCGAGTTGTTTGGCATAAACACCGGCGGACTGCGCGATTCCGGGAAGCTTTCGGCGTACAGCCGAGCCCCTTGAACCAAGTAGTCGCGGTTCCCTGTCACCCCTCCCACATAGCCGAACAGGCCGGCCAGGTAGGTGGGCGCATCGAAGAAGTTATGGGCGTGGAATTCGCGTTCGCAGGCCTCCTGAAGCAGTTTCAGCGCGTCGGCATTCTGCGTGGCATGATGGAATTCGCACAGGAATTGGATGGCCAGGCAAAAGGCCTCGTCCTGGCGGGCGTAGCCCTGGCCCCGAATCTGATTGGCCGAATGCAGGTGGGGGCCATGGCTTTTCCAAAGCCGCCGGATGTGACTGTCGAACAGGCCCATGGCCGCGTCCAGCCATTTCTTGTCCGCTGTCAAATGGTAGAGGGTCGTGTAGCTCGAAATCGTGTTGGCATTGCGGCCGATATGCAGTTGCGGGCTGCCGTACGCCTCTGATTTCGACAGGACGTTCCATGCGGCGATCAGGCCGTCTCCGTTGCGCAGGCACGCCTCCTTCGATTTCGGGTCGCCGGTGAGCATGTAATGGAGCGCCAGACCGCCCAGGCGGTTGCCGACCCTGATGCCGCGGTCGAGCCTGTTCGCATGGAATTCGGGCAGCACGCCGCGTTTTTGGAGTCCGCGATACTGAGGCCGGTCGCGATCGGACCAGAGCTGATCCACATCGGCGATATGGCGCGCCATTTGCGACCCAATCTTCATGGCATGGACATCGCCGAAACGCATGGCGTTTTCGAACATGAGCTGGGACCATCCGTCCACGCCGACCTGGCCGCGTCCCGGCACGCTGATATCCCCGAAGTCCATCCAGCCGTACCAATGGCTGTTGGCGCCCCAGTAGCCGATGTTGGCGCGCCAGGAAACTTTGCGTGCGGCGAAGATGCTGACGGGACTGTCCGGGTCGGACGCGCTGCGCTGCATGCGCTCCCAGGACGCGAGCTTGAAGTTGGCCTCCCGGTTCTTTTCGACACGAACGCCTGCGGGCGCGAACAGTCCCGGCGCCGCCTTCGTGGCGGCAAAATGCTCGGACGAAGCCAGCGCGAACAAGGGTGTGTTCAGCTCGGCGGCGACCGTTTCGGGCGCGGCGTCCGAAAAGTCCAGGATCATGTCGTGTCCCTTGTGCAGCCCTCCCGACAGCCAGTAGGCGTTGTTGCCGTCGCCAATGCGAACCAGGTCGTTGCAGTTGAGGCCGGCCCGCTCCCAGCGTCCACGTTTCGGTCTGGGCCATTGTCCTTCCTCGGGCCAGAGCCAGAAGAGAAGACGGTTCTTCTTCAGTTCGATGGCCTTGTCGTAGTTTTCCCAGAATTCGCGAATACCGACGGTTAAGCCGCCCTTGTCGCCGGTCAGCCGGACAATGCCGGCGGTGCGGTCGTCCTTCTTCAGCTCCTTCCCGCCGCTGACGACGGTATAGACGAAATCGTCCAGGGTGAACGACGGTCCCTGGGGCTTTCGATCCTTGGCCATGAGACAGCGTTGCAGAAGGCGGAAAGAGTCTTGCGCTTCCACGTCTTCGCATCGGGCGGTAATCGTCCCGCCCAGACCCAGCCCAAGCTCCAACGACATGCTTTTGAATTGGAACCATTCGTGTTTCTGTTTTTCGCCGTGTCCCATCGCGCCGTGGTTTTCCAGCCAGAACCGGATGCCGATGCGCGGCTGGCCGGCCCAGGCCGTTATGCGCGCCGTGTAGCGGATCAGATCGTTATGAACGCCCGGAAACACGCCGCGCACGCGCACGACAGTCCGCATGGGCCCTGCCGTTTCGACCACAGCTTCCTGCGGAGCGCCGGCAACAACCTCTTTTCCGTCTTTCAGAACCAGTACGGCGCCGCGTCCGTCGCCCGTCAGCAACGACTGCCCTTTCAGCGTCGCCGCCGAGACAAGGCCGCCCGCCTGCTTGGGAATCTCGAAAGCCAGGCTTCCGGTAGAGACGCGAATGCGCGCGTTGTTTTCATCAACGGTCACCGGCGCCGCAGGCGCGGGCCCGCCGCCCGAAGGCGCGACCGCAATCTCGACCGATTGCCCCGCTTCGACTGGAACCTGCGTATCCATCAGCGCCCAGCGCACGGAGCCGTCGTCCCATGGCACATGCGCGCGGAACTGGGCCGGGACGGCTTTGCCGTTCAAGGAAGCGGCCAGAACGGCGGCGTCCTTGACCGCGCCGCGGGCAAAAGGAATGCCTGTTGTTATTGCCGCAGGTGCGCGGTTGGCTTCCCCTGGTTCTCTGACCGCGAGCTTCGTCTCGTTGGCGCCGGCCATTGTGAGGGCTACAGGCGCAAGCAAGACCCATCTTCGTGCTTTCCATTTTGTCGGCATGTTCATTTCCCCTTTCTCCCGTGTGTTTCGCAAGGCGGTCTGACGCCCGCATCTCAAATCTCATTGTTCATGTTCGAAATGATGATACGCAAATGCGCAGCATCTCGTAACGGAACAATCTGGCATTCGAACGCTATCAAGGCTGAGTTGTCTCTTTCGTGGCGGCGCGGCTCAGCCAGTGCAGGGCGAACATGCCGTTGCGCATGCTGGAGCCGAAATCTTTCCAGCGGTTACTGTAGCCCGGGCTCGACCGCCGCACGCTGGCGGCGGCGAAATCCCGGTAGGCCTTCTCGCCGGTCTCGCCGTACAGGAATCCGAAGATGTGCGCGCGGTTGACGTCGCTGCGTTCGCGACCCTGCATGACCTCGTCGGCATACTGGCGCAGGCGGGCGAGCGCGCGCTCGTCGCCGGTCGTCTCGTAGTAGCGCCGCACGCCTTCGAGCCAGAAGCCGAGCTGGAAGGTGAACCGCGGCTTCTGGTTGTGGTTCCGGTCGTAGATGGCGCGGTAGCGGTCGAGCCAGGCCTGGTCGTAGTTGTGGAACACGCACAGTTGAGCGACCGTCATCATCAGGTTGCCCGGCCCGCGCGGCTGGCTGCGGTCGCGGTCGGCGCTGCGGTAGCGCATGATGAAGTCGCCCACTTCGCCGATGGCGTCGAGCATGCGGAAATCGGCCAGCAAATACCAGGAGTGAAAGAAGGACTCGGCCTTGTGATGGTTGAACGTGTTCGAGACATACACGACATTCTTTTCCGGATCGCCCGAGGCGTGATTGCGCACGTGTTCCGGCGGCGGGCAGTAGCGGTTGGCGCCGACCCATTGCGGATTGGGGTCGTAGTGCACGGTATGCACGTCGGCCACGTGCCGGGCGTGCGTCTCGAACATGCGGAAGTAGCCCGCGTGCCCCGTGCGCGCCCACTGCATGGCCATCATGTGCGGGAACCCGTAGTAGTTGCCGTTCCACATGATGTTGGCCGGCCGCGTGTCGCCGGGTTGCAAGGCGTAGTGGAACCCGTCGCCCCAGGCCAGGATGCCGTAGCAGTGCATCCTCGTGCGGTTGCGCGTGTAGCCGTCCAGCGCCTGGCGGCACAGGTCGTAGGCTTTCTCGAAATCGCCGTCGAACTTGCGCACGGCCTCGAGGTAGTCCGGCTCGTACAGGTCCGGGTCGGCTTCCGTCAGCAGCCCGAATGCCTTCGTGTCGCGACAGTACCAGCGCGGCGCGGCGAACGCGCGCAAGGGCTGTTCGATCGCCGCCCACGCGGCGGCCGCGCGCGTTTCGCTTTCGCGGCCCGGTTCGACGAACGTCAGGGCCATGTCGTGCGTGCGGGCCACCCCGCAATAGAAGCGTACCGGAGCCTCGTGCCGTTCGGGAACCAGCCCGAACACCAACCGTCCGTCGCCGCGCACCTCCACCGACTTCGGATACATCTGCCAGAACCAGCGCGTGCCGGCGGCCACGCCGTGCCGGTTCGCCTTGTCGCGCCAGAGCAGCCGGCCCGGCAGCCCGGTTTCCGGCTCGAATTCGTGCGTGGTTTCGGCGCCGGACGCGTCCCGGGTTTTGCGGACATCGAACGCATGCACGAACGCCTCGGTGTCCGGACGGTTCAGCCGGGCCGGCTTGCCGCCGTCGAACTGCGCCGCGCCGCCGCCGAACGCGGTCGGCAGCTCGATGTGCACGGCTTGCGCGTCCACGAAACTCTGTCGGTCGCCTTGCCGGTTCAGAACCGTATGTGTCACGCGCACGGTCGGCGAACCGGCGAAGGCGTAGAGACGCACGATGAAATCCAGCATGCCCGCGCCCGCTTCGTCGCGATGCGTCCCTTCGGCCCGGATCACGGCCAGCGCCGGCCCGGCATGTTCCACAGTCACCTTCGCTTCGCCGTCCCGGTGCGCCCAGTAGTCCCGGCCGTCCGCGCGCACGCGCAGCCCGAGCGTGTGCGGCGCGACGGTTTGTTGCGCATCGCCGTACTGGCCGCGGCCGCTCGGATCGAACCAGACGGCGTCCAGCAGGTTGAATCCGTTCTTGCGAACGGAAAACCGCAATGCGCCGGTATCCACAACGATCGTTTCGGCCTCGTCCCGCACCGTCAGCGGCCGAGCCGGAGGCGTCGGCGTTCCGCGCGTCAGGGCGACCGTGCCGACGCCGTTCGCGGGCGCGTCCGCCAGGAAATAGGCGTGCACCCATTTCAGGCTGCCGTCCGGCCAGCGGACCACGGGCCGCAGCTCGGCAGGAATCGGCCTGCCGTTCGCGTCGCGCAAGGCCAGCTCGTCCGCGGACGAGACCGCGCCCTGCGGCAGCGGAATGCCGCTCGTCACGGGTTCGGCCGCGCGCGCCACGCCCAGCCGCTCGTCCAGCGTCAGCCGCACCAGTTCTCCGCCTTGCGCCGCCGACCAGATGGCCAGCCCCGCAACCATAAGCGCCGCAACCGTAAGCTCCGCGCCGAGGCGCCCTGCCGTTCCTTGCCGTGTTCTCATACCTGTTCTCCCTTTCTGTTTGTCGTTCGCGTTCAACGATTTCCCTCGAACCGCTACGGAACAATTTCTGTCGCCACTATCTGTTCCCGGTATGTCAAGCCCACGCGGACCACGCGCCGGTTGCCGCCGTCGGCCACGTAGACGAAGCGGTCCGACACGCCGAGCCCGGTGAACCAGTTGAAAGCGATTTCCGGCCGAGCGAAGGGGCTGACGAGCGTTTCGGGGTCGTTCGGCCGGCGCGGGCGCAGGAATCCTTCTTGCGGGTCGTGCACATAGGAACCGGGCCCGCAATGGTCCTGGTTTCCGTATTCGCCGAAGGTCAGGAGTTCGTTGCCGTTCGTATCGAGCACGACCACGCGGAACCTGCCCTGATCGGTGTAGAACACGCGTCCGAAATCGTCCACCTCGAACTCGGTGGCCGTGCAATGGCAGCGGCGGTTGTGGCTGGGATGCATGTCCAGCACGTAGGCAGCGCCATAGCGATGCCACAGCGCGCCTTCCAAACGTCCCCTGTCCACTGTGCCGCCGCCGAATCGCGATGTGTCCACTTCGACGCTTGGCATGCCGGGCGGCAGTTTCGTTTCGCCCTCGAAGGCGTAGGCGTCCCGTTTTTCGTCCACGATCGGGAACCAGATCGCGCCGCCTTGCGGCCCGAACTTGACCACGCTGCCGTACATCCATCGGTACTGCTCGAGCGTATTGCTGCGCCGTTCGATTTCGGCATGGGGCAGCTTGCCGGCGAAGTAGGCGGGCATGTCCTGGCCGACGGGCCGGAACGATTCGATCATGTAGATGTTGCCGGCCGGATCCACGCGCGGCCCGTAGGCGCCGTCGCTGACGACCCAGATCGCGGTGCGCAGAAAACGGCCGTTCGGGTCGTACATGTCCACGCGCTTGCGCCCGTGATAGACCGGACCGCGTTGCTTGACATAGACATTGCCGTGCCGGTCCACGTCGAACCCGCGTTCCCAGCCCGTGGTGCCGGAGGGCCGGCTGGGCAGGCGTCCCTTGTACTCGGGATGGTCGGCCGTGGCGGGGTAGGGCAAAAACTTGCCATTGCGATCCCAGCGCCGGATGGCCACGCGCCAATGGTCCATGCCGTAGATATGGCCGTTCGGTCCGAGCCGATAGGTTTGACCGGACGAGCCGCTCAGTCGCATATCGCGCGTCTCGCCGGTTTCCTCGTGCAGAATGCGCAAGGTCCTGCCGCCCACCTTGCAGGTCACGGTTTGGCGGTCGTGTCCGACCGCCAGGTTCCAATAGGCGCGGGCGGGCGCATAGCCGGCCCGTTCGAGCGGACCGAACCCGGCATCGGTTTCGACCGTGCGCAGCAGCGTGTCGTCGCCGCGGTCGCGGCCGACCCAGAGCACGGCCGGTTCGGCGGTTGCGTCGAGCGCGAACGACCAGTTCACGCGCGCGCGGTCGCGTTTCGGCAGTTCCGGCAAGTCGAGGCGGGCCGTTTCGGCGAAGTCCGATCCGTCGTTGGCGAACTTGACGATGCGGCCGGGCGTATGGACATAGACCGCGCCGGTTACGCGGTGCGCGCCGATCCAGCCAGGTTCCGGCACGGCGAACGCGCCGGCGAACGCGCCGGTTTCCGCATCGAGAATGACAACGCGGTTGTTGCCGCGATCGGCCACGAACAGGCGGCCTCGGCCATCGAAGGCCAGGCCGCGCGGATCGTTCAGGCGGCGGTCGCCCGCACCGGCCTCGGCGGGGTCTCCGAAAACCGGTTCGGCCCGGTCGCGCGCCGGCAAAGCGATTCTGCGCACGACAGGCCTGTTGGGCCGGTCGCGCGATGTTTTGCCGCCTGTTCCGCGTTCGAGTCCTGTCGCCCAGACGGAGCGGCCATCGGGCGCCGCCGCCAGGAAGAGGTGGCCGGCGGACGTATCCGACGGCAGCAAGCCGCCCGCGTACGTTTCATAGGCGGTCCCGCCATCCGGCGCGAGGGAGGCGAGCCATTTGTCGGCCGGCGGCCTGTAGGACGCCTTGCGTACGGCGAAGTGTACGTTGCCGGCCGGGTCCACGGCCATGTGCTGCGCCAGATCCTCGTTCGGATAATAGCTCATGGCCAGTACACGGTAGACAACGGGGTTGGGTCTGCCTGTCGGCGACAGGTAGGGGGTAAGCGTCGCGGCCCGTTCCGGAGTCAAATTCGCGGAAAAGGGTTTAAGCGTGCGCTCGTATTCGCCTGTTCTGCGGAACACATGGATGGCGGTTGCCCGCCACCAAATGCGGTTCCAGCGCGTACTCAGGACGTAGACGCGACCGTCCGGGCCCGCGCCCAGGCCGATTACGTTCGTCAGAGTGTCGGGCCGTTCTTCGGATCCGAACGCCATGCCGTCGTAGCGGGCGGTCAACCCGGCGGAGACGCGGACGCGGAACGGGCCCGGACCGGCCGGCTGGCCCGCGTCGTCCTTGCCGTCCCATTCGAGCGCTTGCGTCAAGGTTCCGGCCCGCAACGGCGCCGGCGCGTTCGTGCCCAGCGCTCCGGCGGCCAGTCGGCGAACGATCGCGCCCGCCTCGTTTTCAATCTGGACGGCCACGTCCGTTTCGCGGCGCAGCGCGAATTCGATGCGCAGGCGTTCGTTCTCCCGGCGCACGGCCGGATCTTGCGCGAATTCCGTCGCGCCAACGGCTGTTGCCGCCAACCAAGCCCATGCGCTTGTCAGAATCGTTCTGTATCGCGTCATAAGCGTCGTTTTGTTCATGGCTGCCTTACGCCCTGCGCCTGACGCCAGAGCACATGCTGCAGGATATGCCCGTTGCGCAGCACTTTCGCGCGCTCCTTGGTCCAGGCCCTGCTGCTGGCGGTATAGCCGGGGGGATTGCCTTTCGGAATGAATTCCGTGAAGAGCTGGCGCGCGCGTGCGATGTAGGCGTCGTTGCCGTCCACATGACCGACATAGGCGAAGATGTTTGCCAGGAAATTGCGCCAGGCCGGATCGCCTCCTGAGACCGGGGCGAGGTCGGCCTCGCAGCCTTCGCGCAAGAAGGCCAGCACGCGATCGTCGCCCGTCCGCCGATGCAGTTCGGTATAGCCTTGCGTGCCGTAGAAGTACTGCAAGCCGCCTTCGAGAAGAGGCCCGCGCTGTTCGCGTTGGGGCAGGACATGATTGGTGAACATCAGCAGCGCATCGTCCAGAAAGGCGCGATCGCCAGTGACGTCGTACAGCGAGCAAAGGGCCAAAATGGACCAACCGCTTTCGCGGCTTTGACCGCCTGCCGCAGGTCCGCGGCGTCGGCGGCGTTCGACCGAGCGTTCGCGTACGCCTTGCGCATTGCGCCAGGCGCATTCGAGGGCTTTGGGCTCGCCGGTCAGCATGT
The DNA here is from genome assembly GCA_007134465.1 of Kiritimatiellia bacterium. GTDB lineage: Bacteria > Verrucomicrobiota > Kiritimatiellia > UBA8416 > SLMC01 > SLMC01. The sequence goes on along the minus strand of SLKS01000065.1, from coordinate 10,741 downwards.
ACCAGAGGGCCACGCCGCTGATCCAGTTGTGGGTTGTGGTCGGGCGGCCGCCGGTGCCGCGCCCGAAATGAATGTCGGTATAGCCTTTTTCATAGGCCGTCAGGGCGCGATAGGCGGGCGCGTCGCGATCCGACCAGCGCTGGTCCACGTCAATCCTGTGACGGGCCATGGCTGTGCCCAGTCGCAGAAAGTCCGGTTCGCCTGTACGCAGATAGTTGAGCAGCATGATCCAAGTCCAGTCGTAATGCAGAGAACTGGTGCCAGCAGCCCAGGCGAGATCGCCGTAGTCCATCCAGCCGTACCAGAATCCGCGATTGTCCGCCCCGCCGCGCTTGGCGAAATAGATGCTGCCCTTGTAGTCGGGTTCGGTGCGCACCGCGTTGCGCGCCACGGCGTTCCAGCTCTGTACCTTCGCATCGTAGTCGGCGTCCGTGCCGGTAACGAAGTTTGCCGGCGCCATCCAGCCGGGCGTGGCTTCGGTGGCGGCATAGTAGGCCGGCTCGGCCAGCGCCATGAGCGGCTCGCTCAAGGAAGCCGACACGGCGGCCGCGTCTCGTCCGGAAAAGTCCAGTACCATTTCGTAGCCTTTGTGGGTGGATCCCGGCAGCCGGTACAGGCCCGGCGTTTTGAACTGATCGAAAACGCCTCTGCGAGAGGCGTTGGGCCTTTTCGCTTGGCGTGGCCATTCCCCGCCAATCGGCCACAGCCACAGTGTCAGCTTGGTGTTGTCCAATTCAATGGCTTTCTCGTAGTTCTGCCAGAAATGGCGGATGCCGGTTGTCAGCCTGCCGTCCGCGCCGGACAGGGCCACGATGCCGTCGGTGCGCGCGCCGGACGCGAGTTCCTTTTCGCCGTCCGTTACTGTGAACCGAAAGGCGTTCCAATTGTAATTCGGTCGTGCGTTCTGTTCGACCCGGAACCGGCCTTTGGCCTGAGCCCCTTCGCATTCGGCGAGAATCGCGCCGCCGAGATTCAGGCCGATTTCGACAGCCATGCCCTTGAATTCGAACCACTCCCGGGGCGGATCGCGCTGGCCATAGCCGTAGGCGCCGTCGTTTTCTAGCCAGACGTGCAGTTTGACCTGCGGCTTTCCCGCATAAACGGAAACGCGCACCGTATAGCGCAACAGTCCGTCGTGAATGTCGGCGAACGCGCCTTTCAGGGCCACGGTCGCGCGCATCGGACCGGGTTCCTCGATCGTTACCGAAGACGGCGTCGCCGCCCGAGCCTCCTTGCCGTCGGCCGTATGGATCACAAGTCCGCGTCCGGCCGAAGTCAGCCGTTCTTTGCCGCCGATCGAAAGCGATTCGATGAAGGCGGCCGATTTCTTGCCGATCGCCAGTCTCAGATCGCCGGTGGCGAGCGTTATGCGTTCGTCGGTTTCTTCGACCGTCACCGGGCGGGTCGGCGCGGGATTGGCGCCGGCGTTCGACAAGGTCAGCGTCGTGCTTCCGTTGGCGGGCACATTAAGTTGCGTGTCCATCAGCGCCCACCGTACGGATCCGTCTTCCCAGGGCACATGCGCGCGAAACTGCGCCGGTATGGCTTTTCCGTCCTGCCGCGCCGTCAGACGCGAAACATCCGCCAGCTGACCGCGCGCGAACGGAATGCCGGTTGTCACCGGCTCCGCCGTGCGTGCCTGGCCGGAATGATCGGTCGCAGTCAGGGGGATGTCGAACGCCATTGCCGCAACGGCCGGCGCCAGCCACAAGGCCAGGGCGGCTGATTTCACCGTTTGTTTCCTGCATGCTCTTTTTTTCATGGTCGTTCTCCCGTTTTGGCGGTGAAAGGTTGACCCCGTTCCGCCTTCCCATTGTTTCGCAGACTTCTGAAATAGACTAGCCGCAAGCAAGAAGCGGCATCAAGGGCGTAAAGGCATTATGAGAGACTTTTCAGAAAGACACATGTTTTTGCGTGTATTACTTGTTTCGGGATTGTTTGAACACCCGCTTCGCTCAAGATAACGAAAGAAACAAAGGATCTCGCCCCATCTTCGTTTTCTTCGTTGCCTTCTGTTCAATTCTTTCCGGGTTGCGGGCGCAGCCCGCCTTAAGATTTTTCGTCCAAGAACAGGCGCGACAGACGGGGATCGGAGCGAAAGCGCAGCGTTCGTTTCGACCAGGACGCTGTCCAAAGCAAATCTGTTCCCTTGCGGCTGACGGAGAGAGCGGCAGGCGCTTTTCCGCGGACGAATAACGCGCCCAGCGCGATTTCCCTATGCAAATCGTCGCTTCGCCAGCGGATCAGAGCAGGTTCGTCGGCGCCGGGCGACGTCATGGCCGCTACGGTCAAGAGCGCGTGCGCGGACTGATCGGCCGCCAGCGCGGCGCGCAGCCATTGCCGGCGTCCGCGGATCAGCATGCCGCTTTCCCGAGCGCGGACGGTTCCGGGCGAAAAGAAGCGGGTTTCGAACCGGCTGTAATGGCGCACCGAGGCCGAATCGGCCACGAGAACCGCCTGATCGTCAAGCAAAACGAACAGTCTCGTGTACGATCGGGCCAGCGTCTCTCCGTCGCGCGAAACGCCGACGGCGGCGGTGGCGTCGATCCGCACGGCGGGCGGCCCCCATGTGCGGCAACGGCGAACGGCTACGCGCGCGGGCCGCGCCAGGCCCAGCCCGTTGATCCGCAGTACGTTCTTGGATGCCGGGGTCATCTCGAACAGCTCGTAGCGGCGTTGGGTGAAGGTGCTGTCCAGGTATTCGGACGGGGTCGTGTTCACGATCATGCGTTCGTTTCCGGCGACCAGATGGAAGCTGGTCAAATCCATATGGCCGTGATGGACGTCCGTTGTTCCGCCCCGAATCGAGAGATAAAGGTTGGGCCCGGGCCAGCGGTCCGCCAGGCAGAGCCAGTCGAGCCCGGCATAATGTCGCCGCCATGGAGCGCGCGGCCGGGTTGGCGCGATCGCTTTTCGCGGAAAGAAGAGCAGGGTTTCGGCGGCGTCGGGCCAGCCGCGCGTGCGTTTTATTGGCTGGCGGGCAGTGGTTTTCGGGGTTTGACGTCGCGCGAGTTCGGCCGTCACGTCCGCGCGTCCGAACCGTTCGGCCAGCAAGTACTGGATCGGGTTGACTGAACAGCTGTTCGCATCCCCGAAACTGCAGGGGACGCCATGCGGCGAGAAATCGAGCGGGAAATCCAGGGTGCGGCGTACGCCCGGCAGTTTCAGCAGCGGGTGCGTACGCCCCGTGGCGGTTTCCCGTGACAGCAGATACATGAACGCGTAGCGCATGCCGTAGCCCCAGTATCCGATGCCTTCCGGCCAGCCGCCGCCCATGCTGTCGATATGACGCATGAAGGGGACGAACGAGGTTTCGACCTTTTTCAGGACGCCATCCGCTTCCGGCAGTTCCTCGCGCATGGTCAGCATGAGCATGCCGAGCCCGCCCGCGCAGACAGTGTTCCAGTTCGAACCCTTTTCGCGGAACCACCAGTTGCGCCCGGCACGGTCTCCGGCCAGAAAGGCGGCTAGAGGCCGACGGCGCGCCATGGAAACGAGCATTCTTCTTTCGGCGGGCGGCAATGTCGCATGCAACCAGTCCCAGGCCAGGGCCAGAGTGGCGGCGTTTTCGCCGTAGCTGAGATCGAAAATGCCGTCGGGCCGGGAGTCGCGACGGCGCCAGAGGATCCAGGACCAGTAGCGCCAGCGGCTCATCTGGCGCAGGTGCGCCAGCGCGGCCGTGCGGAAACGACACTCTCCGCTCCGCATCCACTCGACAAGCAAGGTGACGATACGCCCTTGCATGGCGCGCGCGCGGATCAGGTGCGCGTTGTGGACATGGGTCGGCCAGTCGAACGCGGGCCCTTCGCGCGCAAACATTTCCGCGTTCCTTCGCACCGTTTCGGCGGCCTGGCGCAGCGCCGGAACGCGCGCGACCGGATCTTTCAGCCGCTCGATTCGCGCGGGAGACACAAACAGTCGTGGATGGGTTCGCAAACGCATAGCTGTTGTTAGCGCCGAACGGCGCGGGTTTGTCTGACCAGTTCGATGCCGTATAGAGCCATGTCGTCGCCATCGGTCATTTCCAGCGCTTGCCGGAAATGGTCGAGGGCTCGGTCCAGGTCGCCTTTCCGAAAATAGATTTGCGCCACAAGGTTGTGCATGTAGGAGGATTCGCCGTCCACCTGGATGGCGCGCGCGGCGTATTCAAGAGCTTTGCGCCATTCTCCCAGCAGCATGTAGCCGGATGCGCAATGGTTGAGCGCGAAGAAATTGTCGGGATCCTCGGCCAGAATTTTCTGGCATTCGCGGACAGTGACGCGTGGATCGAGCAGGAATCCCAGATGGATCTTGCGCGAGACCAGAGCGGGAACTTCCCGGCGCGGCGCGCGGCGGATTTGCCGGTCCAGTTCGTCGAAGAACAATTCTTTTTGCTCGGGCGTCAGCGCGGCCAGCTCCGGCATCTTCACGCTCGGACCGGGATGCGCCAGCGCCCAGGAGGGGGTTCGGTCGGATTGCGGGTCGCTCAGAGCTTCGCGGAACACCTTTTCCAGCGTCTCGCGGATGGCAGCCGGTTCCTCTTTCAGATCGCCGAAGGGAATGTCGCAATAGTAGGAAACGTCTCGCTCGCGGAAGACATAGGCCAGAATCATGGCGATCGCGACAACGGCGGCGGCCGCGCTGATTATATGGCGTTTCTTGCTGTCCGAATCCATGGGAAAGCCGTGCCGCGACCTTTCGTTGTTATTCTGTTCCGTTGCGGGTCTAAAGGGCAGGGCTCGCTTGGCTTATTCCGCTTCGGGAAACGGAACGTTCTCGACGGCCAAGAAACGGCTGTGACCGTCGGAGAAGAACACGTTGACTCCGCCGCTGTGACGTGCGCCTGCCAGCTCGCTCGGGCACACGATTTCCGCATAGTCCGAGCAGGCGAAAATCCACTCGAAGGCGTCGTCGAGCTTGCGTCCGAGATTGTATTGCAGAATGCCGTAAGAGCGGTAGGGCGGCTCGTTGCCGGGATCCAACGCATACATGGGGTTTCGTCCGTACCCCGGACAGCCTTTTTGCAGCAGCCCGAAAGCGTTGATTTCGCCCGCGCCGATCACGGTGCGGGGCATGGCGCGACGCGGCAGCGGCGCAGGAGACGGAGACGGTGGCGGGGTGGAGGGGGGGGCAGGATCGGGAGACGGGTCGGGATCGGGAGACGGGTCCGGCGGATTTGTGTCGCCGTCGCGTTCGCGAGTCGGGAGCGGCGGCATGTCGGGAAAGCAGGCCAGTGTAAGAGGAGAAAATCCCGGCAAGGTTGTCACGGCGTCGTCCGTGCGCGCGGGTGACGCCGTATTCGCCCACAGAATTTCCGCAGGGATGTCGTAATCAATGAAGTGCATCATGGCGCTGATACCGATTTGCCGAAGATTGTTCGAGCAACGTGCCGTCTGCGCGCGCTGGCGGGCTCGGTGAACGGCGTAAGTCGTCAGTGTCGCCAGTGCGAAAATTGCCGCGATCGTTGTCAGCAGTTCGATCAGCGTGAACGCGGCGCATGCGCGGCGGCATGGGCGCTGTTGGCCTGGCAAACCAGGGAACATGCGGCGGGAAAATGGCCTGTTCATGACAGCCTCCTTGGACTGGACACAATGCCGTTCTATTCCTTTAAATAAAATATAGCGGCTCACGCCCGAAAAAGCAACAGGCAATTTGTTTTTTTCGCCTGTGCAAGTCAAAGCGTTAAGGCGGGGTTTGCCTGCAAACCAATGACCGACCACGGATTACACGGAATACACGGATAACATACACCGCTTTTGCGTGTATGGTTTCGCCGGCTGCCTTCGGAATCTGTGAACGATAGCGGCGACGAGATCAGGTTGTTTGAGTCTACGACCGGCTGTTCTCGGCCAGCCAGCGCCGGGTGGCGGCATAGGTATCTTCGGACCATGCGAGCGAATAGAAGCTGTGATTGGCGCCGGCAACGGCATGATGGGCGGAGGGAATGCCGTGTTGTCGGCAGAAAGCCCGGTAGGCGGCGTCGGCGGCCATGGCTTCGGGATCGGCTGTTCCGCAAACAAAGAGGACGCGGCCCGGGAAGGCGGCGAAGCGTTTCATGCGTTCGGATTCCCATGCCAGTTCCGTTTCGTCGGGATGTTCGGAGGACAGGATGGCTGAGCGGACCTGGGCGGCATGGACGCGGCCGGTCAGGATTTTGCGCCAAGTCTCAGGGCGAAACAGCTTGCGCGCGTAGAGGCCGAGCGCGGCGAGCGTCTTGCGCGCGCGCATGTCCGCCGTGCGCAGGCCGCCCATCGGTTCGCAGGACCACAGGGCCAGCCCGGCCACGTTGTCCGTTTCCATGGCCGTGCCCAGCGCGACTTTCCCGCCGGAGCAGATGCCGAGGAAAACGATCGGCCGCGGCCCGGTTCGCGCGCGCAGAAAGCGGGCCGCCGCGCCGGCGTCGGAGACCATGGATCGGATGGACGCGTCGGCGCCGTCGCCGTCGCTTTCGCCCCGTCCCCGAAAGTCGAACCGCAACGAGACGAAGCCGTCCGCCGTCAGGCGCCGGGCCATTTCGACGAACATGCGATGCGGCCCGAGCCGGCATCCGGTCCAGCCGTGCAAAAACACGACGCCGGGTTTGCGAACGTCCGGGTCCGCATCGGGCCGGTGCAGGATGCCTCGCAAGGTTGCCGATTCGTTCGCGAACTGGACGGGCTGTTCCACGATCTACCTTCGGACGCGCGCGTTGCCTTTCCAGATGCTCCAAATCTGCTCTTCGTCGGCCGGCTGCCCGTAGTCGGTGAGCTGCGTGGTGGCCAAGGCGCCGGCCGCCCAGCCGAACTGGACCCATGTTTCTGGTTTCCAGCCGCGCAGGATCGCGTAGAGCAGGCCGCCGACGAACCCGTCGCCGCCGCCGATGCGGTCGAGCACATGGATTTCGCGCGGCTCGACCACGTGCCATTCGTCGCCATGCGCCATGATCGCGCCCCACAAGTGCCGGTTCACGCTCACCACTTCGCGCAGGGTGTTGGCGAACACGGACGCGTTCGGGAACTGCTCCTTCAAGCGGGAGATCATGCCCTGGAAGGCCTCGATTTGACCGGCCAGCCCTTCGCCGCCCGCCTCGGGGCCTTCCACACCGAGGCAAAGCTGGAAATCTTCCTCGTTGCCGACGAGAATATCGGCCACGCCGGCGATTTCGAGAAAGATGTCGCGCAGTTCCGTCTCGCGGCCTTTCCAGAACGTGGCCCGATAGTTGAGATCGAAGGAAATGCGGGCGCCATGCTTCTTCGCGGCGCGCGCCAGTTCCAGGCAGAACTGGCCGGTGTCCGGGGACAATGCGCCGATCAGGCCGGACAGATGGACGATTTGCACGCCTTCCTTCTCGAAGATGCGGTCCAGATCGAAATCCTTCGCGTTCAGCGTGCGGCCCACTTCGCCGGCCCGGTCGTTATGCACGCGCGGCCCGCGCGTACCGAAGCCGCTGTCCGCGATGTTGAACTGGTGGCGATAGCCCCACGGCCCGCCTTGCGGAACGTCCTTGCCTTCGCAGGCCATATGCCGCGACGCCAGATTGTCCTTGATAAAGCGGGCGACGGGGCTGTCCTTGACGAACGTGGTCAATACCTTGACGGGCAGGCCGAGATAGGACGATACGCTGGCCACGTTCGTTTCGGCGCTCGTCGCCTGCATGCGAAACAAGTCGCTGCAATGGACGGCCTGGCCGTCGGGCGGCGTGATGCGGACGCCCATGCTGGTGGGGACAAGCAAAGATGTCGAACAGTTCTTGCGCAAATCGAGCGACATGGCGGTTCTCCTTTCGGTCGGTTGAAAAAGAACGGCCCTTCTAGCGCAGGACCGGGGCGATGTAAATGGAAATGTTCCGGGTGCGGGCGGCGTCAACGCTAAGGCGCGTCGGCAAAGACTCTTAATTGAAATTTTCCGTGATTGGTCTCGGCAATAACGATTTCGTCGCGTCCGTTGCCTGTCAGATCGTGGGCCAGGATGGTCACATGGTCATCCGCTTGGCCGAAAGCGTCCCAGAGCAAGTCGTTGCGGTCGTCGCGTACGACAATGGCAAACCGCGCGGCATGCATGCACAGTTGCGCGTATCCCTTGAGCTCCGCTGTGCCCTTTCGGTCTAGAGCCAGATTAAGGGAGGTTGCACTTCGTTCGCTAGACGACCTCCGCTTGGTTTGCGACGACGTATGCGAAAAACCGGGCGGCGCCATTCGTTGAAAGACGTATTGTCCGTCGTTGTGTTTCAAAGCGTAATCCGCTACGGCTTGGTTTCCGGCCGAATCCACGACGGACGATCTGAAGGTCAGCGCCAAGCCGCCTTCGGCTATGGGCTGTGAATATACGAATATGGGGCGGTCAAGCGCTTCCCCCTCCGGCATGCCAATCTCCAGCGCCAGCCGGAAAAGATCGGGGTTGTAAGCCTCGCCACGTTCCTCCATGAGCAAGAGCTGAAGCCAAGGCGTCAAGGGTTGTTTCAGAGCCGAAGATCTCCAGGGCCCGACAAGGCCGCTATATGCCGCCCGTAGCGCCGCCGCACTGGTCAGTCCACGCAGTGCAATAGCCTTGTCCGGAATAAGAAACTCAACGCTAACAACATCTTTGTACCCCTCGGCCCGCACGCTGAAATTCACCGCGTTGTTTGCGGAAGCCAGCAATTCCCGACACTGCTCCGTCCTCATCAATAAATATCGTTGTTCTTCCTCGATCTGTTCCCGTTCTATTCGCTGTTGATCTGTCCAGCGATAATGTTCCCGTGTCGTTTCTGACAAAGGAGGGGGCGGCTCCAAGCGACAGTTCGGCTTGAAATCGACGCCGGGTACGAGGTACTCGATATGTCCGTTGTCAAGTTGGCGCGAACGAATGATTTTCGGGATGCGTATGGCTGTTTCCGCCGATTCCGTGCCCATGCTGACGACTTGGATTCCGGCAAACAACGCCAATGCGATCAAGGGGCTGGAAAGGCTTTGGGGCTTCATATTCCACCTAAAAATCTTGTGCTCGTTCATTGTGTCCGGCGTGCGAGTTTTCTGTTGCATGGAAACAAACTCGCTTTCTTGTGTTTTGGGCAAACGGTAGATTGTCGAAATGGAGGCGTCAAGCAAGAACAGCTAGCTCTAAAGCCAATCTTTCTCCCAAATCTTTCGCCTTTATCTCCATTAGGGATTCACAAAACTCGGTTTTGAGCGATTGACACCGGACGATCCTGCCTCAACGGAGGAAATCCGGCACGAATGTTCGGACGAATCGGATTTTGTCTTTGTGTCCGAGCTTGTGCGCTGCCAAGGCGACAAGCAGGACGGCGATATGGGAGATGGTGCAATGGTTTCGGACACTCTGGCATCCGCGGACGCTTGGCTCCTGGATGGTAACGGCCAGGAGCCGGCTGAACACGCGTTCGACGGCCGTGCGTCGGTTGTAGTGTTCCTTGAACACATCGGTGCCATATGGGATTTGGTCGCGGATGCTGTCGGTGATGCGCCACAGGTAGTTGCATCCCTTCTGCGAGGCGAACTTCGGGTGACCGGCGGGGCACAGAAGTAAATCGGGCTTGTTTCGCCCGTAATGGAACGGGCATGAGAATTGGATGTAGGTAACCCCCTTGACCGTCATCCTTCCGCGGCGTGGCATCGGCAGGTGGGCGGGACAGACAACGCCCTGGCCTTCCCGCCGGAACCCGGTTTTGTCCTGGGCGTTGCGAGGATTGCAGGGAATGAACGGCTTTGCCTTCAGTTCGTGCACAATGTGTTTGAGTATGGCTTCGGTGTCGTACTCCGCATCGCCGCTGACGGATTGGAACGGTGGCTTGAACCTTTCCTGCGCGGCATTCATCAAGGAGATGGCCACAGTCGGTTCGCCTACGGAGTTGGGTTCGGTAATTTCCCATAGCGGCAGTTCGGATTCCAGATCGGCTAGAACATGATTGCGATATCCCCAGAAATATTCGACGCGCGATTTGCCGGTATTCGGATAATGAATGCGCACGCCGAGCCGGGCATCCGGGTCGCCCCTGGGCGGAATCGTCTTGTCGTATCGGCAATGACGCAGGGCCGCCTTGAGATTGTTCTCGCGAACCGCACTGGCAATCGGGCAGGAGTCCAGGCCGACATGTTGGCCAGCGATGATTCCCTCCTGGATGAGCATGCCGGCGAGTTGGATGCGAATCTGCTGAAGCACAGGGTGTGGACAGTCGCGGAGAAACGAACTGAAGCGTTCGAGACTCGGGGCAGGCTGGTAGGGGTCGAAACCCAAGGCGGTGGCGATCGGCGGGTTTTCCCAAAGCAGGGTGTGCAGATCCCGCAAAAACGGCATGCGCCGGAGTCGCTGGTAGATCAACGCCTTCAGCAGGCTGAGACGATCGACAGGCCTCCGGCCAGTCCGTGCCGCTGGCTGCGGCCACGCAGGCAAGAACTGAAAGAGCTTCTCCCAGCGCAGACGGGGACAGAGATGTTCGGGCTGAATGAGTTCGGTTTGCTTCTTCATGCGCCAGAGTTTTGTGAAAGGTGGGCGCAATGCAAGAAATATCGGAGATGGAATATGCTCGGTTTAGGAAGGAGAAGATCATGCGCCGCAAAACATTATGGTTTTTGGCCCAATGGGTTTCACAAAACTCAAAACTTACTAAACCATGGGTCAAACAGGGGGTGAAAACGCCCCTCGGAGGCCCAATCGGGCGAAAATATCGGCGAAAGGTCTTCATAAATCGTTCATTTGCAGTCACTTGCGCAGTTTAGGATTTGGCGAAAAACGCGACACCGTAAGTCTTTGAATACCAATAGCTTCTGAGTTTTGTGAAACCCTG
>SLKS01000394.1 GCA_007134465.1 Kiritimatiellia bacterium | reverse complement strand
GGGGGTGCGGGGTGAGCCGAGAAGACAGCCCGCCATCCGGGGGCGTTGCCCCCGGCTCTGTTGCATAACCCTTTCAGGGTTGGCGTTCAATCCATCTTTTCCGGTTTTTCGAACGGGAGATGGGGGGGCGCGTCTTTCCACCCCAATCCTCGAGGCGCCTGCCGCGCAAAGGCGGCAGGGGGCCAAAATGCGAATTGCCGGTTTATTAACTTTCGTGTAATCCGTGGTTTCCTTGGTTTCCTTATCCATTATGGCGGGTTTCACCGGCGGTTCATGTCAAGGCAAGCCGGATTTCAAGGGTTTCGCCGTCCGCTTCGCTTTGCTGTTCGAACCCGAAGGCGTTGGCCAGGTCCAGCCGGTATTCGTCGTCGCGATGGATGCGGCAGAACATGTCGGAGACGCCGCGCGCGCGGAGATAGGCGATCATTTTGGTCATGAGCAGCCGGTCCAAGTTGGAGGCCCGTTCGTTTGGCCGTACGGAGATGGCGAATTCGGAGCGGGTCCGGTTGGAATCGAGCATGGCCCGGACTACGCCCAGCGTTTCGGGCTGGCCGTCGGCGGTTGGGCCGATGGCGATGAAGGCCATCTCGCGGTCGTAGTCAATTTGCGTGAAGTTCGCCATTTCGGAATGGGGCAGCGTTTTGAAGCGGCCCAAAAACCGGAATTGCACGTCGCGCTCGGTGAGCGATCCGAAAAAGCGCTGATGCGCGGCCTCGTCTTCGGGCCGAATGGGCCGCAGAAGAACGGCGCGCCCGTCGTTGATCGCGGCGTTTTCTTCCAACTCGCGCGGATAAGGGCGGATGGAGAGGCGGCGGTCGGTCGGGCCGACCGGTTCCCGCGCCACGATGCGGGCGTCGAGCGCGAGCGTGCCGTGCTCGTCGGCCCAGACGGGGTTGATGTCCAGTTCGGCGATTTCCGGGATGTCAATGGCCAGTTGCGAGAGTTTGACGAGTGTCAGGCAGATGGCGTCCATGTTCGCGGGCGGCCGGTCGCGATAGCCTTGGAGCAGCTTGTACACGCGCGTGGTTTCGACAAGGCCGCGGGCCAGGCCCATGTTCAGCGGCGGAAAGCCGATGTGCCGGTCGCCGACCACTTCGACGGCCGTGCCGCCTTGTCCGAAGAGGATGACCGGTCCGAAGACGGGGTCGGTGGAGACGCCCATGATCAGCTCATGCGCGCGCGGGCGGCGCGCCATGGGCTGCACGGTGAATCCCTCTATTTTCGGGGGCGGATTCAACGCCTGGACACGGGTGGTCATCGAGGCGATTCGCTCGCGCAACTGGGCGGGGGTTTCGATGTCGAGCGCGACGCCGCCGACATCGGTTTTGTGCGTGATGTCGGGCGAGAGAATCTTGAGCGCCACCGGATAGCCGAGTTCTTCGGCATGGGCGAGGGCTTCTTCCGTTGTTGCCGCGCAGCGGGTTTCAACGACGGGGATGCCGTAGGCGGCCAGGGCGGCTTTCGCTTCCGGTTCCGTCAGGATGGCGCGGCCCTGGGCCAGGGCGCCGCGCACGATCGCGGCGGCGTTGGCGGTGTCCGGCACGAATTCTTCCGGGATCGAGGGCGGCGTTTCCTTGAGAAGCGTCTGTTTCCGCCGATAGCGAACCAGTTGCATGAACGCGCGGCAGGCCTGTTCCGGGGTGTTGTAGGTGGGCAGGCCGTTGTCGCGCAGCAGTCGGCGGGCTTCGGTCTGATGCTGGTCGCCTAGCCAGCAGGTGAGCACGGGCTTCACGGAGCGTTTCGCCACGGCGATGACGCCTTGCGCGGCCTCGACGGTGGAAATGAGCGAGACGGGCGCCTGCATGACGAGCGCGGCGTCCACGCCGGGATCTTGCAGCAAGACCTCGAGCGCTTTGCCGTAGTATTCGCCGGGCGTGTCGCCGATCATGTCCACGGGATTGTCGCGCGACCATGTGCGCGGCAGCATGGCGTCGAGCGCCGCGATGGTCGAAGGCGCCAGCGCGGCCAGTTCGCCGTCGTCAAGCGCGATCGCATCGGCCGCGATCACGCCGGGCCCGCCGCCGTTGGTCAGAATGGCCAGCCGCTCGCCCGGCGTCGAATTAGAGCGGGCCAGCGTTTCCGCCGCGTCGAACAGTTCCTCAAGCTGATAGACCCTTAGCACGCCGGTCCGGTGAAAGACCGCGTCGTACACCGCGTCGTCGCCGGCCAGCGCGCCGGTATGCGAGGCGGCGGCGCGCGCGCCGGCCGGCGCGCGGCCGGATTTGAGCGCCAGCACCGGCTTGTGTCGCGCGGCAGCGCGCGCCGCGCTCATGAACTTGCGCGGGTTGCGAATGGCTTCGATATAGAGCAGAATCGAGCGCGTGTCCGGATCGTTGCACAGATAGTCGAGACAGTCGCCGAAATCAATGTCGGCCGTATCGCCCAGCGAAATGAAATGGCTGAAGCCGATCCCGTGCGATACGGCATAGTCGAGAATGGTCGTGCCCATGCCACCCGATTGCGCGACGAACGCGATATCGCCCCGTTGCGCCATGGTGTGGGCGAAGGTGGCGTTGAGCCCGGCCTTGGGCACGATCAGTCCGACGGTGTTGTGCCCCAGCACGCGCAATCCGTACGGACGGGCGGCGTCCAGCATCGCGTCCTTCAGGGAACGGCCGGTATCGTCTTGCAGCCCGGCCAATCCGGCGGTAACGACCACCGCCGCCCTGGTTCCGCGTTCGCCCAGCGCGGCGATCAGGCCGGGCACCGTTGCCGGCGGCGTGCAGATCACCGCCAGATCCGGCGCTGTCGGCAGCGCCGCGACGTTCGGATAGCACAGCACGCCGGCGACCGATTCGTACTGCGGATGCACGGGCAAAACCGGCCCGGCGAAATCGCCCCGCAACAGATTGTGCGTCACCAGCTTGCCGATCGAAAGCGGACGGTTCGACGCGCCGATCACCGCCACGCTGCGCGGATGAATAAGAGATTCGAAATTCCGTATGCTCATGGTTCGGACAGTATCCGAATTCCGTATCGAGTCCAAGCGAAACTTTCTCTCCAGTTGACAAGGGCCGGATTCGAGCGCTAGTTTCGGAACACGTTTTGACAGGAGTTTACGCATGCCGCATCGCAAGGAACAGGAGTGGACGGTTGCCCGCGTTGTGCGCCGGATCGCGCGCGCGGCCGGATGGCTGGGCGCTATTCGCATTTTGACACCGTCCCCCGCGACCTTGCTTGTCCGCCGTAGCCAGGTGAAGGATGGGTGTCGCGGGAGCGGGAGATTGGGGGGGGGAGGCGCGTCTTTCCACCCCAATCTCAGGCCCCTGCCGCGCGAGGCGGCAGGGGGCCAAGCCAAAAGACTAATTGCCAGAGGGCTGGCAACCGGCGCGTTCATCTTTGTGGCCGCGGCCGACGAAGAAAGCGCGGTTGCCGCCGCACCGACGGAACCGGCAGCCGAGGCGGCGGTTGCGCCGGCCGAGCCGAAGCCGGACGATGAAGCGGTGATGGCGGCTCTGGAAAAGCGCATGGCCGGCATTCGTTCGGTGCGCGCGAATTTCGTCCAGGAGAAGACTCTGGCCATTCTCGAACGCCCGGTGACCATCGAAGGGAGCATGGCGCTGGAAGACGAACGACTGGCTTGGCACGTGCATGCGCCCGTCAAGTATTCCGTGGTCGTGACCGGCGATACGATGCGGCAATGGGACGAGGATACCGGGCGCGTGCGGCGCGAATCCCTGAAGGGCAATCCCGTGTTCGGCGCGGTCATGGAACAGTTGGGCCATTGGTTTTCCGGTCGCTACCGCGCGTTGCGCAAGGACTACGCCGTCGAGATTCTCGAACGCGAACCGGCGGTGCGGCTGCGCTTCGCGCCGCGCGAGGAGAGCGTCGCCGCCCAGGCGATCCAGCGCGTGACCGTGACCTTCCAGGCCGACGGCGACTACATCCAAAGCATTGAAATTGTCGACCGCTCCGGCGACACGACTCTCTTGACGTTTTCGGATACGGCTGTGAACGAGCCGGTGCCACCGGAAACCTGGCGGGTCGGAGTGCGCCGATGAGCGACTGTTTCCTGGCCATGCACGCCTTCTTGCGACGACGTCGGCGCGCGGTCTTCGCCGGGCTGGCCCTCGCCGTCGCGGCGGCGGTTGCGGGCCTCTTCGCGCTGCCGTTCGACAGCAGCTTGCTGGTCATGCTGCCCGATGCCGGCCCGGTTCGGCGCGCCATGGAATTCCTTCAGGAAGCCGAGTTTTCCGATAAAGTCGCCTTTTCTCTCGAAAACAGCGATCCGGCGGCTGATCGCGAGACGTTTCTGGCCCGCGCAACGGAATTTCTGGACGGCGTGGAATCGCCGCTGCTGCGACCGTTGCCCATGGAATTCTCGCAAGCCGACGCGATCGGGCAGGCGGGCTTTTTTCTGCGACAGATGCCGGCGATTCTGGACGAGCGCGATCTGGCCCGGATCGCCGAACGCATGGAGCCGGCCGCTTTGGACGCGCTTCTTCGCGAACGCTATCTCCAGCTTCTGAAACCCGAAGGCTCGTTTCTGGCTGCGGCCATGCGGCGCGATCCGCTCGACATGCAGGGACTCATCCTCGATCGTCTGCGTCGCCTGTCCGCCACCTTCGCCTACGGCGCCACTCTGGAGCGGAACCTGTTCGTGTCGGCGGACGGTCGGCACGCCATGCGCGTGTTCGAAACATCCGCTTCCATGACCGACGCCCGGGCGTCGGCCGATCTTGTGGCCGAGCTGGACCGCCTGCTTGCCGCGCCGCCCGACGGGTTGCGCGTCGAAGCGGTATGCGGTCACACGCATACGGTTGGCAACCGTCAGGCGATCGAATCGGACATTCGGCGCATGCTGCTCATCGCCACAACCGCCTTTCTCGCGCTGTTCCTGCTCTGCTTCCGCGACCCGGCAGCGCTGTGGATATTCCTGTTTCCGCTCGGCGCGGTGGCCCTGTCGCTGCATGTCGTCGGCTGGCTGCGCGGGTCGCTCTCTGCGCTGGTTGTCGGATTGGGTTCGGTGGTGGCGGGCATTGCGGTGGACTACGGCATCCATGTGTTCGTGGCGGTCAAGCGCGGCGGCGAGCCGGCGCACTCGGTGCGCGCCATTGTCAGGCCCGTCTGTTTCGGCGCCCTGACCACGCTGAGCGTGTTTGTCGCTTTTCTCTTCTCGGAAGTGGAAGGCTACCGGCAATTGGGCTGGTTTTCGGGTGCCAGTATCCTGATCGCGTTGGGTTTGGCCCTTTTCGTTTTGCCTTTGACCGTGCGGCCCGGTGGCCGAACGCCGTTCGGCGTTTCCTTGCCCGACCGATTCCGATCCGGCCGCGGCCTGCTTTCGGGAAGCGGCGTCGGACGGACATGGACCCTACGCCTCGTATATGCGTCGGTCATGATTGGCGCGCTGCTGCTCGCGCGCGGGGTTGCGTTCGACAGCGATCTCAAGGCGCTGGACGGGGCGGGGGAGTCGGTTCTGGAAGCGGAGCGGCGTTTCCGCGACGTCTGGTCTCCGCAAGGAAGCGGACAGGCGTTTCTGACCGTTGTCCACGAGGAGCGTGCCGAGGCCGAGCGGCTGAACCAGCTCATGGCTGACGAGGCCGTCGCCCGTTTGGGCGACGAGGCCGTGCTGAGCTGGGCCTCGCTCTGGCCTGCGCCCGAACGGCGCCGGGACAATGTCGAACGCTGGAAGCGGTTCTGGTCCGAGCCCGCCCGTATCGAGCGCTTGAAGGAAGCGATCGCTGTTCAGGGCGCCCGCCACGGGTTCGCGCCCGCCGCGTTCGCTCCGTTCTGGGACTGGATTCGCGAGCCGGCGCCGGACCCTGTCGAGCCGGAGGACAATGCGCTGTTCGAGCTGTTGCGCGAACGGTTCGTTCGGCAGACCCCGTCCGGCTGGCATTTTTCGACATGGTTCCCCGACACCGAGGAAGCCGTTCGGCTCGTCGTGCCGCTGCTGGCCGGCCGAGACGACGTCTTTCTCGTTTCTCCGTCCGGTCTGGGCGATGTCTTTTCCGCTATGGCAGCCCGCGAAATGGGGCGCATGGCAACCGTGGCGCTTGCGCTCATGCTGGCGACCATGCTGCTGGTCTTCCGCAATGTCCGGCTTGGCTTGGCGGCGCTCATGCCTGCCGCTACCGGCGTATTGTGCATGCTGGCCGGCATGGCCGCGCTGGATCATGCCCTGAACGTCGCCAATATGATTGCCGGCATCGTCGTGGTGGGGTTGTGCATGGATTACGGCATCTTTATCGCCTTTGCCCGGCAGCGGCGTTTGGAAAGCGGCACGGGCGTCGCCGTCACCCTGTCGGCGGCCACTACGCTTGTCGGGTCCGGCGCCCTGCTGTTCGCGCGCCATCCCGCCTTGTTTTCGATCGGATTGACTCTCACCTTGGGTGTCGGCGCCGGCTATCTCGCCGCCATCCTTGTTCTGCCCGCCCTGATGCCGGACGCTCCAACGCCTGCCGCGCAAAACGCGAAACAGCAGGGGGTTTAAAAGCGTTTTCCGGCAAATTTGAACTTATATGGAGCAGTTGAACCGCTAATGAACGCGAATATACGCTAATAATTAGAGGGTTACGAAAGTGATCCATCTCACCAAACTGGTGCATGATCGCGATGTGGAATCTAATCGG
>SLKS01000079.1 GCA_007134465.1 Kiritimatiellia bacterium | reverse complement strand
CCCCGAATCCGCCACAGGGGCGCCTGCCGCATCGCCCTGCGGGACGAATACGGCAGTTTTTTAAAGGAAAGCGGCGGAGCCGCTACTTTGGCCCGCGCAACTTGCCTTGCATAAATACAAAACACGAATTACAAACACACGGCCCACCTTCCTCACGGTGTGCGGGCGAGGCCCGCCATAACCTTCCCGAGTTCTACGCATCGCGACCGGCCTCGAGCGGATTTACGCGCACGGCTTTCCAGGCCGGGTAGGCGGAAGCCAGCATCGAAATCGCCGCAACCGTTACCGCGATGGCGGCGTACTCGGATGCGGAGAGGAACGGATAAATGGTGGAGTCCCAGCCCAGTTGCGCGGCGCCGGCGGCGAAGCGGTCGAGATGCAGGCCGGCCCGGTTCAGATGCCGGATGGTGGCCCCGGCCAGGCCCAGGCCCGCGGCGGCGCCCAGCGCTGTCAGGACGAGCGATTCCAGCAGGATCATGCCGAATACGCGGCGACGGCTCATGCCGATCGAAAGCAGCATGCCGATTTCCCTTTTGCGCTCGAACAGGGCCATGAGCATGGTGTTCAGGATGCCGAACGCCAGCGCGATCATGATGATGAGCGTGACGATCAGCAGCATGACATCGCCCAGTTCGACCAGCATGTTCAATTCCGGCGAAAGTTCGCGCCATGTTCGCGCCAGCGTGTCGGGAAACGCCTCGTTCAGGTCCGCTGCCAGGGCGGCGGCTTGCGCTTCGTCCCGGAGCAGGATGGCGATTTCGTGCCGAATCGGCCGGTCGGCCAGCAGCCCGGCAAGATCGGCGGCCCGCACAAGGACGGCGCGCCGGTCGTATTCGGTGGAGGCCGACGCGAACAGGCCGGCGACGTTGAACGCCGCGGAGACGAGATCGCCTTCGGCGTTTTCGAAGGTCAGCACGATGCGGTCGCCGATTTCCATGCCGTGCTCGTCGGCCAGGCCTTTGCCCAGCAGCGCGGGCTGCCGCAGGTCCGTGTCAAGGTAGGCGCCTTCCTTCAAGGATTCATGGAAGGTTGTGGTTCGCCGCTCGGCGTCCGGATCCACGCCGCGGATCGTCACGCCGGAAACGCGGATCGGCGACTGCGCCATGCCCTCGGCGATCGCGCGCGTCGCGAACGCTTGAACTCGTTCGTCGCCCGCCAGCCAGGTTTCGATGCGGTCGTGGTCGGGGATGCTGTCGGCGGCGCGGGTTTCGTCCGGAAAGCGCGGATGATGAACCTGAACGTGGGCGATTTCGCTTTCGATCAGGTAGGTCATGCGCTGACGCATGAGAGCGTTGATGGCGCCGGTGGCCACCGTGCCGGCCCAGAGCCCCACCATGATCGCCGCCAGCAATACGCCGCTGCGCGCAGGGTGACGCCCGATATTGCGCCAGGCAATGGTCGCCAAAACCTTCACGTCATCTCCTCGTGGATTCCAGAATGTTCATGCGATGAATCTTCACCAGCGGAAACAGGAACACGACAAACGCGATGGCGAAGACGAAAAGACCCTGGGTCGTGAACTGATCCGGCGCGAACGACATGGGCAGGATCGGGTCCCAGCCCATATCCTTCACCGCCTGCGCCGCGCTGCCCGTCAAGACAATCGGGTTGCGGTGAAAATAGAAGAGCAGCGCCCAGGCTGTCGCCAAACCCGCCAATACGCCGGTGGCGGCCATGAACAGCGTTTCCAGCGCCACCACTGCGGCCAAACGGCCCCGACGCATGCCGATAGCCAGCAGCATGGCGAATTCGCGCATGCGTTCCATGGTCATGGTCAGTACCGTGCCGAAGAACCCGAACCCGATCACGATATACAGGACCAGCGTGAGGAAGCGCGGCGTCGCCAAGTCGAATTCGAACAGCTCCAGCAGTTCGGGCAGCATGTCGCGCCATGTCAGTACGGCCAGGTCTTCGTTTGCGAACGTTTCGCGCAAAGCGGCGGCCAGAGACTCCGTGTGCCGGGGCGAGCCCGGTTCGATCAGCGCGGCGGTCGCGTGGCCGTCAGCCGAAAGCAGATGCTGCGCGGCGCCCAGCGGCAGATAGACCGCTTGCCGGTTCATGTCTTGCAACGGGTGGGCGACAAGCCCTGCGATCGTGAACAGGCCGCTGGCCGACATGCCGAACCGGCCTTGCCCGATCAGAGCCACCGTGTCTCCCACGCCCAGACCCAGCCGTTCGGCCAATCCTTCGGCCATGAGCGCGACGGCCGCATCGTCGGCAGCCAGAAAGCGGCCGTGCGTCAATCGGTCGCGCAATCCGTTGAAACGATGCTCGGCTTCCGGGTCAATGCCGAACACGAGCGCGCCGCGCGCCGCCTCGTCGTTGGCCGCCAGCATGAACGTCTCGATGCGCGGCAGGATCTCGCCGACATGCGCGGCGCTTTGCCGGATGCGCGCCCGAAACGGCTCGTCGAACGCGAAGGCGTTGTCCAGCGACGGCTCGTCCTCGAAGCGGACGTCCTGAACGCGAAGGTAGCCGGTGTGGTAGCGGACCGTGCGGTCGAGCATCTGCTCGTGCGATCCGCGGTTCAGCGATTGCATGAACACGGCGGCAACCGCCGCGAATACGATCGCCGAGACCGTAATGCCCGTCCGTTTCCGATTCCGCCACATGTTGCGCCAGGCCAGTTTCGCGTACATGGTCGTCCTGTTCGCGGGCTTCGCCCGCATCTCATATGTCAGATTTCATATTTCAAACGAGGCGACGCAAATGCGTGTGTCCGGTCCGAATGAAATGGAGTCTACGACGCGCGGCGCATGTTGCGTTGCGTGAAGAAGGTGTCGTCCAGCTCGATGTCGAAATCCAGCTTGTCGTACAGCAGCACGGTCTGTTCGTTCTCCTTGTCCTCGGGCGTGACCGTGATGCGCGAGGGCAGCTCGCGGTCGCCGAAGCGGACGATGCGGTCCAGGACCATGGTGTTGACCAGACGGTTGCGCTGATCGAAATTCTCGACCCGCAACTGCAAGGAGTCCTTCGCGCAAATCCACATCTTGACCTGACCCCAGACGATCGGGCGGTCCGGCTTGGGAACCATGCGCACGACATGGACCGTGCGGTCGCCCATCGGCTCGGTGCGCAACAGCTCGTGCGTATAGTCTTCCACCGTATCGGTATCGCGCACGAGATCGTCGTTGGAGAAATCGGAACCCATCCACGGCTGCGCCATCATCGAGGAGGGCAGCCGCGTGGTGCGCTCGATGCGCGGATCGTAGGTCCAGACGTTCTTGTCGCGCAGCAGAAAGGCCGTGCCCTGGTCGCGCGCCGGCGCCGTGACCCGAATCAGCGAGCGATTGCGGCCGAGCTGCCAGGCCCGCAGCGAGATTTCCCGTTCGAACCGCGGCCGCACAATCCGCATGGTCATCTCCGCATAGCTGGCGTCTCCGCGCATGGTTTGTTCCATGCGCGCGACAATGGCCGCAGGATCCGGCGCCGGCTCGGCGGCTAGCGCGCCGGTTGCCGCAATCCCGCCGGTCAACGCCAGCGCTGCCAGACATCTGTTCATAGCCGTCCTCCAAGCTGTTAGATTCGACGGAAAAAATGCTCGTCTATCAAAAATTGCGCATGGGGTCAACCCGCAGATTGACGATTTGGGGCGCATCCGCGATTCGGCTGACCTATCGTCCTCGTCGTCGTTCTCGTCCTCGATTTCTTCCGTCAGCTTTGTCGAGGACGAGAACGAGGGCCGTTCGCTCCGCTCACCGAGGACGAGGACGATTCTCACGTCATCCTTCCTTCACTCTTCCCGCAGAACGCTCTTTCTTTCAGAACCGATGAAGGGGCGTCCTGTGTGTTCGAGACGGCTCCATTTCGGGGCAATGCGCCTGGCAACATTCTCGTTGTCATTCCTAAGGAAAACAGTATAGTCATGTCTGCACCTGAAGCGGAGAAGGCAGATCGCTGTAATGCTTTTCTGGCCTATTGGTGTTGCCAAAGTGGGCGAACGCATGAAACCAATGGAAGCAGGAGACGAGCGCAAGCGGGGAATACGCGCGTGGCTGGCGCTGGCGCTGTGGCTGGCGTTCACGTTCGGCGCGGCGGCCACTGGCGCATTTGTTTCGACCGACGGCTGGTACGCCACATTGGCCAAGCCGACCTGGAATCCGCCAAACTGGGTTTTCGGACCGGTCTGGACGGCGCTCTACATCATGATGGCTGTGGCGGCCTGGCTGGTCTGGCGGCAGGGCGGCTGGCGGAGACAACGGCGAGCCCTGGCCCTGTATGTGGCGCAATGGGCGCTGAACGCGCTTTGGACTCCGCTCTTCTTTGGCTTGCGGCGGCCGGATCTAGCCTTCGCCTGCATCGTGCTGCTGCTGATCGCGATCGCGCTGACGATGTCGGCTTTCCGGCCTGCGCGCCGTCTGGCCGCGCTCTTGCTGCTTCCCTACGCGGCTTGGGTCGGATTCGCCACCGTGCTCAACTTCGCCATTTGGCGGCTCAATGTCGATCCGCCTGAAACGTCTCTGCGCCTTGAAACTGTCGGTTCCCATGACAATGGGCCTACGGAAAACGCATTTGACAACGTTGTCCCGTATGCCCCCGGTCCGGACGATCCTGCCAACCGGTTCGAGCCGATAGCCGATGCCTTTCTCAAGCGGCCGGACATCGAATGGCCCATACCGGCCCCTGCCTTTCGCGAGCTTGCGCCTGCCTCTCGTTTGCCCGTGTCTATTTTCAGGCGCAGTCCCAGCCCTCGCGGCTTCGCCTTGGGCCGTTTCGGAGGGGGAGGCCATACGGAAGGCGCGGTTCTGCGGGCTATGCGATGGTTCAAGCATGTGCAGGAAGCGGACGGCAGTTGGCGTCTTGATTCCGGCGACGGGTCGGCGACCTTGCGTCAGGCCAGCGCGGACGACGGCGCGCCGATCGGCATGACGGCGTTGGCCCTGGCGGTTTTCTTGACGAACGGCGCAACGCCGGCTTCCCGGGAATTCGGCAACACGGTTCGGGACGCCATCCGGTTTCTGCTGCGGACCGCGGATTTCGACCGGGCGTTTGCGGACGGCAAGGCGGCGGATTTTTACAGCCATTTCATTGCCGCCCATACGCTGGCCGAGGCATATGAAATGACGCGAATTCCAGCCGTTGGAGAAGCGGCCACCCGTGCGGTTCAGGCGCTCGTTCGGATTCAACAGCCGAACGGCGGATTCGATTACAAGCGCGATGCTGACCGTGACCAAGCGGAGTCCGACACGAGCTTGCCCTTGACCGTTTGGGCCGCGCGCGCGTTTGTGTCCGCCGAATTGGCCGGGTTGCGAGTGGAAGGGTTGGATGTCGCCAAAAGCAACGCGGCAGGCGCCATCAAGCTTTGCTATCGGCTACAAGCCGATGGCGGACTGTTCACCTATCGGGCCTCCGATCGCGCGCCACGCCGAATTGGTCTGACGGGAACCGCCGTGCACGGGCTTCTGCTGCTGGGCGAGGGAGATTCTGCGGAAGCCCGGCACGGCATCGCCTGGCTGCGGGAACAGGCCAAGTTCGATTGGGATCGGCCCGACAGCCGGTACGGGGAGAATCCCGTCTATTATTGGTACGGCATCGCGCAGGCCATGTTTTTGGCCGGCCCTGAAACGTGGCAGGAATGGAACCGGCAGTTTTCGCTTTCGCTTGTCGAGCGGCAGCGGGTCCAACCCAAGGCGGTAGAAACGCCATGGGCCGGGAAAGCGGATATGGGCTACTGGGAAGCGCCTGCCGATACCGAATGGTGCCAGAGCCGGGCGTATGTCACGGCCCTCTGCGCGCAGCAACTCATGATCTACTACGCCTGGCTTTCGCCGAAGGAGCGCCGACATGAGCGGCCCTGGGACGAGAGCGCACCGAAACCGGTCGAGTCTAGGGACTTGGATATTGATTATCAGTTGTGACCTGCGAGTTCGTGTTCTTCTGCTACTCCAAATCTCTCTCCATGAGATGGATGTCGAGTCTTCGACCGGCGAACGGGCGTGTGTCGGCATGCGTGAAGTCATCGCCTGACACATGGTTGATTGTAGAAAACCCGCATTTCTCGTGACAGGCGCGGGATGCCGCGCTCGTGCATTCGGCAAACGCGTGACGGAATCCGCGGCGGCGGGCTTCCTGAAGCGCCGCCTGCAACAGGCTTGTCGCAAGCCCTTTGCCTTCGCATCCCGGCATGACGCCAAGCGCCGCGATATGCAAATACTCGCCAGGCCTTTTGCCGATTCGGGTGTTGATGGGCGCGCGCACAGTCTCCAGTAAAGCCGCCACAGACGGAAAGAAAAGCAATTCCTGTTCGGTAAGGTTTGGCGGCAAACGGTTGGCGTTCGGGTCTGCGGGATCGTCGCAAAGAACAAACCCGACTGTGTTCGCGTCCGCATCGGGGTCTTGGGCCAGAAAAGACAGTTGGCGAGCGAAATCCTGGCCGGACTCGCCGCCATACATGGCGCTTGCGATCGCAGCCATTCGTTCTTTGCTTAGGCCAAGGCAGGAGGTGAGCGGTTCCCGCTCGTAAAAGGAATCAATGTAGACACGCAAAAGCGTCCCTATATCGTCGGGACTCGCCGGGACGATCGCGTATCGGTTTTGCGGGCGACTGCTCATAGGAAAGGGCTCCATTCAATATGAGATT
>SLKS01000351.1 GCA_007134465.1 Kiritimatiellia bacterium | reverse complement strand
TGCAACCGCGGGACATCGCGGTTCTGGTTTTGACAAGAGACGAGGCCGACGCGATCGGCGCGGAGCTGGACAAGCGCAAGGTTCCGTTCGTGAAACAGAGTGTCGGCCATGTCTTCGACAGCGAGGAAGCTCGTTCGGTTGTACGCTTCATGCGTGCCATGCTGAACCCGAATCAGCCCGAGATTGTGCGCACCGCTCTCGCCGAAAAAACGGTTCCCTGTCCCGAAGAAGCCCTGCGCTGTTTCGCCTCTGGCGAAAACGAAAAGCCCGCCATGCTGCCGGAGAATCTGCAAAGACTGGAAAACTGGATGGAGAGTCTCGAGGAAGCAGGCCGACTCTGGAAACGTCGTTCCTTTATTGAAGCCTATGGCCTTCTTGAAAAGAAATGGGGCCTGCGCGCGCATGTGGCCGGATTGCCGGACGGCGAGCAGCGGCTGGCCAACCTATTTCAGATCGCCGACCTGGCGCACCGCGCGGCGCGCGCGCGACGACTCGGCCCCGAAAGCCTGCTGCGCTGGACGACCCTTCAGCTCGACAAGTCATCGCGCGATGCCGACGAGAACGCCGAGCGGCAGCCGGCAACCGACGAATCGGCGGTTCGGATCATGACCGTATTCAAGAGCAAGGGACTGCAGTTCCCGATCGTTTTCGCACCAACGCTCTGGCGACGCAGCTCGACAGATTCAGGCGGACCGTCATCACCGCTCCTTTTCTATCACGACGACCACGACCAGCCGGTCCTGAATCTGGACAAGAAAAACGAGGAAGCAAAGGCGCGACAAATCGCGGAACGGCACGAGGAAAACCATCGGCTGATCTACGTGGCGCTGACCCGGGCAACACACCGCTGCTATGCGGTATCGGTCAACCTGGGCGAAGCGAATCGCTACGCATGGAACCGGATTCTGGAGCGCTGTCCACCGGAGCCCCCCTCGATCGCCTTTGATGCCATCGAGGTTGACGCTCCGCTGCCGGACGTGCCCTGCACGACTTGGAGTGCGAAACAGCCGATCCCGAAACCGGCCGATCTGCGCACGGCAGGCTTGCCGCAAGTAGATAAAACCCATGGCATATCCAGCTTCTCGGCATTGATTCGCAGCGAAGCCGTTGAAAAGCCGGACAGTGCCGGACAGGACCGGGACGAGCCGGATAACGAGGAATCGGACGATTCCATGGAAAGCCCGCTGCCGGTGGAACCGGCGCCGATTTTCTGGATCGGCGGCGGTGCGCGTACCGGAAACTGCTGGCACGACATACTGGAACAGGCCGACTTTCAGGCCAACGACAACCAACTGAACGCGCTCGTTGCCGAAAAACTGGACCGAACCCGTATATGCAAGGACCGACTTCCCGAGCGCGAGCAGCGGAAACGCGACGCCGTACAGGCCATGATCCATGCCACGCTGGACGCGAAGCTCGAGGCGCACGGATCAAGCTTCACCCTGCGCGACATCCCGATGTCGGCCCGGCGCTCCGAACTGGCCTTCGATCTGGCCCTGCGCCAAACCGGCGAACATCGCACGGTTCATGCGCTGGCCATGGCCGCGCGCGACCACTGGCTCGCACCCGCGCGCGACGACCGCTTCCTCGACGCGCTGCAAGAACGAACCAGCTCCGTCCCGCTAGGCTTCCTGACCGGATTCATGGACCTGGTCTTCCAGCACAACAACCGCTTCTATATTGCCGACTGGAAATCGAACCGGCTCGATGGCGACCTCCGCAATTTCGAACCGCCCGGACTGCGCCGGGAAATGAGTCGCCACTTCTACTATTTGCAATACATGATCTACGCCGTCGCGCTCGACGCCTGGCTGCGGCAGCAGCTTGACGGCTACGATTTTAACAACCATTTCGGCGGCGTATTCTATTTCTTCCTGCGCGGAACCCAGGCCAATACCGCCAGGGGCATTCTGTACGATCCCCTCTCCAAACCTCTGATCGCCGCCCTCTCGGAAACGTTGAGCGGAAAAAGACAACTTTGCGTCCATTCCATGGTCGCAAAAACCCGTAAGCTGTGAACCGGGAACAACAAAACAGGACAGCGCGACATGCCGGACACTTTGTGCGAAACAACAAAAGACTTGCAGAAACAGGGCGCACTGCATGCGCTCGACCTACACCTGCTCGATATGGCCATCCGACGCTATGACGTCCCCTTACCCCTGCCCGACGCCGAGCAACTGGCGCTGGCGCTTTCCAGCATGGCGGTCCGGCGCGGACATGCCTGCGTCGAACTCGCCGCCGTCACCCCCGACTGGATACTGGAGCGGGAACAGAACGCCGCCGCGGACGCGCCCGCAAACAACGACACCCTGCCCCATCTGTGCGCAACGATCCGCCAACCGGATTTCGGGGAGCAACTGGCTGCCGCCGCGCCCGCGCTCGTCGGCGGTGCCGACAGCGCAGGAACGCCCTACGTCCTGGCCAGCGCACGCCTGTATCTGCGACGCTACTTCGAATACGAGCGGTTCATCGTCCAGCGCCTGCGCGCCATGGCGGAAGCCCGGCAAGCCATGCTGGCGGACAAGGTTCGCACCGCGATCGCCGGGCTTTTGGACCATGCCGACGAGCAGCGCGCGGCGGAACAGGCGCTGACCCGGAAATTCTGTGTCATCACCGGAGGCCCCGGCACAGGCAAGACGCATACCGCCGCCCGTATCCTTCATCTGCTGGCCGCCATGCCCAGCGACGGACGGGCCCTGCGCGTGAAATCGGCCGCGCCCACCGGCAAGGCGGCGGCACGCATGAACGAAAGCCTCGCAGCGGCGCGCGCGACGCTGTCGCCCGTTCCGGAAGGGACAATCTTCGAATCGGCCTGTACGGTCGAACGGCTGCTTGGCTACCAACACGGCTCGCCTTATTTTCGGTACGACGCGAACCGGCCCCTGCCGGCGGATGTTGTGCTGATTGACGAAGCCAGCATGCTGGATCTGGCCAAGATGGCCAAACTGCTGCGAGCCCTGCCCGACAACGCCCGGCTCGTGCTGCTCGGCGACATGCATCAGCTCGCCTCGGTCGCCCCCGGCAGCGTGCTGGGCGATATCTGCGCCGCGCCCGCTCTGGCCGACTGCGTGGTCGAGCTGCGCGAAAGCCGCCGGTTCCCGGCCGATTCCCCTGTAGGCCGCCTGAGCCGAACCGTAAACAGCGCGCAAAGCGAGGCCGATGCCAACGCCGCCTGGGACTTGCTTGCGGAGGTCGCCGCCGAACAGGACAACCCGGCGCAAGTTCAGGTTCGGCGGCACGCATCGGCCGAGCCCCCCGCGCTGCCTTCCGGAGAACTCGACGCTGAATTCGCGCAAACAATTCTCGAGGGCTACGGTCCGTTCCTGCAGGCAAAAGAGGCCAAGGCGGCCTTCAAGGCGCTTGCGCGCTTCCGTGTGCTGTGCGCCGTGCGACGCGGCCCCTTCGGCGTGCGCACGGTGAACCGGCTTGTCGAGCAGGTCTTGTCGAACAACGGCCTGCGGCCACAGCCGGGCTTCTACGACCATCGCGTGATTATCGTGACACGCAACGACTACGCGCGCGGCCTGTTCAACGGGGATGTCGGCATCGCCTTGAAAAACGGCAGCGAGACGGTGGTCTATTTCGAGCCGGCCGGCGATGCGGCATCGTCCGACCCCCGCCCGTTTTCCTGGCGACTGCTGCCCGAGCACGAGACGGCATTCGCCATGACCGTGCACAAATCGCAAGGCTCCCAGTTCGAGCAGGCCCTCTTGCTGCTGCCCGATCTCCCCAACCCCGCGCTCGCTCGCGAACTGCTCTACACCGGCATGACCCGTGTCTCGCGTCAGCTCGATATTCGCGTCACGCGCGAAATGTTCATTGACACCGTACGCAAAACCACCCGCCGCTTCTCCGGTCTCCGCCATGCGCTGACATAGAATCAGGCCACCGCCAATAACTGCAGATAACCCGATCTCGTCGGAAAATGAAATGGCACATTTCTCATAGCCGCTCTGCTGCCCGCCGGCCTTGCGCCGGTGGAGGCAAACGTTGAGGGGGAGGCGTTGCGCCCCATCCCCTCAACTTTCTTCACCGCCGGCGCAAGGCCGGCGGGATCGAGAAAATGTGCCAAATCATTTTCCGAAAAACAGACCCCATCCCCGGCCGAGGTCAGGAAGTCTGCAGTTAATGTAGCCCCATCGCCATTCGCGCAAATTCGCGTGATTGGCGGGCAAATAAAACGGCCCGTTCACAGCCCTGGACGTACTGTAGGTCCACCGCTCCGAGGTGGACCATAAAGCCAATCGGCACCTTGGCCGCATAGTAGCGCCACCGCTATAAGGTGGCCCCTTCGCTAAGGATTCCCGCCTCCGCAAAGCCTACGGCGTGGCAGGTGAGGCGGACCAAAACCCAAGTCGTCATAGAATGCGAAACAAATCAATTTTTACATTGCATATCGCCTTTAGTTGCGATATAAAGGTTTCGATATTTAGAGGAGGCTGACATGAGGATTGAGCGTTTAATGACAGATGAAGCGGCGCTGTCGGAGCTGGGCGAGAGGCTTGCGCGGCGGCGGATCGAGCTTGGCTTGTCGCAGGCGGCGCTGGCGCGTCAGGCTGGCGTAGGGAAGCGGACGGTGGAGCGGATCGAGGCGGGCGCCACGACGCAAACGGTCACCCTGATCCGGATTCTACGGGAATTGCAACTGCTGGAGCGTATGGAAACGCTGGCTCCCGAGACGGGACCCCGACCGATGGATCTGCTGAGGCTGAAAGGCCGGGAGCGGAAACGCGCTCCGCGCAAGAGCGGGAAACCCGCCGCCAAGCCGTGGCATTGGAGCGACGAGTCATGAGCACGGTAGCGGAAGTCAAGCTGTGGGGGCGCACGATCGGCGCGGTGGCGCTGGAGGACGGCGCGGCGACGGCGGCGTTCGAGTATGATGCGGCCTTTGCGGGAAGCGGCATCGAAGTGTCGCCGCTGACCATGCCGCTCTCCACGCGGGTGTATACCTTTCCCGAACTCAATCCCAAATCATTCCATGGCCTGCCCGGCCTGCTGGCCGATTCGCTGCCGGACCGGTTCGGCAATGCGCTGATTGATGCCTGGCTTGCGCGGCAGGGCCGTTCGCCGGAGTCGCTGAATGCGGTGGAGCGCCTGTGCTACACCGGATCGCGCGGCATGGGCGCGCTGGAGTATGCGCCGCCTATGGGTCCGA
This sequence comes from Kiritimatiellia bacterium, assembly GCA_007134465.1. Taxonomy (GTDB): domain Bacteria; phylum Verrucomicrobiota; class Kiritimatiellia; order UBA8416; family SLMC01; genus SLMC01. Next base: position 1,422 of record SLKS01000351.1, on the reverse strand, counting down.
GTTCGCGCGGCACATCGCCCATTGAAGTTGACCGGCTGGTGGAGCTGGCTTCGGAAGCGCTGACGCACCGTCACAACCTGCGGGGCTGGCTGCATGCGGAAGGACGGGACACGGATCTGCGCGACATCTTGCGGGTGGGCACCTCGGCGGGGGGAGCGCGCGCCAAGGCCGTGATCGCATGGAATCCGAAAACCAACGAGGTCCGGTCCGGGCAGGTCAAAGCCGGCAAGGGTTTTGAATACTGGCTGATGAAGTTCGACGGAGTCGGCGGCAACAAGGACAAGGAACGCGAGGATCCCCAAGGCTACGGCGCAATCGAGTATGCCTATCACCGCATGGCCGCGGATGCCGGTATCGCGATGAGCCCCTGCCGACTGTTCGAGGAGAATGGACGCCGCCATTTCATGACCCGCCGGTTCGACCGGCTTGAAGGCGGTCAAAAACTGCATATGCAGTCGCTGGGCGGACTGGCGCATTACGATTTCAATGCGGCGGGTGCCTACGGCTACGAACAGGCCTTGCAGGTTGTCCGGCGGCTGGGCCTGCCCATGAGCGCGGTGGAGGAACTCTTCCGGCGAATGGTTTTCAACATCGTCGGACGCAATCAGGACGATCACGTGAAGAACATCGCCTTTCTGATGGACCGATCGGGCGCATGGTCGCTTGCGCCCGCCTTCGACATGACCTACAACTTCCAGCCATCGGGCGAGTGGACCTCCGCGCACCAGATGACCCTGAACGGAAAACGCGACGGGTTTTCAATGGCGGATTTCCAGGCTTGCGCCCAGGCGGCGTCCATGAAGCGCGGGCGTGCCGAAGCCATTCTGGAAGAGGTGCGCGCAGTGATCCGACGCTGGCGAAACTATGCCGAAGATGCGCGCGTACGGCCGGAACAACGCGACCGCATCCAAACGACCCTGCGGCTGAAACCTTTCGTTTGAGGGTATCAAGGGACAGACCTTTTATCGAGCTCCCCATTCGCGCAGTTTCGCGTGACTGGCGGGCAGTAATTTCGTCCAGTTCACTACCCTGGACGTACAGTAGGCGAGCGACTAAATGTATACTCTTACTCGGATACCCTTACCCGAACACCCTTACTCGCCACCCTTACCCGGTTCCATCCGCACGAAGTCGAGCGACTAAGTGTATGCGAGTAAGATTTTCGACTAAGAGTGTTGCGACCTAATACACTTACCCGTTTTCTTACCCGCCACCCTGAACTTGTTGGCTTAAGGAAGATAAGCCAGCAAAATCGAGAGTGTCCTCCAAAACCTTTGGTTTTGAAGGAACCCTCGTTTCAACCTGGAAAGAGCAGATAACCGCAAAGAACACAGAGAACACAAAGATGGAGAACAGCTTGCAGAGATGCGCCCTAACACCCGATTGGTGTGGCCATAAAACTGCACAACTATCTTTCTTTGC
>SLKS01000331.1 GCA_007134465.1 Kiritimatiellia bacterium | reverse complement strand
CGGTGATCGGGCAGGCGATGGAATACGAGTACGTGCTGTACAAGCCGCCGGAGCTGTGGCCGGACCTGAACTACTCGCTGGGCGGGCGCGGGTTCAAGGCGCTGCTGCGCGCCTGCGGAGAGATGCGGGCGGCCGTCGAGCGCTTGGACATCCCGACGGACCTGTCCGACGAGCATTTCCTGATGCTGCGCGCCTGCGGGTACGAAGGGGCGGACGGCGCGCGCGCGTTCAAGGACGAGACCCTGGCCGACATCGTCTCCTGCGACTACCGCCGCCTCGCGCGGCTTGGCGACCTGACCAACGCGGCCAGCATGGCGTTGGCCCGCCAGCCAACTTGGGGCGCCGTGCGCGAACCTGCGGCGTCGCCTGTCGCCGCGCCTGCCATGCCTCTCTACGGAACATGGGAACTGAAGGCGATTTGAGGCAACGGGATCATGAGGCAGGAGACGCGAAGATGTGCCGCCCCACTGCTGTTAGCTCTGCTGTTTGCCGGGGCGATGGCGACGCGCCAGCCTGTTGGGAGACGCCATAATTCCGCTAACGGCTCTGGCGCGCAAGTCGAGTTGGCCGGCGCCATGGAGCATCGGGGCCATGCCGGATGCCTTGTATCCGAGCCAGTTGCTCGACCTATTGACGATGATCCGGATGAACAGGAACAAACTGCCAAGCAAAGGGCCGCCACCGACCCCATAACCGAAAAAGCGCTGCGAAAAGTTGCCCCCTGCACCTATGCCCGGCTGCTGCCTGCCGCCACCCGAAAGACCTGGGCGCGCTTTCATTCTCGGTATCCCGAAACAGACCCCACGGATATTGAATCTTTCCAGCGAACACTCACGTTAGAACGTCAACGCTATGGCGTTCGCCTTTCGCGGGAAGACCGCGAACGCCATAGGGTTTGGCTGACGGAAACCGAAGCGCTGGGCTGGGCCATGGTCCGAGCCAGGGCTCGGCATCTGGGTCTTCCGTCACATGGCACGGACGAACAGGGTCGTTTCTATACGCTGACGGGCTTTCGCGGGGCGGAGCCGATTTATTCGTGGACGCATAACGAGAATGCGGCCATCAGCACGGCGGCGGCGCATGTGCGCCGCCATGCCGGGTTCGATGCCGAATTCGGGCCGGGCATCGACGGGTCCGGTTTCTTCGTCAGCGTCAACGATGGCGGAACACTGATGCTGAGCCCCGAGTTTCGCAATGATAACGATACTGCCTGGCGGGTCACGCAACTGCGCACGCTGGATTATGCCGACGGCTCCCACGCCACGCATGTGGCCGGTACCATCGGCGCGCGGGGACTCGACCCGAGCGCGCAAGGCATGGCTCCGGCTGTGCACCTGTACATCCTCTACGAACGACAGAACAGCGATGTGCTCAATTTCGGGATGAACTGGCCGGGGCGCCCCGAACAATCCATCGTTGGCAATGCGTCAATGGGAGCGTGGGCGAGCGAATGGAGCGGCGTCTATTCCGAAACCCCGCGCGCCTTCGACCAGGTCCTCTACGACACACCCTATTATCTTCATTTCTGCTCGGCGGGCAATAGCGGACAAGCCATGATTTCGCTTGCGCCGGATCAGCAGGCCGCCAAAAACCTGATGACCGTTGGCTCCGTGGAAAAGGCGACGCGCAACGCACAGGGCGAATTCGTATCGGGCGGGTTCAACCACATCATGTCTTCCAGAGGCCCGGCCCGCGATGGACGCATCAAGCCGGACATTGTCGCCCAAGGACACCAGGTGCATTCCCCTTCCTCCACCAACAGCTATTCTACCATGAGCGGCACGAGCATGGCATCGCCGAATGCGGCCGGAAGCGCGGTTCTGCTGCAGGACTATTTCAGCAAGCGCTTCCCGGGACGCTTGCTGCGGGCGGCCACGCTCAAAACGCTGATCATTCATACGGCGGACGATGCGAGCGGCATCAACAACAATATGCCGGCCCCCAACTATTCTTTCGGGTGGGGGCTAATGAATACGCGAAGGGCGGCGCAAGCGCTGCAGGCGTACGCCGATGATCCGGCCCGGCAAAATCTTGTGGAAGACCGGCTGGCCGACGGGGCCGTGCGGGCAACCGTCTATGAAAGCGATGGGACCGCGCCCATTCGGGCAACCATGGGCTGGACCGATCCGCCGGGAGCGGCGCAAACCCCGGATACCGCCACGGCGCCGGCGCTGGTCAACGACCTGAACCTGCGTCTGATCGGCCCCGACGGAACCGTCCATTTGCCGTTTGTGATGCCATATGTCACGGGAACCGAAAGCATCCCTCCTTTTGACGACAGCCTGCTGTACACCGATCCAGCGACCGGCACCAACTTCACCGACAATACGATTCAGGTTGTTGTCGCAAGTCCGGTTGCCGGCGACTATGTCGTCGAGGTCAGCCACGCCGGCACGCTGACAGGCGGCTTTCAGGACTATTCGATGGCGCTGGACGGGCTGATCCGCACCCCCTCCCCGGCGCCGACCATCGCATCGCATGTCGGGGAGGGTTTGCCTGCAAAAGACTTCCTGTTCGAAGCGCACGGAACCGGGTTCATGCTGGCAGCGCAGGTTGTCTTCACGCGGGACGGATTCGAGCCGGTCTTCGCTTACGGTGTTGAATCCGCCAGCGAGCATATCCTGGCGCGTTTGGATACGCTGGCCATGGCCCCCGGCGCCTGGACAGTGGCGGTTCGCAATCCGGACGGACAGGAAGCCGTGGCATCCGACGCGTTCTTCCTGCCGGAACCGTCGGGCAACCAGGCCCCGCTCGTGGTGGAATCCGCGTCCGCCAGCGAGCATCCAACGCAAGCCGTGGAGGTCGAGTTGCGTGTCCGGGCCGACGACGATGGCGGCGCGGAGAATCTTACCTACACTTGGGCGTCTGTCGGCGAACCGCCGGCGCCGGTCGTCTTCGGCGTCAATGGCGTCAACGCCGCATCCAATACCGTAGCATCCTTTTCTGCGGTCGGCATCTACGAGTTCAAGGTTAACATCGAGGACGAACAAGGCCTCTCCGTCTCCAGTCAGGTTATCGTATCGGTGAACCCTGCGCTGACCGCCATCGAGATTCATCCCTCCGCCGCCACTGTTCCCGTCCATACCAATTTCCAGTTCGAGGCCGCCGCGAAGGACCAGTTCGGAGCCGACTTGCACGCCCAGCCAAAATTGCAATGGAGCGTATCGGGCGGCGGCACAATTACCTCGGGGTCCTTCCTCTGGTCCGGTGGACTGTTTACGGCCGGTTCCGAAGCAGGCGGCCCCCATGCGGTAACCGCCTCTATTGACGGCGTAAGCGGCGCCGCTTCCGTAACGGTTACCCCTCCCGTCCACGGCATTGAAGCCTCTGCCGGTCCCGGCGGATTAATTACGCCTTCCGGTCGCGTCGAGGTTGTCGACGGCGCCAACCAATCGTTTGCGATTACGGCGCATCCTGGACACATCGTTCTTGATGTGGAGATTGACGGAATTTCAGCCGGCCCGCTCACAACCTACGATTTTGTTAACGTGACAACATCGCATGTCATTTCCGCCCTGTTCCACGAAGTGCGGCTGAACGAGATCGTTCTGGATGTGGCGGGCGACCGATTGTCTATCGGGTTTTTCGCGCTGTCGAATCGCGTTTACGACGTGCTCTACAAGAACGACCTGCTCGACACCGGCGATTGGCAAACGCTGACCACAATTACAGGCGCCGCCCATGCGGTCGATGTCATGGACCCCGATCCTCCCGCCTGCCGGTTCTATCGGCTGCGGCTGCGCCCTTAAGCGGCGCCGCTTTCAGCGAGCCGAATCGGAGACGCGGGAAGAGAGGCCGAAGTAGAGAGCGTCGGACGGGTTCATGGGCCGATATTGGCGTGTCAGATGGTCGGCGATGGCCGGTTCCTCGGCCGCCGCCCAGAAATAGGGGTACAGGCTGTGCCCGCCGTCCGCCTTGTCCGCACGGCCCGTTCCGCCCATGCGCCGCACGGCGCGGTCGGGAAGGCTCAAATCCAAACGGCCCAGCATGGCCGGCGCGCCGCCGACCCGCGCGCAGCTTTGCAGGCCGCCCAGCGATTCGAAGCCCAGCGTGCGCTCGTAATACTTGAGATGGCGCGGATGGACTTCGATCACGAAATCCGTGTAGCGACGCACGCGCCGGGCATAGATATAGATCAGATTGAACAGCCGGATCAAAACGTCGCGCGTGACGGCGCCGTCCTTGCGCAACGCAAGACGCGTCACCTCGGCCATGCGCCTGTCTTCCGCGCGCATGCGCCCGGTTTCCAGCCAGTAGATTTCGTCGCAGGGCAAGCCCCGCTCGGAATCGAACACCAGCGAAACCGTGCCCTGGATCTGGCCGTCCATGTCTTCGGCCAGCAGCGTGAAGGTTTCCGGACCCGCATCGTGCGGGGACAGAACCATGCCGTCGTCGCCATCGGCCAGGGCCACGCCGCTGTAGATTTCGTGCGCGAACCGATAGACCCGCTCGCGGTCCATCCGATCCGCCGCCACTCGGAACCGAAACTTCAGGCCCGGCTTCGTCCAGCTTTCAACCGCGATTCCATGGCTGAAATCCTGCGGCATGAGGTCGCTCTCCGTCTCGGACGCGCACAGCGGCCGAAAAGCCCGGTCTATCTTAGCGGAAACGAAGTTCATGGGCAACCTCCTGTTCTGTCCTTGGCGGGCTGTGCCCGCATAAGAAGGCGTTAGTCATTAGGCGTTAGGCGTTAGCCACGGAAACCGGAATCCCCCGCCTCCACTCGCACCGGCACACGTTGCGGCATCGGCATCCAAGCGCCGAAAACGATTCCCGCAACCCGGTCCAGCCATGTCCGCATCCTGTTCATCGTCTGCCGCATCGTTTTCATAGCTTCTCCAACAATGATCCGTCACAAAGGAATGATTCGTCACAGGCAATGGTTACATTTTTTTTCGCACTACCTAGCCAGTGCCGGCTCCCGCACGGGCCAGCGCGCGTCTTTTTCTGTCACAACCGATTCTTCTCCATGAGGTTTCCCATCCTCGCCCAGCGTTTCCAGCACGATTCCGCCCAGTTCTCGGGCCGGTTCGCGCGCGGCAATGGCGCGGGCCAGCCGTTCGGCCGCCGCTTTCATGGCCCGGTCCGCCAATATGGCACTGGCCGCCTGAACGACGGAATCGGCTGTCGCCTTGCCGGACCGCAGGAGCCTGCCCGCGCCTTGCCGCTCGACGGCTTCCATCACGTAATACTGGTCCATGTTGCGCGGAACGCCCAGAACCGGCTTGCCTTGGGCCAGCGCCTGATAGACCAGCCCGCTGCCGCCGTTGCACACGATCAGATCCGCCCGGCCCGCCGCCTTCAGGCCAGGCAGAAAATCGGCGACATACGCGCCGTTCGGCGCCCGCATGCGCCCGGCCGTGGCCACCATGACCGCGAAACCTGCTTCGATCAGCGCCGAAGCAGCCATCTCCATTACGCCGCCATCGCCCGAACTGCCCGGAGTGACCCAAGCCAACGGCCGTTCGGTCGGCAGCGTGTCCCACCAGTCCGGCAAATCCGTCTCCGGCGCCCAGAGCACGGGGCCGATGCAGCGTTCGTTTTGCGCCAGCGGCATGGAACCGTACAGCTCGGGAACGTCCAGATACAGGGCGCGGGTTCCGCAGGTATAGACCTCGCGCGCGCCGTCCCCGCCCAACGGCGCCAGTCCGTACCAGCGACGCAGACGGTTGGTGGCCCGCACTTGGCGCTTGAGGAATATAGAAATGATACGGGGAAGAATCCGGCGCATGAGACGAACTCCGAACCATTGCACCAGCCAATGTTCGGGAAGCGGCACCGGCAGGCGCGCGTTCGGGCTCCAATGCAAATTGCACAAGGCCAGATGGGGAATGCCGGTCAGTTCGGCGGCGATGCCCATGGAATGGCGGAAGTCGCCCACGATCGCGTCCGGCTTGACCTTGGCGATCAGTCGCAAATCCTCTTGCACATAGCGACGCAGCTCGTCCAGCGTGTAGAAGGGCGCGCCGCGCATCACCCGGTCCAACACCGCGGCGCTCGGCACGGAATGAATGGGTTCGTAGCGGATGGCTTCGCCGGACACCATCCTTCGGCAGCGCGGATCGCAGGCGAAGACCGGTTCGAATCGCGACCGGTCCAGCGCGCGAGCCAGACCCAGCGGCCGAATCGCATGGGCCGCCGTCACCGCCTCGCCCACAAACAGGATTCTGGTTGGTTTCGAGTCCGTCATTGCCTTGCTCCCGTGTCCGCGACAACCAGATCGTTTTCGGAGAATACCCGACCTTTCCTCTCTATTGTCGGCTGGGCGGCGAACCATACAAAAAAGTGAGCAGCAACCAGTAATTGGTTAGCAGTGATCACACCGCTATCGTCGGCCGGGGAATGGAATGGGCTGGATTCGGGGAAACGAGATCGGGCGACGATAGCGGTTGACGAGTGAATATCCACAAGGCGGGCTGGCGCCCGCAACCCAAGAGGTCGGAAATCGCCGAAGTTTACGGCAAAGGCGACGATGGAGTTAAAATCGGTGGTGTTTACGAGGCAGTTTGCGTTGGAGGAAGAGGCGATCTCATCTGTTCCGTAAACTTTGCCGTCAACTGCATCGGAACTAACTCCACCGTAAACGTTGCCGTAAACTGCTTCGATTGCCCTGTGCGAAGCGAGTTGGCCAACGGTTGGCG
>SLKS01000407.1 GCA_007134465.1 Kiritimatiellia bacterium | reverse complement strand
GCTTGCAGAGATGCGCCCTAACACCCGATTGGTGTGGCCATAAAACTGCACAACTATCTTTCTTTGCGATCTTTGTGCTCTTTGCGGTTAATCAACTGCTCCACTTAGGTTGAATGACATAGGTGTAGGCGAATTCGCTCATGGGAATGTCCCATTTTGGATGGCCCGCCTTCCGAAATCTGTCGCTTTTGGATGGTGGGCGATACAGGACTTGAACCTGTGACTTCTACCGTGTGAAGGTAGCGCTCTAGCCAACTGAGCTAATCGCCCCGTGCCCAAGCCGGACGGCTTGGTCAAAGAGAGAGACGCTGTATCAAATCCGGCGCGGGTTGTCAACGGGGTTTCACGAACTCCGTCCGCCGACCTCTTTGCCCCGATCATCCCGAGTCGCTTGATACTTTCTTGAAACTAAAACGGGCTGTTCGTTTCTTCAAACACATCCTGTTGCGCGCCGCTTTGCGTCAGGTTGTAGCTGCCGCCACCCACATGATGCAGCTTGTTGTTTGCGCTTGCGTTGTCGGTGACGGTCAGCTCGATTTCGGAACGGGGATCCTCGACAAGAATGTCCATGCCGACATTCATGAAACGAATCGTATTGCCGGTTACGAGCGCTTCGCCGGCGGACCCCGTAAGGTATTGCAGCGAAATTCCTCTGGTGGCGCCATTGACGGTGTCGGCGAGTCCCTCGATTGTGTTGCCGCGGATCCATGTGTCGAGAGTGGAATCCCATCCTGAAGCCGTTGCCATAATGCCGGTGTCGACCTGGCTGACATGGTTGTCCTCGACGCGACCGGCCATGACCGCTGTTGTCTCCAACCAAATGCCGATGGAACTATAGGCGTGAGGCGAACCTGTTATGCGATTCCGTACAATGTCGGTTTCGAAAAGCGGCAGCGGCGGGCAATACACGTTCCCTTTCACATGGATGCCGACTTCGGCATCGAGGATTTCATTGTCCGCAATACGAACTCTTCGTTCCCCTTCATCCCATCCGACGGAGCCGCAGAAGGTCATATCCGCCAGGATGCCATAACGAACGCCTGTCATTCGGTTGTTCGACACCTGCAAGTCGAACGGAGCTCTGTCGGGCCAATCCTGATACATCATCACGCCTCTTTGCAGATTGCGGAAGACGTTGTGCTCGACAATCAGTTGGCGAATGTTTTGGGCATAGATGCCGGTTCCCTCCACCCATCCGCCAAAGCCGTTCAAGGCCGTCACCTGAACGGGGCCGGGTCCGTTGAAGGACTGCGGTGGCGGGGCGAATTCGAAACCGGCGATCCGCACAAATTCGGCGTTGTATGCGGTGATAGCGGTCATGGATCCGCCTACATCGCTAGCGAGAGGCGCGGCGATGAGGCCGTTGCCACCGTTGTCGCCGAAGATCGAGTAATAGCCATTGTCTCCGATTTGCAGGATGGGCCGGCCGAAGCCGCGGGTGGCCGGGGTTCCCGTGCCGACCGGGCAGCCTTCGCCCATGAGATTGATCGAATGGTTGATCACGACGGATTCCTGATAGGGTTCCGACGCGCCGAAGACATAGACGTTGAGCCAGTCTCGGGTTGCGGCTTCGTCCACGCCTTCCTGCACGAATCCGTAGGGGCGCTCGGCGCTGCCGTCGGCGTCGGGGTCGTCGGCATTGTCCTGGAAGACGAAAATCACATCGTCGAGGAGCAGGTTGTCGGACGGTTTCCCGCCGGTTTGCGCGGTGAACAGCGTATCTTCGACGGTGGCCGACTTGCGCACTTGGATTTGCGGGTCGCGAACGACCATTTCGCTCATGCGGTCTGCCGTGCGCAACGGGCCGGCGCCGGTGTTGAGGCCCCGTTCGCCCAGAGGCAGGCGCACCCGCGCGCCGAGCAGGTATTCCGATCCGAACAGCTTGTCGTTTTCGAACCATTCGGCATCGAGGAACAGTCGGTTCCAGGCACGAACTTCGAGACGGCCCTTCACGCCCGACGCCTCGGTATCGCCGGGAACGTCGCCTTTCCAGCGCGCTTCGAAATCGTAATAGCCCAGGAACAAACGCGCTTCGACGGCGCGCCGCCACGCTTCCGGGAGCGGCGCCTTGACGCCGATTTCCGCATCGAATCCGCGGAGCGGGGTTTCGTATACCTTGTATTCTCTTGTCTGCCAGGTTTGCGAGGCGAAGTCCGTGACGGTTTCGCGAATCTGATGCCGCACGGCATACTCTTCGCGAAGGGAGCGGCGCTGTTCGCCGACGAGGACGGTTTCCGATTCGCGATCAATCAGGTTCCGCGCGTTTTCCGGCAGGTACAGGTTGGCGCGGGCGTCAACCCAGGTGGTGAGCGCTTCCACGCCAAGGCCAAGCTGATTGAACTGGCTGCCGTACTGGGTCCAGCGCGAGTCGTAATAGAGGCTGCCGCCGAGGATCGCGTCGGCATCGGCCAGAAGCTGGCGATAGACCAGGCCCGCGTTCAGTTCCTGCGCGCCCGCATCGCCCAGCACGCCGCGCAGATTGCCGAACAGGGCGGCGCGCCCGTCCAAGCCGGTTGCCAAGGGGAAGAGCGCGTCCAGCCGCCCTTCGAACAGGTCCTCGCCGCCGCCGATTCCGAGGGTGAGCATGGAAGAAGGCGAGGCCGGTTCCGCCGTTTCGATGGCCGGTTCCGCGCGCAGGCTCGAACCCGTTCCGGCCAGCAGAGCGGCGGCCATCCACATCGCGAACAACAATCCCGGGCGAAAACGTTTCAGACTGAACATGTGCAACCTCGCGTTTGGGTTAAATAAACAAGAGCCTCTCTATCAAAACCTTGAGCGGGCTGTCAATGCGGTTTTTCAGTGTTTTTCGTTGGCGGGTGGTTTTGGGGCGGTTTTTGGGAGGGGTTATTGCGACCACGCAGTGGTCGCAATGAAGAGAGTAAAAGGGTGCTGGGCCACGCAGTGGTCGCAATGAAGAGGGTAAAAGGGGCTGGGCCACGCAGTGGTCGCAATGAGGAGGGATCGAGCGGCCAGTGATCAGTGAACAGAACGAAGAACAAAGAACAACGAACTCTTACAAAGCTGCGCGGCGGCGGCCCCAGACGTCGGCGGCGAGGACGAGCGCGGCGGCGGCCAGGGCGCAGGCGATGGCCATGAGGGCGGGGATCCAGCCGGGCGGCGCGAGATTGCCGAGAACGATCAGGTCGTCTTCGATCCATGCCAGGCGCTTGAACGGCCACAGGCCCCAGAGCGAGCCGATCATGAGGCCGATCATGAAGCTCAGGGTCGTATCGCGCCAGCGGTCGAGCAGCCGGTTCAGCAGGCGCGCGAGGCCGAGTCCGCCCGCCATGCCGCCGACGGCGAAGACGGCCAGCGCCCACAGTTCGCGCTGCGCGGCGGAGCGCAGCACGTCGAAGTAGAGGCCGGTGAGGAGCAGAACGAACGAGCCGCTGATGCCCGGCAGGATCATGGCCGCGATCGCCAGGGCGCCGCCGCCGAACAGCGCGCCGGATTCGCGCAGGTCCGGCCGGCGCAGCGAGAACGGGCCGATACGCGATTCGGCGGCGGCTTCGTCCGCGGCGGCCTCTTTTGCCTGCGCGCGAATCTCGGCCTTGCGTTGCGCTTTGTCCAGCGCGTCGTCTCCGCCCGAGGCGGCGGTGATGCCCACCGTCAATGCCGCCGCCGCCAGGCAGGCCAGCCACTGCGCCGCGCCGCGCCGTTGGACAAGACGGAACGGAAAGATCAGCGATGTCAAAATCAACCCGAAAAAGAAAGCGTAGGTGGCGGAGAATTGATTGCGCAGCAGCCAGGTGATCAGGCGCGAGAGCGAAAAGATGGCCGCGCCGGCGCCGACGGCGAGCAGGGCCAGGAAGGCGATGTCGGCGTGCTTCAGCGCGGCGAGGAAATCCTGCCGGGCGTCGCGTCGCAAGGTCAGGCAGCGCAGCGCGGCGCGCGCGAACGCCCAGTCCAGGGCGCGCAGCGCGGCCACGAACCGGCGATAGACGCCGAGCGCCAGGGCCATGGTGCCGCCGCTGACGCCCGGCACGATGTTGGCCATGCCGATCAGGTAGCCTTTAGCCAGCAGTTCGAGCGTTGTCTTTTTGTAGCTCATGTTTCAACCCGAATGACTTGGTGACCCGGTGACTGGGTGACCCGGTGCCCGCCTTCGCGCTGCGCGGTTACGGCGTGGCGTGCCCGCCTTCGCAAAGCCTTCCGCCTGCGCGCTGCGCGGCTTCCGCCTACGCGCTGCGCGGCTTCGGCGGACATGACGGCGGACATGACGGCGGACATGCCCTTCTTCGCTAGCGCGATTCAGGACAAGTCGGCGTAGCGTGCCCGCCCCGCATTCTTCCACGTTCCCTTTGTTGGCTTCTGTTTGAAAAACAATCCGGTTCGGGGCTCGGCGAACGCACGAACGCAAGAACAAACGAACGCACGAGCACACAGGGCTCACGCGCCCGTGTCGCGTCCGTAATCGGGGTTGTTCTTGCGGAACTGGTATTCGCGTTCGATGTCTTCCATCATCATCTCGTGCATGTCGGTGCCGGGCAGGACGAGCCGTTCTTCGATCGGTTCGCCGGCGGCGATGCGGAAGACGTCTTCCAGGTAGGCTTCCGCATCGAGTCCCTGTTTGCGCGGGTCGAGATAATGGCCGTACAGATGCAGCGAATCGTTGATGTCCGTATAGCTGCCGCGCTGGACGGGCACGCCCAGTTCCTGTTCCAGTTCGGCGCGCACATGCTCGTGAATGCCTTCGGTTACGCCGTAGATGTTGGACGGCACGGCCTTGAGCAGATCGCGCGAACGCCAATGCCCGTTGACATGCAGGATGTAGCCGGGTTCGTCCGGGTTGTCCATGAGCCGGAACCAGAAGCGTTGCAGACAAGGGGAGTGGTACTGGTCCCATGCGAACGGGCCGAGCTGCTGGTCGTTATGGTCCCAGCGCGGGTCCCATGTGATGCACTGGGCCGAGCGGCTCGTTGGGTTTTTCTTGAGGTTGCGCACGACCGATTTCAGTTGGTTCACCGTTCGGAGGTCGCCGCGCAGATCGAAGAACGGGTAGGCGCGCAGGCGCTGGCTGTAGGTGTAGTTCCAGCGTTCGTCGCCTTTGACCTCGTCGAAGCGGTTGGCTTTCATTTTTTCGGCCACGTTCGCCGGCGAAATCATCCAGCCGTCCTTGACCCCTTCGATTTCGGCCTTGTAGTCGCCGAATCCGAGCCAGCCGCCCAGGTAATGCTTATGGAAACGCGGCTCGGCGAAGGGTTCCTCGATGTGCATGGCAACGGTGGCTTCGATGCTGGGGAAGGACTGGTATTGGCCGTCCGCCGCCTGCGGATCGTAATGCGTGTGGATTTCCTGTCCGATCCCGAGCACGGCCATGACGGCGTCTTCCCAGGCTTCGGGCAGGGTCCGGCGCACGAGATGGACGGTGGGCAGGGCGCCGGGCCGCGGGTCGGAAAAGGAAAGCCGGCCCTTGTCGCGGAGTTCGCGCGCATAGGTGGCGGCGGCGTCGCGCGCGTCGCGGAACACGGCCTCGGCGCCTTGCGCCTTCAACTTGTCTTTGACAATGCTCATGATGCGGTCTCCTTGTTCGTTCAGCCTTCGCTTTCCGGTCGGCCGCGGCCGACGGTGACGAGCACATCGCCGGGTTCGAGCAGGGTGTCCGGCGCCGGATCGAAGACGGTGGCGCCTTGCTGTTTGCGGATGGCGAGAATCATGCGGCCCAGCGACTGGCGCGCGCGCGATTCGGCGAGCGTCTTGCGGCAGAGCGGCGAATCCTCTTTCAGTTCGACCTGATCAATGTTCAGTTCCAGCGCGTCCTGTTGCGTGACCAGCTCGATGAAATCCACCACGCGCGGACGTAGCAGCAGTTGCACGATATGGTCCGCTCCGATCGCATAGGGCGAAATGACCTTGGCGGCGCCGGCCCGCATGAATTTCGAGTGGCTGGCCTGTTCCTCGGCGCGCACGACGATCTTCAGGTTCGGGCACAGCCCGTGCGCGGTCAAGGTCAGGTACAGGTTGTCGGCGTCGGTGTTCAGCGCGGCGACCAGCGCGGCGGCCCGGCAGATGCCGGCGCTGCCGAGGACGGCCTCGTCGCTGGCGTCGCCGCGAATGGCCAGCACGCCTTGTTCGACCAGTTTGTCGCACAACTCCTGGTCGCGCTCGATCACGACGAATTTCGCGCCGTGCGGACGCAGTTCGTTGACCACATAGCGGCCCATGCGTCCGTAACCGCAGACGATGATATGTTCCTTGAGTTCGCCAACAAGTTTGCTCATTTTCTTTCTGCGCCCCCAATGTCCGATATGCTGTTCGATCATCCATTCCACGAATCCGGTTCCGACCATGGCCATGGAACCGATCCCGCCGAAAATCAAGGCGATGGTAAACACGCGTCCGAAATCCGTCAGGTCGGCCACTTCCTTGAATCCGACGGTGGAAATCGTGATGACCGTCATGTACAGGCCGAGCAGAACGGACCAGCCTTCGATCCAAACATATCCCGCCGTGCCCACCGCGATGACGGCGATCAGGGCGACAATGCCCACGCGCAGCCGCAAACGCAACTGCGCCATCGCGCGCGAATAGAATCCATCCGTCATGGTCTGCTCCGTGCCTTGCCGGGAATCGTTTGACAGTCTTTGGTTGACAGGAACAGCACCCTATCGGGTTGCCGTCGGCGAAAAAAAGAAAAAAAGGCGGCGGGGGGGGG
>SLKS01000126.1 GCA_007134465.1 Kiritimatiellia bacterium | reverse complement strand
GCCTTCGTGAAGCCACTACGGCGGGACAAGCTGTCCCGACCGCTTTCCGCAACAGAAACTAATCAACGCGGGCTGCACCCGCAACCCAATGCATTGGCCACAAAAAACACAAAAACTATTTTTGCGTTTTTTGTGCTTTTTGTGGCTATTCCTCTGGAAAACATACACGCAAAAACGTGTATCTTTTTGAAAAATGGCCTAAGCGCCTCTCGCCCGACGCATCATGGTTCCGTGCCGAACGTCGTGCGCAAGGCCGTGTTCGTTCGGATATCCTCGAGCAGACGCTCGCGCAACGCGCGATAGACCGGGCCGGGCCGGCCGTCGCCGATCGGCTTGCCTTCGAACTGGCACACCATGCTCACGTCCCAGGTGGTGCCGACAATCAGCATTTCGCGGGCGCGCTCGATATCGGCACGGGTCGTTTCCCGGAACACGGCGTCGGTTGGCGCGTCGGCGCCGGTCGTATCCTTCGCCAGCTCCATGACGCGCAGCATGGTGGTGCCGCGCAGCATGCGGTCGGGATCGGGAAACGTCAAGACGCCGTCCTCGTTCACCAGCCCGACGTTTTCCGTGGAGCCTTCGCGCATGAAACCCTGTTCGTCGAAGGCCACGACAAGATCGAGACCGCGATCGACCGCTTCCTTTTTCATGAGGGCGTTCGGCAAATAGTTGCAGCTTTTGACGCGCGCATACATGGGCGATTTGGGCGGGATCGAACTGACGCCCGCGCGCGCGCCTTCGGGCCGCTGTTCCATGAACGACGGCGGCATGGCTGTGATGGCCACATACAGTTGCGAACCGCACACGGCATAGGGGTTGGCATCGAATCCGCCCGGCCCGCGCGACACGAACAGGCGCACATAGCCTTCGCGCCGGTTTCCGATGCATGCGGTCTCGACAATGATCCGTTCCATGTCGTCGAGGGAAACCGGCAGCGCCAGGGCGATGGCGTCGGCCGACCGGCGCAGGCGTTCGATATGCGGCCGCAGATTGTATATGCCGCCGTCCACGAATTTCATGGCCTCGAATACGGCGTCGCCCCGATGCGCCATATGATCGTCGAGCGGCAGGGTCATGAGCGCGGGCTCGGTGACGACTCCGCCCAGCACGCTCGAATACATGGCGTAATAGCCGTCGTGCCAAGGTTTTCGCAAGGAAGGCGCCAACTGCGCGAATGCGGCCAGATCAATGCGGTTCATGCGTGTTCCTTTCGCTGCGTCCGGAGAGGTGTCGGGCAAGATATTCGCTTTGTTCTTCGCTGTGATAGGAGCTGCGAACCAGTGGCGCGGAGACGACAACGGCCAAGCCGCGGCCCCGTCCGATGTCGCGCCAGCGTTCGAACTCGGCCGGTTCCGCATAGCGGGCCACCGGCCAATGCCTTCTCGACGGCCGCAAGTACTGGCCGATAAACAGAATCTCGGCGCCGGCATCGGCGATGTCGGCGATCAGCCGGTCCATGTCATCCGTCGTCTCGCCCAGCCCGGCCATAATCCCCGTCTTCACAACCAATCCGCGTTGTCTTGCCCAGGTCAGAATGCCAAGCGAACGCCGGTATTCGGCGTGCGGGCGCACGCGCGGATACAGGCCGGCCACCGTTTCCATGTTGTGCCCGAACACGGCCGGTTCAGCCGCCGCCACCTGTTCCAGCGCCGCTTCGCATCCGCCAAAGTCGGGAACGAGAACCTCGACAGACACTTCCGGGTTGCGCGCCCGTATCCGGCGCACGGTTTCGGCCCATAGCCCGGCGCCGCCGTCCGGCAGATCGTCGCGCGTGACCGACGTGACAACGACATCGCGCAAGCCCATGTCCGCAACCGCCTCGGCCACGCGCCGCGGCTCGTCCGGATCGGCGCCGCCGGGCGGCGCATGCCCGACGGCGCAGAAGCGGCATTGGCGCGTGCAGGCGTCGCCCAGAATCATGACGGTGGCGCGGCCGTGCTCCCAGCAGGTTCCCTGGTTCGGGCATTGCGCTTCCTGGCATACGGTATGCAGGCGACCATCCCGCAACAGCCGCGCCGTTCGCGCGTATTGCGGACCTTGTCCGAGCCGTACCTTGAGCCAGTCCGGTTTCCTCACGCCGTCCCCTCCGCCAGCGCGGGATCTTCAAGGCGAAAGCCGAACACCTCGACGAACCGGCGCAACGTCGCCTGCCGAGCCTCGGCCAGCGTGACGGCCGGCACGAAACGATGCAGCGATGTGACGCCCCTGTCCCGCATTCCGCACGGCACGATCCCTTCGTAGTGGTGCAGATCGGTCCGCACGTTCAGGGCGAAGCCGTGCATGGTCACGCCGCCGGCAATGCGTACGCCAATGGCCGCGATCTTGTCCGCGCCGATCCACACCCCACGGTTCGCACGGTCCCGCGTTCCGGTCAAGCCGAAATCGGAGAGGACGCGCAGCAGCGTTTCTTCGAGACGCGTCACATAGGCCACGGCCTGCCGGGCCGCCTTGCCCAGCGCGAGAATGGGATAGCCGACCAGTTGGCCCGGCCCGTGATAGGTCGCTTCGCCGCCGCGATCGGTTCGTGCCAGCGCAATGCCCAGCCGCTCTCGCTGTTCGGGGCCGAACAGCACGTGCTCGTCCGGCGCGCGGCGGCCGAGCGTATACACAGGATCGTGCTCGACCCAGATCAGCGTGTCGGGGATGCGTCCGGCCCGGCGGTCTTCGACAAGCCGTCTCTGCTCCGCCAGCGCGGCGTCGTAAGGAAGCCGGCCCCAGTTAGCGACACGCAGCATCCTGTCCACCCGGCCACCTATTCCGCTCTGTCCCGTTCAATCGTCGGCGGGCGCCGGTTTCTTTATCAGCGTTTCGGGAATGCCCGGATCGATCTCCGTTTTCGTATCCGGCTTCCGTTCCGCCTGCCATGTCCCGCGCTCGGCCGCCTCTTCGTCGGCGGTTCGGATGGCGCCGCGCAAGGTGTCGTCGGTCGCCTTGCCGGTCAGCGCAAGCGGCGCGGCGCCGGGCGGAGTGAACGAGAACGAAAAGGCGTCGGCCTTCAGCGCGACGTCGCGTAGAGGAATATCCTTGTCTTCCATGCGGATGACGCCCTTGACCTGCTGGAACGTCTGTTCCAGGCGCAGCTCGAAAGGACGCTCGTCTTTGGGGCCGAGCGTCAGCGCGCCCTTCCATGTTCCCGACACGTTGGCGGGCACGATCCATTTGTAGAGCATTTCGCCATAGCCGCGCTTCACCGGCCGTTCCTCGTCGCGCGGCCAGCCTTCAATCCCGTAGATGTAGGCGACAATTCGCGTGCCCGGTTTCATTTGTCGCAGGAATATCGGCCGCAGGCGGATGGTTGTGCGCGGATAGAGATACAGCAGAATGGCCGTCGCTTCGCTGAAATCCGTTTTGAAGAAATCCTGCTTGAGAAAACGGACGCGCTCGGCCACGCCGGCCTCCTCGGCGCTTTTCCTGCTCTTTTGGACCAGATCGGGCAGCAGCTCGATGCCGACGCCGCGAGCGCCCCTGTCCCGGGCGGCGGCGATCGGGATGCGTCCGTCGCCCGATCCAAGATCGTACACGATATCGTCTTTGCCGATCTGCGCGAATTCGATCATCTCGGCCACCACATCGTGCGGCGTCGCCCCGAACGGATCTATTTTCAGGCCTTCCCCCAGCGTATGGTCGAACTCCAGGCCGTCGTCCTTCCGTTCGCCGATCAGATCGTTGTCCGCAAAGGCGTCGTCCAGTAAAATTCCCTCGTTTTCGGCTCCATTGGCTGTCGGCACAGCCTCGTTCGCAACCGGAGCGGAACGAACCGGCAACGCCACGCAAAAAAACGCCATGGAAACCATCGTCGCAAACAATCGTCGTTCAACGGCCATACTTCCCCCTTCTTTTCATAGTGCTCGTGACAGCGCCATGTACGGACATAGCCCGGTTGAAACCCTAAACCGGGCAAACAGCGAGCTACCATGCCGTGCCGGTCCGCCTTTGTCAAGGGGATTGAAAGGTCTTGGCGTCAGAACCGCCAGGAAAAGCCGCCGAACAGCGTGACGGCTTCGAACGAGGTCGTTCCCGCATCCGCGCCGAACCAGCGCTCGCGCGGCGCGGCAAGATGCCGCTGCCAGCCGAACCCGGCATGGAACGAGAACTCGTCGCTCAGCGCCATGGCCAGTTCCGCGCCCAGAACGCCCAGCGTCACGCTGTCAATCTCTACCCGGTCCCGCCAGTATTGCATTCCCTCGGCCTCTTCCGACCAAGCCTCGGCATAGATGCGGGATTGGACCGGCGCATAGCGCAGCCCCGCTTCCAGAATCAGGCTGGCGCGATCGCCGAGCACGACCCGATGAAGCAGCGACACGCCGACCGGCGTCAGCACGGCCTCTCCTGCCACAGCCAACGCCATGGAACCGCTGGCGGTCGTTTCCTCGATGAATTCGCTGCGAGCCGGCCAGGACTCGTATCCGAACGACAACCCGAGCCCGACATTGTCCGCCGACCAGAACCGCGCTTGCGCCTCGATGCCCGTGCCCGTCTGCCAATCCTCGCTGGCGGCCGGCGCCAGATGGCGAAGACGCAGCGCCAGCCGGTTTTCGACCGGCTGCCCTGCTGCCATGCCGGCCAGCCCGATCAGGCCGATCGCCAACCGCGCCGCGTACCCGGCGCGCATCCCGCTCGGCATGCGCCGATGCTTGCGCGAAACAGTCGCCGACATTTTTTCGCATGCATGGTTCAGTTTCATGACAGAACCTCCTTGTAAAAGAGAATCAGGGTCTATCTTGGCAAAATGCTGCGCAGCCGATCCGCTCGGCTTCCCGACGATGCCGGCGCCGACGGACGCGCCGGCGCCGACGGGCGCGTCGGAACAACCGGAGCGGCCGGAGCGGCTGCCGGCGCCGACGGGCGGTTTTCCTGCGGACGCACCGTGATCGTCGCGCGCGATGCGCTCGATGCGCGGCTCGGTGTACGGCTCGGCGCGCGCCGAGGGGCAGGCCGAGGGGGCGGGGGTTCTACCCTGCGCGGCTGGTCGCGGCGATGGCGGCTCCCGGCCGGAGGAGCGGACGGCGCTATATGCACGCGGATCGGGGGCGGCAGGAGAATGGGGATCGGCGGTGGCGGTGGCACATGCACGCGAACCGGCGGCGGCATGACAACCGAACGAACCGTCACGGTGGCGGACGAGCGTCTCGAATGCACCCACTCGTACGGCAGCCCATAGCAGACAATCGTCGTGCTGCACGGAGACGGATTGCGAAACGCGATGCGCGTGCGATGGAACAGGCGACGCGTCTCGATTTCCGGCAGCAGCACGGAATACACAGGCGTCTCCAGCAGACGTTCGCGCGGCACGAACACATAACGGCTCAGTGTCAGGCCGAAATCGAAATTGGAGCCGACCCGGCGGTTCCGGTACGAGAAACCGATCCGCACGTCGTATTCGGCTTCCGGCGGCAACGGCGCCCAGCCGACATGCCCGTCGGAATAGCGCCAATGGACCCAGGCCGGCGCCCAGACCGTGCCGGGCGCCCAGACCCATAGACCCGCCGGCAAGCGCGTCCAACGCCCGTAATGAAACGCGATATGCCCCCACGGATAGCTCGAATGCCAATGCCAGCCGCGCGCGCTCCAACTCCAGTGTCCGCCGTGAGCGTAAGGACGCCAGTTGCGATTCATGGCCGCCTCCTGCGGATGCCAGACCGGTCCGTACTCGGCCGTATGCAGCCATTGTCCGTGGGGCTGCAGTTCCTCGTAGAACGGCGGCGCGTCGGCAGGCCGCCAGGCGTCATAGCTTTGATAGGCGTCCGATCCGCCCGGCACGCCGTGCCAGGCCTCCGCCGTTCCGATCCATGTCCCGGTCGCGAGTGTCGCCGTCAGTGTTCGCAGCCATTTCCTATTCATGGTTCCGTCTCCTTCCCGCCTTGTTGTTCCACATGCTCCTGACCATTGGACGGCGCAGCGCCGTCAATTATTCACGGAATAATCGTCGAACTGACGCTATGGCGCGCCCCCCCCTGTTTCGCGCTTTTTGCTTCGCCGAGTCCTGCGGTACGACATGCGTGGCCGATTCCTTTTCGGCCGACCCGAAGATGAAACTCTCCTCGATGGCCCGGCTCGCGATGTGGTCGAGTCCGGCCCCTCCGGCCCTTCCGGTCCCGATTTGCGCCATGAGCATGATCTTGCTCCCTTCCCGGGAGAAGCGCCTGCTCTGCGAAACATGAAGGCGATTGCGCTGGCGATCTGCGCAAAAAAATGAAAGTATATGCGTGTCCCTGTTAACCCTCAGTGAAGTCTTTTGTCGCGAACAACGGGCGAAGAGCAAAGAAACGTTTCATGCCATGACGAAAGAATCTTCGGGAAAAGACGCATGGCTGCATGGCGGCAATGCGGAGGCCGGCATCGTGGCGGTTGAATTCGAGCCGGGCCGCAAAGGCGCGGAGGACGCCATACTGCTGTATCGGCGCGAAGGGGAGCGGACGGTTTGCGAGCGAACGGCTTTCGAGCCGTTCATTGTTGCCGAGCGTTCCGTGTGGGAGGGATGCCCGGTTCCCTGCGAGCGCCGATCTTTGCTCGGCGGCAACCCACTGGACACGCTGGCCGTGTTTTCGTCCTGGGCCGCCGCGCGCAAAGCCGCCGAATGGCTTTCGCGCGCGACGGGCCTTTCGGCGGGTGCGCCGTCCGCGCCGTATCTGTTCGCGAACGATCCCGTCCATCAGCATTTGCTGCGAACGGGCCGCACCTGCTTTCGGGGCATGCGTTTCGAGGACATGCGGCGCGTGCAGGTGGATATCGAGTGCGCGACAACGGACGGGTACGATTTCTGCCATGCCGAGCGCGAAGGCGATCGCATCGTGGCCATTGCCATTGGCGGGTGCGGCGACGACGACGTGTTGCTGGCCGAAGGCGAAAGCGACGAGGCGGAAGCCGCGTTGTTGCGCCGTTTCGTGGAAACGGTTCGCGAACGCGATCCCGACGCGATCGAAGGGCATAACATTTTCAACTTCGATTTGCCCTACATCGCCGCGCGCGCGCGGCGGCTGGGCGTTCGGCTGGGGCTGGGCCGGGACGGATCGGCCCCGTCCGTCCGTTCCAGCCGCTATTCCGCGGGAGAACGCGCGATCGCCTATACCCGGTTCGATCTGCACGGACGGCATGTGGTGGATACGCTGTTTTTGCTCTACGCCTACGACGCCATCCACCGCGACCTGCCGAGCCGCGGCCTGAAGGAGGCCGCGCGCCATTTCGGGTTGGCTGCCGACGGACGGGAGTATCTGGACGGCGCGGACGTGACGAAAACCTTTCGCGAGCGGCCCGAACGGCTTGTCAAGTACGCGCGCGACGACGTGGCCGAAACGCGCGCGCTGGCCAACCTGCTTTCCCGCAGCCTGTTCGTTCAGGCGCAGATGCTGCCGTTCTCCTATCGGAACGTCTGCGTGCGGGGCGGCGGCTCCAAGATTGACGCGCTCATGGTGCGCGCCTGCCTTCAGGAAGGGCAGGCGCTGCCCAAGCCCGACAAGCCGCGCCCGTTTGCCGGCGGCGCTTCCGAGGTGTTCGAGACCGGTGTCGTGAAGCGCGTCTGCCATTGCGACGTTCGCTCGCTCTATCCATCGCTCATGCTGGCGCGCGGCATCGCGCCGCGCACGGACGAAAAGGGTGTTTTTCTCGCCTTGCTCGCCCGCCTCAAGGAGATGCGCATGGATGCGCGCCGACGCATGGGCGAAAGCCGGGACGATGCGGAGCGCCGCCATTTCGACGCCATGCAATCGGCTCTCAAGATACTCATCAACTCGTTCTACGGCTATCTGGGCTTCGCGCAGGCGCGGTTCGGCGACTACGACGCCGCGGAAGAGACTGCGGCCCAGGGCCGCGCCCTGCTCGAACGCATGGTCGCATGGCTGCGCCGGCGCGGCGCACGACCGGTGGAAACCGATACCGACGGCATCTATTTCGTGCCCCCGCCCGATGTGATGGAGAAGGAAATGCCGTCGTTCCAGGCAGAATTTCGCGCCGATTTGCCGGCAGGCGTCGAAATCGAGTTCGACGAAGCCTATCCGGCCATGTACAGCTACAAGATCAAGAACTACGCCTTGCTGCGCGACGACGGAACCGTGACCATCAAGGGCGCCGCGCTCAAATCGCGCGGACTCGAGCCGTTCCAGCGCCAGTTCATGGAGGCGCTCATTCGTCTCAAGCTCGAAGACCGTTCCGAACGGATTCCCGCTCTGAGAAGCGAATACGAAACGGCGATTCGAGAACGGCGCTGGCCGATCCGCATGCTGGCTCGCACGGAAACGCTGGCCGATTCGCCGGAAGCCTATGCGCGCAAACAGGGAACCGGTCGCCGCAACCGCAGCGCCGCCTACGAGCTGGCCCTGAAATCGGATCGTGTCTATCGCGCGGGCGATACGGTCGCCTATTATGTGACCGGCTCCCGCAAAAGCGTGGCCGTGCACGAGACGGCCCGGCTCGTGGCGGACTGGAACCCCGAAGCTCGCGATGAAAACGTGGCCTACTATCTGGCCAAACTGGACGCACTCTGCCGCAAATTCGCGGCGGACGCCTAACCGTGGAACAAATATGAAACTCGAATTGATCAAGGGACAAAGCGACGGCCCGCGCGTGTTTTCCGTTGACGCGGAATCGGCGTGCGTGATCGGACGTTCAGGCAAATGCGAAATATCTCTGCGCGACCCGAACATTTCACGGCGTCACGCGGAAATACTCCGGCACGACGACGGCTTTGCCGTTCGCGATCTGAAAAGCAGGAACGGAATCCGACTCAATGGCGTGGCGGTTAGCCAGGCCCCTCTGCGCGACGGCGACATTCTGGCCGTCGGCTCGTACGAATTGCGCGTTTCGGACGCCGTTCCGCAAGCGCCGCCGATTGCCGACGGCGTCGCCTTTCAGGAAACCCAGTCGCGGGTCGCCCTGACGCTTCACCATCGGGAGGCGGATATTCTGCTCGGCGCCGACCGCGCCGGCGACGCCGACATCGAACATGAAAACCGCATGCTGCGCGAAATCTGCGAAGTGGCCAAAATCATCGCCGGCAGAGGAGAACCCGCCGTCATCCTTCAGCAAGCGCTGGATACATTGCATAGCGTTCTCGATGCCGACACGGTTTGTCTGCTGATGCGCGAGCCTGCCGACGAAAACGCATGGCGCGCGCGCGCCGTCTCCAACCAGACCTCGGGACGCGCTTCCGTGCAGGTCAGCCGTTCCATTGTCAACGGGGCGTTGCGGGAAGGCCATGCCTTTCTTACCACCGATCCCCTGGAAGATGCGCGTTTCGATCCATCGCTGAGCATTGTTTCGCACGGCGTCTCGTCGGCGGTATGTACGCCGCTGACGATTGGCGGTTCGTTCGATGGCGTCCTCTACATAGACCGACGGCGCCGTCGCTCGGTTTTCGATTCGCTCGATTTGCGCCTGGCGGCCACGGCGGGCAACTTGCTGGCCCTTTTTCTGGAAAAGGAACGCTACGAGAACGAAGTGCGCGAAAAAACGCGCTTGGCGGTGATCGGCGAGGTGGTGGCCGGACTGGCGCATTGCGTCAAGAATGTGCTGGCCGGCTTGGAGATGTCGGTTGCCGTGTTCGAAATGGCGGTCGAACGCAACAAGCCGGAGGCTGTGGCGTCCACGCTGAAGACCATGCGCGACATACAACGCAGGATTTCGGAGCTGATGCTGAACATGCTCAGCTACGCCAAGGAACGCCGGCCCCAGCCGACGGTCGTGGACATGGACCGTCTCGCGGACGACCTCGCGAACCCCTACCGCGCTCGGCTCGAGGAACAGGGGGTCGCTTTCGACTATCGCCGCGACCCGGATGCCGTGGTCTATGCCGACGAGCAATCCCTGCATCGGGTACTGCTGAACTTGTTCCTGAACGCCCTGGACGCGATGGACGCGGGCAACGACGGCCGGCCGAAGCGCATCCGACTCGAAGTGCGGCCCGAGAAGAAATTGGGCGTCGTCGTGCTGACCGTAAGCGATACTGGTCCGGGCATTCCGCCCGACAAGCTCGAGCGGATTTTCAACTCCTTCTTTTCCACCAAGGGTTCGCGCGGCACCGGACTGGGTTTGGCTGTCAGTCGCAAGATCATCGAGGAACACGGCGGAACATTGTCCGTGACGTCGGAAGAGGGCTGCGGCACGGAATTCCTGATTCGCCTGCCGGCCGCGCCGGAAGATTCAAGTCTGGCCGAGCCGGAAGCATGAGGATGGCGCCATGCTCCGAGAACACCAAAGGCATTGCCTTGGATTGCCTTCCTAAGGCGGGCTTCGCCCGCAACCCAAGTGTGTGGGTATGTGGGTTTGGGAGTATGTGAGTTTCCCCACACACTGTCACGCACTCACAAACAATGCCGCCTCCAATTTCTTGTTATTTGTGGCAGAGGCGGCAGGATAAGGCGCTAATTGGCCAGTCCCAGGCGTTCGTACTGTTCGGGCGGGGCGTCGTTGTCTTTCATGGCCTGAAGCAGCAGGCCGATCATGCGCTGTTCGACTACGGGATCCCGCAGCGGCTGTTCCTGACGCGGGTCCGCGTTCAGGTCGAACAGCAGCGTGCCCCATTTTCGTTGCGGCATGTCGCCTCTCAGATACGTGGACTGGGTTCGCATGACGCGGCAGCCTTTGGTGAAGGAAAACGGGGCGGCCAGATCGACGTTGGCGAATTCTTCGACGGCGAATGTGCGCTTCATATGCGTGGGCATGAGCGTGTATTGATAGAGCGGCTCGTTCCGGTCGCCGGTGAAGGCGCGCATATAGACATGGCGACCGTCCGTTACGTTCACATGGCCGCCGTGAATGCCGAACAGGCCGGCTTCGCGGACGGGGGTGTCGTCGAGCATGGTCTGGCGCAGCGGCCGGCCTTGCATGTCCGGCGGCAGCGGCTGTCCGAAAAAGTCGAGCAGGGTTGCCGGCAGATCGATCGTTTGCACAAGCGAACGCCGCCGTTCGCCGGCCACGCCCAGACGCGGATCCCATACGAACAGCGGGGTGTGCGCGATCTCCTCGTAGAACGGCATGCAGCATTTGGCCCATAAATCGTGTTCGCCCAGCAGGTAGCCGTGATCGGTGTTCACGATCAGCATCGTGTCTTTCCACATGTCGTGGCGGTCCATCAGGTCGAGCACGCGGCCTAGGTGGTGGTCGCACATGCTGACGAGAGCCGCATTCCGTTTGCGCAACGGCTCGACCAGCTCGCGGCGTTCGCCGACAGGGCCGTAGGGCGGCCAGTCGAAATCCGGCTCGCTTCCGTCCATGCCGTACATCTTCAGGAAGGCTTCGTCCACATGATACGGCTCGTGCGGATCGAACGTTTCGACTTGCAGGAACCAGTTGTCTTCGCTCCGGTTCGTTTCGATGAATTCCTTGGCCAGGTCGAAGGTGCGGGCCTGGCAGAATCCGTGTCCCTTCTTTTCCATGTAATGGCGGTTGACGTAATCGTGGCGCAGCGTGCCATGGCGCGGATCTTTGGGGGGCGCATTCCGGACTCGCCAGTTCCAACTGTCGGGATGCAGGTCAATGTCGTCGGGCAGATGCGCTTTCCAATAGTCCCCTTCCTGGCCGCGGACGAACTCGCACGAGTTGTAGCGGGTATGATAGGTGGCGCCGCCTTCTTCCCAGTAGTGATAGTGGTCGGTAATCAGATGCGAATAGACGCCGGCGTTCTTGAGGAGTTCGGGCATGGAATCGTCGAACGGCTCGACGGGGCCCCAGGAACGGTGAAGGAAGTTGTAGCGTCCCGTATGCAGTTCGCGGCGTGCGGGCATGCAGGGCATCGAGCCGACATAGCAGGTGTCGAACGTGACGGCGCGTTCGGCCAGCCGCCGGAAGTTGGGCGTGTGCGTCCAATCGCAGCCGTAGGGCGCCAGCATGTGCCGGTTCAGCGAGTCGTACATCACCATGATGGCTTTCATAGCTGCGCTCCGTTGTCGTTCGCCGACGTCGCGGGGGCGGCGGCTCGGTCCAGCTCCTCGCGCACGGCCAGCGCGAGCGGCTCCATGCGCAACGGTTTGGTCAGATGGCGGGCCACGCCGAGTTTCAATCCCTCCTCGACACGGTCTGTCTTGCCCATGCCGGACACCGTGATGGCTTTCTGGCCGGGATTCCGTTCCCGCATGCGGCGAAACGTTTCCACGCCGTCCATGTCCGTGCCGAGAACTACGTCCAGCAGGACCAGATCGGGAAAGGCGCCGTTGGACTCGTAGGCCGTCAGGGCCTCTTCGCCGTCGGCGGCGGTTCGGACTGCATAGCCCAAATCCCGCAGCAGCCGGCAGACGACATCGCGGTGCAGACGCTCGTCTTCCACGACGAGTATGGCTTCCGAACCGCCGGGCAGATGGCCGATGTCTTCCCGTTTCGGCGGCGCGCCGCAGACCGGGAAGTAGAGGCTGAACACCGTGCCTTTCCCTTCCTCGCTCTCCACGTCCACATAGCTGTTGTGGTCGCTCATGATGCCGTACACCACGCTGAGTCCCAAACCGGAACCGCCCCGTTTCTTGCCGGTGGACTTGGTGGTGAAGAACGGATCGAAAATCTTGTCCTTGATGGCGTCCGGGATGCCGCTTCCGTTGTCGGCGACCGTCAGCTTCAGATACTCTCCGGGACTGATGCGGACATATTGTCCGAACGGTTCTTCCAGACAGACGTTTTCTGTTTTCAGCTCCACGCGGCCCTGTTCGCCGACGGCGTCCAAGGCGTTCTGCAGCAGATTGAGCAGGACGCGCGCGAGCTGGGGCGGATCGAACTTGACGTTGGGAACGGACGCCGACGGAGCCCAGTCCAGTTTCAGGCTCTTGTCGGCCATGCCGCGCGATACGGATTGGACGACATCCGAAACGGCCGTGTGCAGGTCCACGATCTGTTCGCGCACTTTGCCGCGGCGCGACAGCGCCATGAGGTCCTGGTTGATGTCGGCGATTTGCTGGGCCGTGCTCTCGATCACTTCCAGATCCTTGTAGGCCTGGGAATCCTTGTCCAGGTGTTTGCGGATCATTTCCGGATAGATCAGCAGCGGAACGAGCAGGTTGTTGAAATCGTGGGCGATCTGGCCGGCGAACAGGGCGGTGGCTTCGAGACGGCCCACCCGCGCCAGTTGCTTCTGGGCCGCCTTGAGCGCCTGTTCCGCCTGAACGCGGGCGGTGACGTCGCGGCTGATGCCGACCAGCCCGACAATGCGCCCTTCGCTGTCGCGCACGGGCACCTTGCTTACGGTGCTGTATTCGGTCGAGCCGCTGGGCCGATGGATTTCCTGCATTTTGTCGAGGATCGGCGCGCCTTGCTCCATGACCCGGCGATCGTCTTCCGTGAAAAGGCTCGCTTCCGCTTCGTCGAAATAGTCGAAATCGCTCTTCCCGACCGCTTCCGCCGGATCCGACAGCCCGTGGAATCGGGCCATGGCCGCGTTGATGCGCAGGAACCGGCCGTGTTCGTCCTTGAAAAAAATGCGGTCGGGAATTGTGTCCATCAGCGATTGCAGCACATCCCGTTCGCGGGCCAGTTCCCGTTCGCGTTCCTGCAGCAGTTGCAGAGATTCGCGCAGGTGCTCCTCGCCGATACGCAGTTCCTTTTCCTGCGCCAGCAGCCGCTGCTCGGCCTCCTCGCGGTCCGTAATGTCCCGCACAGAGAAGCAGAGCTGGTCGGCGCCCGACAGGCGCAGCGGCGTGACCGCCACTTCGCAGGAAAAGATCGAGCCGTCGCTGCGCAGGCATTCGGAATCCACCAGCACATGCCGGCCGGTTTTCAGCGCTTCGCGCACGGCATCGAGCACGTCGGGGGTAATGCCGAGCACCACCTCCGAAATCGTTTTGCCGCACAAGTCTTCGCGGGAACAAAGGCACAGCTTGCCGGCCTTGCGGTTGACGTCGATCATGCGGCCTTTGAGATCCGTAATCAGGATGCCGTCGTAGAGGCTTTGGAAGAAAGCCTTGTATTCGGAATCCTCCATGATATGGCGCAGTTTCTTGACCGTCGGGCTCTTGGACGGCACGATATTGTCCGGCGCCCTGTCGGCGGAGGGAAGCCGAATGGGCGTGGTCTGGCGCGCGGTTCCGCGAGGCGCCTTGAACAGGATGGTGCGTGGCGGCTCGGCCGCTTCTGTTTCGTTGCTTTCGTCTGTCATGATAAGCCCCCGTTCAAAACGGCCCGCCCACGCCAATGCGCGCGAACAGCGTTTGCGACACCTCGTGGCGTTCGCTGTCCGGCCGCCGGTATTTCACTTCGCGGGAGAAAACGCGGCCCACGTCCACCGAAAGCTCCATTTGGTGCGACACTCGGTGCGACACGCCGCCGACAATCCGGAAATCCTGGATCGTCATCATGCGGCGTTCGTCATGGAGCGCGTAGGAATCGTTTCGCCATGCGAAACTGCCGTAGGCGGACCATTCCGGGGTGACGAACCAGACGATGCGGCTTTGCGGCAGGCGCGGTTCGATGCCAAGCCAGTGAAACGGCTCCCATTTGAGGCCGACGATCGGCATGAGGGTTCGGTCGAAGCCGGGCCGGACATCCAGTCCGACAATGCCGGAAAGATTGCGATAGAACGATTGAATGACGGAACAGGAAAACGGCGTGTGCCAGCCGCGGCTGTCCAGTGTGCTGCCATCGGCGTACAAGCCGGGCCGCGCCCGCAGTTGCAACGCTTTGCCGTCTCCGAAACGCATGGTCCAGCCAACGTCCAGCGCCAGCGCCGTTGCCTGGCTGGGCAGGTTCATGCCGCCAGAGCCTATGAAGAAACTGTTGCGCATGCGGGTATACAGGTCCGCTTCGCCCCAGGGCAGGCGGAAAAAACCCATTTCCCAGTCGGCGTCCAGCTCCAAAACGGTCGTCGAGCCGCCGGCATCGGTGCGGCTGCGGGGCAGTAGCCCTGCCTGCACGCGGTAGATCGGATCGTACAGATTGTCGAGTATTTGGCAGCGGTCGCCCGCGAACGCGGCGGGGATGGCCAGCGTCAGCGCGAGCAGGGCCGACAACGCGGCAAAGGCTTGGCGGCGTTGCGAACAGTTCCTCATGAGTCTCTCC
Organism: Kiritimatiellia bacterium; assembly: GCA_007134465.1. GTDB lineage: Bacteria > Verrucomicrobiota > Kiritimatiellia > UBA8416 > SLMC01 > SLMC01. The sequence continues at coordinate 6,889 of SLKS01000126.1, read as the reverse complement.
GTAAACTACTGTAGCGCGCCATAGTCGAGATATTCTGCGTTTTTGTCAAGCGGGAATCCGGTTGACCAGAGCCCGATTTGCTATTCCATGGCGGGCGGACGGGCGCAGGTTGTGCCGATTTCGATATGACGGCCTTGTTCGGCGGCTTCGAGCAGGGCGCGCATGATATCAAGCACGTGCAGGGCCAGTTCGCCGCTGGCGCGATGCGGACGTCCTTCTGCGATGGCGGCGGCCATGTCGGCCACGCCCAGTCCGCGCGCGTTCTCGGCGTATGGTCCCGTTACGGGCGTTTCGCGCCATTCTTCGTCGTCGGCCGCGCGAAGGCGGACCGGGCCGCCGAACGTGTTGGGGTCCGGCAGACTCAGCGTGGCTTTCGAGCCGAACAGCTCGATGCGGGGCGCCTGACTCGCCTGCGTGTCGAAACTGGTCGTCAAAGAGGCGATCTGACCGGCTGCGAATTCCAGAACGCCGACAATATGCGTGGGCGTTTCGACGCGAATCCGCTCGCCGCGCCGGGGCTCGCTGGCGATGATCCGTTCCGGGAAACTGGCGCGGGCGGACGCGGTGACGCGGCGGACCGGTCCCAGCAAGGCGACGAGAGCGGTCAGATAGTAGGGACCCATGTCGAACAGGGGGCCGCCGCCTGTCTTGTAGTAGAAGTCGGGGTTCGGATGCCAATGTTCGTGGCCGCGGCAGAGCATGAACGCCTGGGCGGCGACCGGCTCGCCGATGGCGCCTTCGTCCAGCAGCCGAAGACAGGCTTGCAGGCCGGCGCCGAGAAAGGTGTCGGGCGCGGCGCCGATGCGGAGCCCGCGCGCTTGCGCAAGCCGGACCAGTTCCTTCCCTTCGTCGGGGGAGAGGGCCAGCGGTTTTTCGTTGTACACATGCTTGCCGGCTTCCAGCGCCTGACGGGCGACTTCGCAGTGGCCTTGCGGGGTTGTCAGGTTCAGGATCAGGCCGATGTCCGGATCGGCCAGCAGGTCGGCGAGCGGGGCCGCCTCGACGCCCGGAAATTCCGATGCGCGCAGGCGGGCGCGCTCGGGATCGAGATCGGCGCAAGCCTTGACGGCGACAACGGGCGCGAACCGATCGCGCAGGTTTCCCAAATAGATTGGCGCGATATTGCCGCAGCCGACAATGCCAATGTTCACTACGCTTGCTCCTTCAGGGCGATTCGAATGATTCGTTGCGAGATGCGGCGTAGCCCGCCCCAAGCTTCACCCTTCTTCATCTCGCGCAAATAGTGAGCGACAAACGGACCTTGTTCAAGCTTAAACGGGAATGCGTGCGTTTTGCGCTTCCATTGGTTCGTTGATTGGGTTCTGTTGCGGAAAGCATGGGTGTTTGTCGGACGACACGGAGGTCGTCCCTCCATGGCCTAAAGCAAGAGCTGTCTGTGTTTTGAGCTGTAGCCTGTGTTGACAGCGGCGGCGGCTTGTGCGAGGATCATGCCATGAACCGTATTGAAGAGATGAGAGAAAGCCATGCGCGTTCGCGCGCCTTTTTCGCAAGCGGCATGACCCGTTCGCCAGCCTGGCGCATCGAACAGCTTGCGAAGCTGGGGCGTGCGATCGAAGCGCGGGAAGAAACGCTGATCGAGGCCTTGCGCAAGGACTTGGGCAAGCCGATGGCGGAAGCCTATTTGTCCGAGATCGGCTGGGTGCTGAACGATATTCGCCATGCGATCCGTCATGTGAAACGCTGGTCGCGTCCGCGCCGCTGTCCGTCGCCGCCGGCGATCTGGCCCGCGCGCAGCCTGCTGGTTCCGGAGCCGGCGGGCGTGGTTCTGATCCTGGCGCCGTGGAACTATCCGTTTCAGCTTCTGCTTTCGCCCTGCGTTGCGGCCATGGCGGCCGGCAACGCGGTATGGCTCAAGCCGTCCGAGCTGACGCCGTCCGTCTCGCACGCGATGGCCGCGCTCCTGCGCGACACGTTCTCTTCGGACTACCTGGCGGTGTGGGAAGGCGAGCGCGAGACGGCCGAGGCGCTGCTGTCGCTGCGTTTCGATCATATCTTCTTCACTGGCAGCACGGCTGTGGGCCGGCGGGTCATGGCCGCCGCCGCGCAATTCCCGACGCCGACCACGCTGGAGCTGGGCGGCAAGTCGCCGTGCATCGTGCTGGCGGACGCCGACCTGCGCGTGGCCGCGCGCCGCATCGCCTGGGGCAAGTTCATGAATGCCGGCCAGACCTGCGTGGCGCCCGATTATGTCCTGGTCGAACGGTCGGCGCGCGACGAACTGGTGGCCGAACTGCGCAAAGCCGTTCGCTCGTTCTACGGGGCCGAGCCCTTGCGCTGCCCGCACTACGGACAGCTTGTCAATGCGGCTCATGCCGAGCGGCTGCGCGCGTTGACGGACGGGCAGAAAGTCGCCTTCGGCGGTTTGGCCGATCCGGAAACCTGCCGCCTGGAGCCGACCGTGCTGCTCGATCCGGCCTGGGACAGCCCTGTCATGCAAGAGGAAATTTTCGGGCCGGTCCTGCCCGTGCTGGGCTTTGACGACATCAACGCCGTGCTGCACGAGGTGAACCGTCGGCCGACGCCGCTGGCGCTCTATCTGTTCACGCGCCGGCGCGAGATGCAGGAGCGCATCCTTCGCGAGACCGTATCGGGCGGCATGGCGATCAACGATACCATCGTGCAGATCTTCGGGCACGCGCTGCCGTTCGGCGGGGTGGGGGAAAGCGGCATGGGCGTCTATCATGGCAAGGCCGGGTTCGACACGTTCACCCGCTATCGGCCGGTCGTGACGCGCGGATTCCGGCCCGACTTCGCCTTCCGCTACCCGCCGGTGCGCCTGCCTGCCCGCCTGCTGAAACTGATCAGCCGGCGGTTCATGGGGTAGAGTTAACGCGGGCTGCGCCCGCAACCCAATTTGTTTTTCTACCACGGAATACACGGAAATTATACACGCAAAAACGTGTGTCTTTCCGAAAAAGTCTCTAAATGAAAACGCCCAAATTCTTAGGCGTGTGGATCGGTCCTTTGTCGTCGTTGGCGGCGATTGCCGCCTTTCATCTGTGGGCGACGGGCCTCTTCGACTTGTCCCGGATCGAGAAGGCGTTGCCTTTTCTTCTCCTTTTCGCCTTCGTGTGTGCCTGCCTTTTCGTCTTCCCCATGAGACGCGGACTCCTGTTCGTAACGCCTTTGCTTATGTGGGCAAGCGCCGCGGCGATCTACTGGTGGCCCGCGGAGGATCATTTTGGCTGGCATGGGGGCGACCACGTGCTCAGGGAATGCTGTTCTGGCTTTGCGTTCATCCCCGTTTTGATCGGCGCAAGCGTTTCGGGCTTGGCTATCGTCCTCGCCTGTTTCGGGCTGCCGATATTTAATCGCCTATATGGGAAACTGCCATTCGTTATCCCTGTCGCCGAACTCGGTTTTATCCTTTTTGTTCAATGGGTTGCTCTATATGTTTACTATGAGTCCGCCATGTCTTTCGACATTCCGGAGGTCCAAACAAGGAGCGCAATTCTTGCGCAGCGTTTTTTCTTTGGCGGGCCGTTCTTCTGGCTGGCGGTATCGGCGAATGTTCTGGCCGATGGCCTTGTGTTCGGCAAGCTCATCCTTCGTCATGCTTTTCGCGGAAAATGACTCGTTCACTCCGTTTCTGGAGGACGAAAACGATTCTTCCGTCTGCCTTCCCTGCTTTCCGCAGAACGTATGTGTACTGCGATCGTCTGATGTAATTTCACACAGCCAGATATCGAAGGGTCTGTCTGTTCAGGTTGTCATCCCGAGCTTGCGAGGGATCTCGGCGGAACGCCGCTAACCAAGGGGTTAGCGAAGCGAGATTCCTCGCAAGCTTCCGCCTTATAGCAAGAACAGCTACGGCGGGACACGCGGAATGACAGGCATAGCCGACCCTTTTCGGATTCCATCTAAGTATGCGCCAAATCATTTTCCGAGAATAACAGCCCCAATCCCTGGCCGAGGTCGGGAAGTCTGAGGTTGGGGTGGAAAGGCGCGTCTTTCCATCCCAATCTCAGGCGCCTGCCGCACAAGGCGGCAGGGGCCAAGCCATAGTGCAAATTGCTGATTGATTTCTGATGATCTTCGCTTGACAGACCTTTGCCGTATTTTCTAGGGTGCCCGTTCGTTTTTCTTTTCGTCTGCTTTTCGGACGCAGAGACCGTCCTTGTTCCGCGCAGGGCAGGGCGACACAAACGGAAGAAACATGGTGTGGGCCGTTAGCTCAGCTGGCAGAGCAGCGCCCTTTTAAGGCGCGGGTCGACGGTTCGAATCCGTCACGGCTCACCATTCTTTCCGGAACGTTCTGTCTGGCACATGGCTCGCACACGCACCATCCGGCACGGCTTGGAAGCCGTTTTGTTCCTGCTCGGGCAGTGGATCGTGCCCCTGTTTCCCCGTCGTTTTCTGGTGGCCTTTTCCCGTGCGGCCGGTTGGATCGGTTTCGCCGTTGCGCGCGGGCAGCGTCGCATTGCGCTGGCCAATCTCGATGTCGTCTATGGCGACAGCCTGTCCAAGCGCGAGAAGGAGGCGATAGTTCTGGCCGCGTTTCGCTCGTTCGCCTTGCTGGCGTGCGATTTCTTCTGGTTTTCGAGACGCACGGAAGCGCGCTTGCGACGCTGGGTGCGGTTCGACGATTCCTGCCGGCATTGCCTGCAAACACGGCCGGCCGTGCTGACAGGACCGCATCTTGGCAACTGGGAAATTGTCGGCCAGGCCTTGGCCTTGCGCGGCCATGGCTGGACCAGCGTGGTTCTGCCGCTGAAGAATCCATGGGTGGACGCCCGCATTGCGGCCATGCGTCGGCGAACCGGACAGAATGTGGTGCCGCGCGCTGGCGCGGTCCGGCGGCTTCTGGCCGTGTTGCGCGGCGGCGGTCAGGTGGCGCTGCTGATTGATCAGAACACGAAACCGTCGGACGGCGGAGTTTTCGTGGAGTTTTTCGGGCTGCCCGCGCCGGTGTCGAAAGCCGCCGCCGCGCTGGCTATTCGCACCGGGACGCCGGTCGTCCTGGTGCACTGTCTGCCCGAACGCGACGGCGGCTATCGCGCGTTTGCTTCCGAACCCGTTGTGCCGCCGCAAGACAAAGACCGGGAAAGCGAGTTCACGCGCGCGTTGGTGGAACGTCTGGAAGCGCTGATTCGCTCGGCGCCGGGCCATTGGCTGTGGATGTACAAGCGCTGGAAATACATTCCGTCCGGCGCCGATCCCGCCCGCTATCCCTTCTACGCCAAATCTTGCCGCGAGGCGTTGCGCTGATCGAGCCGTTCGCGGTAGCCCGTCAACTCGGCAGGCTCGGCCAGGCCCGATGCGACGGCGGCTTCGGCCACGGCATGGGGCACGGCGACGAACAGGCGGCGGTCGAACGGTTTCGGGATGAGATAGCTTGGGCCGAAGACCAGCTCTTCGTCGGGGAACAGCGCGCGCACGTCGGCGCCGACGGGTTCGCGCGCGACGGCGGCGAGCGCGTCGGCGGCCGCCATTTTCATGGCCATGTCTATGCGAGAGGCGTTCACGTCGAGCGCGCCGCGGAAGAGAAACGGGAAGCCCAGCACGTTGTTGATCTGGTTGGGATAGTCGGATCGGCCCGTGGCCATGACATAGGGGCGATCGCCCATGATCTCGCGCACGGTTTCCGGAAGGATCTCGGGATCGGGATTGGCCATGGCGAAGATGGCCGGATAATCGGCCATGTCGCGCACCGCATCCGGCGTCAGCGCATCCTTGACGGAGACCCCGATGAAGACGTGGCGTCCGCGCAAGGCTTCGGCCAGCGTGGCGTGCGGCGTGTCCACGGCATGCTCGCGTTTTTTCGCGGTCAGATCGTCGCGAGCGGTGCGCACGACGCCGCGCGAATCGCATAGCAGAACCGAGCGGATGCCGGCGGCCTTGAGCATTTCGGCGATGCGGATGCCGGCGGCGCCGGCGCCGTTGACGACCACGTCCAGTTCGGACAGCTCCCGTTCGCAGAGCTGCGCGTAGTTGCGGATGCCGGCCAGCGTAATGACGGCCGTGCCCCACTGGTCGTCGTGGAAGACGGGGATATCCAGCATCTCATCGAGTTGGTCTTCGATTTCGAAGCAGGCGGGCGCGGCAATGTCTTCCAAGTTGATCCCGCCGTACATGGGGGCGATGGCGGCGACGGCTTCGATCACGCGCTGCGGATCGGTGGGGCCCGAATTAGCGCCGTTGCGTCGGCAGCGGTCGAGCGGAACCGGCCAGCCGTCCACATCGCCAAAGGCCTTGAACAGGACGGCTTTGCCTTCCATGACGGGAATGGCGGCTTCGGGACCCATGTCGCCGAGCCCGAGCACGGCGGTGCCGTCGGTGGCTACGGCCACCAGGTTGCTTTTGGCCGTGTAGCGGCGCGCGGTTTCGGGGCGCTCGCGTATTTCGCGGACGGGCGTGGCCACGCCCGGCGTGTAGGCCAGGCACAAGTCGCGGACGGAGGCTAGCGGCTTGGTCGCGCGCAAGCCGACCTTCCCGCCAAGATGATAGTGCAGAATTTCTTCCTTTGTAAGCGGCATAGTGAACCCTTTCCGGCCGACCCGGTCGGCTTTGTCGAAATCCATACGCATTCACGCCTTAATTTCTTGTCGCCGTCAAGGAAGAAGATTTAAGGCGGGCTTCGCCCGCACGGCCTTCGGCCGAGATTTCTCGCAAGCTCGGAATGACAAAATCCAGGGCGCCACACTAAAACAGTCCGTCATCCCGACGTTCACGCGGGTGTCGCGAAAGCGGAGAAAGCCTGGGCGCACGGGATGAACGACTCGACGATGTGTGGCGACGAAGCGTATGCGACGACGTGTGGGACGATGTGTAGGGACTAAGTGTCGAGCGAGCGTTGGCCAAACACTTCGTCGCCGGTCTTTGTCGCACACCTTGTCGTTTACGCTTCGTCGAACGGCTTCGTCGGACG
>SLKS01000364.1 GCA_007134465.1 Kiritimatiellia bacterium | reverse complement strand
TCAAAAAAACAAGTTTTTTTTCATTGACACGATGTGGGGCAAAGTGTCAAATGGTGTCATAAAAGGGGGTGTAGTGGATCCTGTGAGCGCCATACTGGAAGACGAGGTTCGAGGGCAAGGCGTATTTGTCAGCGCCTTTACCCATTCTCTCGATCCGAAAAAACGGCTCACCATTCCTTCGCAATGGCGTGCGCAGGTGGGGAATCCGAAGAGTCTGTACGTGCTTCCGGACGTGCGGCACAAGTGTTTGTGCGTTTTGCCGGCGGGGGAAATTTCGGCACGCCTGAAAAAAATTCGCGACTATTCCATGGGCGACGACAAGGCGCGGCGGTTTGCGCGGGTGTTGGCGTCGCGCTCGGATTTGGTGGCGTGGGATTCACAGGGTCGCATACGGGTAAAGGACGAGTTGCTTGCGTTCGCGAAGCTGTCGGATCAGGTGGCGATGGTGGGCGCGTTCGACCGCTTCGAGCTGTGGAATCCGGACGAGTGGAAGAAATCCGGCGACATGGACGGCGAGTCCATGACGGAAGCGGCGCAGTATGTGGGGTTGTAGGGGATGGCGGGAAGAGGGAGTCGTTTTCCGTAGTCGTCGCCGTAGTCGTCCGCCGGAGGAAATCGGTTGACGACAACGGCGACGACTACGGGTGACGGGAACGGTGTTGTATGCGAACAAAGGGCCTACATCTAAAAGCCATTCGGCTAAGGGCCATGCAGGGAATCGGGTGTTGGCGAGGGGAGGGGGCGACATGACCGTGGCGAGCAGAGCGGAGGCGATGGCGACGATATGTTGCGAATGCGGCAAGATGCGCGTCGGCGACGTTTGGATGGAGGTGTCGGGGGCGGCGGAGTCGGCCGTCTGCGTTTCGCATGGTTTTTGTCCGGCGTGTTACGACAGCGCCATGCTGGCGGCGGCGCTGGCGAAAGTGGTTTCGTTCAGGGTTCGGGCGGAGGCCCGTTGACGGGAGCGTCATGCATGAGCCGGTCATGGTGCGCGAGGTTCTGGACTGGCTGCGCGTGCGGCCGGGGGGCGTGTACCTGGACGGGACGTTCGGCGCGGGTGGGCATGCGCGGGCCATTCTCGAACGCGCGGCGCCGAACGGGATCGTGCTGGGGCTGGATCGTGACGGGGAAGCTTTGGCGCGGGCGGATTGGGTGGCGGACGTTGGCGGGTGCGCGGGGTGCCGGCTTGTGCTGGCGCACGGCAACTACGCGGACATGGCGAGGCTGGCGCGCGAGAACGGGATCGAATCGGTGGACGGGGTTTTGCTGGATGCGGGCGTGTCTTCCGATCAGTTGGATGCGCCCGAGCGCGGATTCGGTTTTTTGCGCGACGGGCCGTTGGACATGCGCATGGATCGCGCGGCGGGCGCGACGGCGGCCGATTGGTTGAACGAGGCACCGGATAGGGAGTTGGAAAGAGTGTTTCGCGAATATGGGGAGGAGCGCATGGCGCGCAGGATCGCGCGGGTCGTTGTCGGAGAGCGCGGGCGCCGACCGATACGGACGACGGGCGCTTTGGCCGAGTTGGTTTGCCGCGCGGTCGGTCGGCGTACGGGCAGGATTCACCCGGCGACGCGCGTGTTTCAGGCCTTGCGGATCGCCGTGAACGACGAGTTGATTCATTTGGAGGCCGGGCTGAAGGCCGGATTGGCCTTGCTGAAGCGGGGCGGGCGCATGGTGGCGATATCCTTTCACAGCTTGGAGGATCGTCTGGCGAAACGGCTGTTTCGGGATCATGAGGGCCGAAATGTCTCGTTGCCCGCAGGGGGAAGCGCGTGGGAAGGGCTCGAACCGCGAGTTCGTGTTCTTACCCGCAAACCGGTAGTGGCGGGGGCGACGGAACGCGGCGTCAATCCGCGCTCGCGTTCGGCGAAATTGCGGGCGGTGGAGAGGCTGTAGGGTCGCATTGTGAAGATCGTGATCAGTGACCGGTAATCAGTGACGGATTGCCGAATGTCACTGGCTACCAACACTGAACACAGGTTGCTGATTACTGGTCACGGATCACTGGGTCGCGGCCGAAGGCCGTCGAACGGGAGGGGCGATCATGCCGAGAAGGAAGCGTAACAGGAAGAAGAAGGTGCAGGGGTTTGTCTTGCCGCTGCCGTTCATGGCGGGCATTGTCTTCGCGAGCGCATTGGCGCTGGGATACATAAGGCTGGGGACCGATTGCGACAGGCTGGGACAGGATTTGAAAGCGCTGGAAACGGCGAATCGGAACCTGTCGCGGCGCTTGCTTACCGAAGAATATCGCTGGAGCCGCATGAATTCGGCGGGGAACCTCGAGGAGGCGCTGTGGAAGCATGGCATGGTCATGGGGATTCCGCGGGAAGACCAGATCGTTCGCATTGTTCCCGGCGAGCGGGCGCAAGGGCGGGAGGATCGGGTATCGGAAGCGCCGTTGTTGGCGCAGGCTTTGCGGCATGAATGAGAATGCGGTTCAATGGCGTTTGACGTTGGCGGGCGTCGGGCTTGGCTTGGCGATGGCCGGGCTGTGCGCGCGTCTGTTTGTCTTGCATTTGGGCGCGCCGGAATTGTGGGGGGGGAACGGCAGCAACTTCGCGGAGGAGCAGCCCGCGGTACGGGGGAGGATATTCGACCGGAACGGGCAGCGGAATGCGATGGCGCTGGATGTGGCGGTCAAGGATGTCTGCGCCGATCCGTTTGTCGTGACATCGGACGACAGAGCGTCTTGTTTGGTTTCGCGGCTAGCGCCGTTGCTCGAGATGACGGAAGATGCGGTGGCGCAGAGGATATTTTCCCGTCCCGGCAGCCGGTTCGCGTACGTGAGCCGGCGCGTGCCGGAGCCGGTGGCCGACCGCATCGCGGCCGAATCGCTGCCGGGCGTATTCTTTCGCGACACGATCCTGCGTCGGTATCCGCAAGGGTCTTCCATGGGGCATGTGATCGGCTTCGTGAATTACGAGGGCGTAGGCAGCGCGGGCGTGGAGCAGAGGATGGAGCGTTTTCTGCGCGGCGCGCCCGGCTATTTGGAAAGCTCGCTGAACGCGAAGCGGCAGGAACTGGTCGGGCGCCGGGCGCAGCACATCCCCGCCGTGGCGGGCGCGGACGTGCATTTGACGCTGGACCAGAACATTCAGCACCGAATCGAGCGAATTCTCGAGGACACAGTGTTGCGGCATCGGGCCACGGCCGGGCTGGCGCTCGTGCAGCGCGTACGCACGGGCGAAATACTGGCCATGGCGAGCTGGCCTTTTTTCGATCCGAACGTGTTTGTCGAGTCTACGCCGGAACAGCGCCGGAATCGGGCGATCGCCTTCAATTACGAGCCGGGGTCCACCTTCAAGCCCATGGTTGTGGCGGCGGCGCTGAACGAAGGACTTGTGACGCCGGAGACCCTGATCGATTGCGAGAACGGGGTGTGGCATTATTTGAACCGTCCGCTGAGGGATGTGCGGCCGAACGGAATGCTTTCCGTGACCGAGGTGGTGGCCAAATCCAGCAATATTGGCACGGCCAAGATCGGGTTGCGGCTGGGCGACCGGGCTCTGTATCGCTATCTGCGCGCGTTCGGGTTCGGCGAACGGTCGGGGATCGATTTGCCGGGCGAGGAGCGCGGGATTCTGCATCCGGTCGAACGCTGGTCCCGGCTGGATGCGAGCCGCATTTCGATCGGACAGGCCGTTTCGGTTACGCCGTTGCAACTGCTGAACGCCGTGTGCGCGATCGCCAATGACGGAATTCTGATGCGTCCGCATGTGGTACGGGAAATCCGGGGCGCGGATGGGGCAACCTTGTTCGAGGCCCGGCCGGAAGCGCTGGGGCAGCCGATACGCGCCGAAACGGCGCGCACGATCGCGCACATGATGCGCCTGGCGGTCGAGGAGGGGGGCACGGGGCATCGCGCCAGACTCGACGACTACGAGACGGCCGGCAAGACGGGGACCGCGCAGAAGGTTGTGGACGGCGTCTATTCCGGCACTGATTATGTGGCCTCCTTTGTTGGCTTTCTGCCGGTGGAGAATCCGGAAATCGGCATTCTTGTGGTCGTGGACGAGCCGCGTGCGGAAGGGTATTACGGCGGGCTGGTCGCTGCGCCGGCCTTTCGGGCCATGGCCAAGGAGACGGCGCTGTATCTGGATGTGCTGCCGACTCGCTATCGGCTGGCGCAACGTCCGTAGCGTATTTCGCTGGTTGGCGCTGCCGGTGCAAGGCAAACAACCACAGAGGACACAGAGAATACGCGGCAGGAAAACCCCTTGTTCCGTTTTCTCCGTTTCTCCGTGAACTTCGTGGTGAAAGAAAGCTTGGGTTGCGGGAGAAACGCGCTTCGGGGGGACGGGAAGCCATGAAGCTGCACACGCTACTGCGGGAAGCGGGGCTGGCCGTGCCGTTGGGTTCGGGCAATCCGGACGTTAAAGGGGTTGTGTGCGATTCGCGGCAGGTCAGGGCGGGCCAAGTGTTTGTGGCGATCCGCGGAAATCGCGAAGACGGGCGCGTCTATGTACGCGACGCGCTTGCGCGCGGCGCGGCAGCGATTGTTGTCGGACGAGAAGGAACGAACGGCAAGAGTTCCGGCAACGGCGAGGCTGCCGCGCGAAACGGCGGAACGGACAAGAGCGTTGGCCGACGCGAAGGCGAACGCATCGAAGTCGCCGATCCCCGTCGCGCCTTGGCCCGGCTGGCGGCGGCGTTTCACGGGCATCCGTCGCGCGCGTTGCGTGTGGCGGGCGTGACGGGAACCAACGGCAAAACGTCCGTGGCCTACCTTGTGCGGGACATGCTGCGGGCGGCGGGCTGGAATCCCGGCATGATCGGCACGGTCGAATACGGCATTGGCGAGCGGGCGATTCCCGCCTCGCGCACGACACCGGACGCCTCGGCGCTGAACGGAATGCTGGCCGAGATGCGTTCGGTCGGGTGCCGTTCGGCCGTTCTGGAGGTGTCGTCGCACGCGTTGGCGCAGCATCGGACGGACGGGGTGGAATTCGACGTGGCCGCCTTCACCAATCTGACGCGCGATCATCTCGATTTCCATCGCGACATGGACGGCTATTACAAAGCGAAAAGCCGACTTTTCGAATCGTTGGGCGCCGGTTCCAAACAGGCGACGGCGGTGATCAACCGCGATGATCCGTGGGGGAAGCGGTTGCTGGACGAGCGGCCGTGGAAAGCGCAAACGATTTCCTGCGGGCTCGAGGCGGGCGCCGACGTGCGCGCAAGCGATGTGCGGTTGACCCTGGCCGGCGCCGCGTTTCGGGTCGAATCGCCCTGGGGTTTGCTGGAGATCGAGACGCCGCTGCTGGGCGCGTTCAATGTGTCGAACGCGCTTGTCGCGCTGGCCTGCGGAGGCGCGTTGGGCGTTGCGCCGGAGACGCTGGCGGACGCCTTGCGCAGGCCCACCCCGATTCCCGGCCGCATGGAACGCATCGCTCTGCCCAACGGCGCGACGGCCTTTGTGGACTACGCGCACACCGACGATGCTCTGGAATGCGTGTTGCGCACGCTCCGCGATTTGACCGGGAAACGGATCGTGGCCGTGTTCGGTTGCGGAGGGGAACGCGATCACGGCAAACGCCCGGCCATGGGACGGGTCGCCGGACGCTGGGCGGATCACACGATTCTTACATCGGACAATCCGCGCGGCGAGGAGCCGTTGGCCATACTGTCGGACATCCGCGCCGGCTTCGAGCCGGGCGCGTCGGTCGAGACGGTCGAAGACCGGCGCGAGGCGATCGAGCGCGCGTTGCGCATGACGAAGGCCGGCGACACGGTTCTCGTGGCGGGCAAGGGGCACGAGACGTTTCAGCAGTGTTCGAACCGAACGGTATCCTTTGACGATCGGCAGGTCGTCCGAAAGGCTGGCGATGCCCTGGTTCATCCCTGAAGAATTGGCGCAATGGAGCGGCGGCGCCTGGACGCAGACGCCGGTCGGTTCGCTTCTGGGCATTGGGCACGATACGCGCGGGTTGACGTCAGGCTGTCTGTATGTCGCCCTGAAGGGCGAGCGTTGCGACGGGCACGATTTTGTCGCGGACGCCTTTTCGAAAGGGGCGTCGGCGGCGTTGGCGGAGCGGGCATGGGCCGAATCGGACGCCGGCCGGCCGTTTCGGTCTCGCCCGTTGCTGCTGGTCGAGGATAGCGGTCGAGCCTTGGGCGCGCTGGCGGCGGGGTTTCGCAACAAGGCGGCCCCCTGGACGGTGGGCGTGACCGGCAGCGTCGGCAAAACCACGGTCAAGGACATGCTGGCGGACATGCTGGGCCGTACGCGGGACACCGCCCGCACGCGCGGGAACTGGAACAATGCCGTCGGGCTGCCGCTCAGTCTGCTGGCCATGCCGGAGGCGGCGCGCGCCGGCGTATTCGAAATCGGCATGAGCCGGCCGGGCGAACTGGCGCCGCTGTGCGAAATCCTGCGCCCCGACGCGGGCATCGTGACAACGATTGCGCCCGTGCATATAGAGTTCTTTCGCGACCTGACCGCATTGGCCGACGAAAAGTCCGAACTGCTGCGAGCGTTGCCGCCGGACGGCGCGGCCGTGCTGAACCGTGACAGCCTCTGCTTCGAACAGTTGCGCGACCGGACGCCCTGTCGGGCTTTGTCCGTCTCGCTGAAAGACGGGAAAGCCGATTATCAATGTCAGGCGCGCGACGCGGCGCGCGGCCGTTTTGCGGTTGTCGAGCGTGCGACCGGCGAGAGCCATGAGTTC
>SLKS01000370.1 GCA_007134465.1 Kiritimatiellia bacterium | reverse complement strand
AGGACGACAACCCTGTATCCTTGCGTCAAGGCGGCCAGGCGCAGATAGGCGTGCAGCGGCGAGCGCAACAGGAAAACGGTTCCGTTCTCGGCGGAGAAGCGCATGGCGCTTGCCGTTTCCCATACGGCCTGATTGTGGTCCACGGGGGTTCTGTGCGACTGGCGCAGGGCCGAAAGGAACGGCGCCCATGCGCCGACAGGCGTTACGCCATCGGCCGTGGGCATGCGTGTGGCGTCGAGCCATGCCGGGCGAAAGCGCGCAAGGCCGCGGATGTCGAGCCCGGCAACACTGAGCAGGACAAGCGCGAAGCCCGTTGCAAGAGCAAAGCGAAGCTGGCGCCGATCCGTGTGGGCTTCGCGCTTCGGAAGAACGCGACGGCCGATTAGCCACGTGGCGAGAGCCGCGAGGAAGAAATAGCGCGGAGTATGGTGTTGCGGAAGGTAGAACAACCAGGGCAAGGCCAGGGCGGCCAGACCCAGCCTGCGATGCCATCGTTGCGGGGTGGAACGCGCGAGACGCCAGGCCACCCAAACGCCGGCCGGAACCAGGCCCGGCATGACGACGGCCAGGTAGGCGGTCAGAACGCGCGGGTCGAAATAGAGCGGCGCGACATGGCCGGAACGTCCGTGGCCCGCCACCAGCCATCCTGTTCCCAGCGCCAAACCGGCGCCGACAAACAGCGCAAGCTGTCGCGGGCCGACATAGCCGCGCGCGGATCCGTCGGCATTGGCCAGCCAGACGAACGCCGGCAGGACCAGAACCGCGTCCGCGCGGAACGCGACGGCGACGGCCGCGCCTAGGCCCGCGATCCAGGCTGAGCTTCGCGTATTCGTCCGCAACGGCCAAAAACCGCCCAACGCGGCCAGAACGGAAAAGGACAGGATCGCGTTGGCATAATAGGCGGCATGAAACAGAAAGAGCGGCGCCGGGAACACGAGCAGGAACAGAGTCGCATGCGAAAACGTCAATTCGCGCTTGCGGCCCAGTGCGCACAGGCCGAGCCCAAAGGCGAAAGCGGCCCAGGCCAAAGCGTTCGTCAGGGTCAGCCATCGGGCGACATTTTCGGAGTCGTTCGCGCCAGGAGACAGCATGATGCGGGCGGTTCCTGCCGCGAGCCAGTAGCCGAGATAGGCCTTGTCGTACAGATATAAATTGCGGGACAGGAACGAGCCGTCGTTGCGAAGTTCGATCGCGCCCGCAAGCAGATCGGCCTGATCGTTTTCGCGCAGATGCGGGCCAAGCGGGATCGCCGCCAAACCCATGGTCATCCCTGCGAGGCACAGCATGATGCGGAAGGGCGAGACGATCTGTTTCATTGTCGCGATGGGGGGGGATTCCCTTTTGCGAGCAGGGCGGCTCGCGCCTTGCGGGCGAACGGGACAATGTATTCGTCGTGGCGCGTTGCGGCAGCGTCGCTTTCGCCCGAGATGCTGATATAGGCCCAGCGTGTCACGCGGCCCTGAAACAGGCGCGCCATGCCGGTCCAGGCCATACGTTCCCAGTGGAAAGGCGTTTCCCGATTCTGGCCCGCGAACCAGTAGCAGAAGACGCCGGGAACCGCCTGCCCGTGCCCCCGCGTTTGCTGCGTGTCGAAACAGGTCATGCTGAAAGCCGATCCCGCATCGTCCTCGATGCGTACAATGCGTCGGCTCGTTATGGTTGCGCCTTGCGCCGTCAGGCAGCGTTCGGGGCGATGGATGCTCGCGCGATCCGCCCCGCTCAGCACGATCGTGAGCAGCAGGGTCGGTCCGCGCGGATGCGCATAGCGTTTGCGCACGATTTCCGTATCGGCCGGCAGCACGGTGTTCTCGGCATAGGATTTGATGTGCAGTTCGCTCTCGCAGGTCGGGCAGGTCGTTTCGTCGCCGGGATTCCAAAGAACGCCGCGCATGCAGTCGGGGTTTTGACAGAACAGTACGGCATGGCCTTGCCATTCGCCGATACGGTCCGGCAGCGTCATGCGCACGTCGGCCTCGGTCTCGATCACGGGTTCGGGCACCCGCCAGAGCGCCAGCATGGCAACCGCCAGCATGGCAGGCAAGGCGGTCCTTTTAAGGAATACGGTTTTGTTCATGGTTTTTCAGGATTCTCCCGTTTCCTGTTCACGCGCGCGAGGGCCTGCCCCAATCCCACCATCAGGACTGTAACGCTTGCGAACACCAGATAGCCGGAATAATCATGATAGAAACGCATGCCCGCTTCGCTGCCGGTCGCGCGAATAATGATGGCAACGGTCACGATGCGGACGATGTTCCCGGCCATGGCCAGGGGGATGGAGAACAGAAACAGCGTCAGCCTTTTCCACGTCGAGCGCAACGTGGCGAAGGCGTATGCCGAACACAGTGCGGCAATCGCCAGCAGCGACCGCAAGCCGCTGCACGGGTCCGCGACATCGAGTTGAAACGGGTTTGGCGGAGCGGAATACAGGCCGGTGCCGGAACGCCATACCTCGATGCCCAGCCCGTTCAGGATGATGTCGGAAAGGCGCGCGGCCACCATGCGCAGCGGAAAAGTCAAGCCGTCCAAAAATGTGAGCGGGATGCAAAAGACCAGGTATGCGCTGGGGAAAGCCAGGATTTTCGCCGTCTGCCAGCCGTACAGATAGAAGGGGATTCCCCAGACCATCGCGATGAGTCCGGCCATGGAAAGACGGGTCTGGGCGATGCGGAATCCTGCCGTATGCAGCAACACGCCGGCCAGCACTGCCCAGAGGCCGCGTCGGTCCACATCGCCCGATACGCTCGCCTTCAGGCGTTTTCGGTCCTTCCAGACGAACCAGGCGCTGACAAAGGGAATCAGCCAGCCGTGCGAGTAGTCCACGCCGCCGTAGGAAACGGTGTCGCCCCAGCGGCCGACCATCCATCGGAACGCGGAATAGCCGAACACGTCGGTTTGCACGGCGTTCCCGCGCGCGTGCATCCAGACGAAGACGGCCAGCAAGCTTCCCGCCAGCGTCGCCGCCCGCCAGTCCGCGCCGCGAAAGATCTCGGCGAAGGGCCGGTTGTTTTTTTCGCCAGTCATTGGGATGACAGTGTTCCCGTTTGTCGGTTCCGCTGAAAAAGTCGTTCTCGGAACGGCCGGGGTGGAACCCGGCCCTCCAAAACCCGCGCAAACGGGTTATTGTCACGACTGGAGGGCGCGGTTCCACCCGCGCCGCAGGGCTTTTTCAGCAGAATCATTTGCTGGAGGGTCGGGCTCCGTCCCGACTGTTTCCCGCAGCGGATCCTTGGCGCAGCGTCTGTTTGAGCCAGAGCAGACAGAAGCGGGGGTTGCCGATCAGGTATCGTTTCCAGAGCCGGCGCGGTTCCATGGCCAGCCGGAACAGCCATTCGAGACCGGCCCGCATCATCCAGCGCGGGGCCTGCCGGACGCGACCGGCATGGAAATCGAAGGCCGCGCCGACCGGAATCAGCGCGGCGGCGTTCAGCCGTTTCCGGAACTCGCCAACCCAGAAATCCTGTTTGGGCGTGCCAAGCCCGACCCAGACGATATCGGGCTTGGCGTCATTGATGCGGTCGGCCATGGCTTGCTTTTCCGGTTCCGTCAGTTCGCGAAACGGGGGGGCGATGCTTTCGACAATGCGAAGGCCGGGAAACCGTTCGGTCAGGTTGCTCGCCAGCCGGACCAGCGTATCCGGCGTGGCGCCGTACAGGCAATGCCGCAGGTTTCGGAACAGGCCCGCTTCGCACACGGCCAGCATCAGGTCGGGGCCGTACACGCGCTCGGCGGGCAGTCCGGCCCGGCGGGCGATCCATACGAGCGGCATGCCGTCCGGCAGAACGAGATCGGCCTTGCGGGCGATCTCGGCCATGGGCGGCCGGTCGAGACATTCGAGCGCCGTATGGGTCGTGCACAGCAGCGCGTAGCCGCGCTTCCCGTCGGCGACCCAGGCCAGAATCCGCGCGACCGCTTCCCGAAACGCGATGGCATGGATCGCGATGGACAGAACTGGAACGGTCTCTTGTTTCACGGAGCAGGCGCTTCCTGTGTTCGGGGGATGTCGGAAGCTTTATGAATGATCGCTGCCAAAACCATGGCAACGGCAATGGTTCCGTAGGGTTGATGAAGCACATCGTACGCTGTGCCGGCGACGGCCACGCTGGCTGCAGTGGCAAACAGAACGCATGCGGCGAGACGACGGGTCGGGGGGCTTCTTCTCGCGAAATACGCCCGCCATGTCCAGATCGCAGTCATGCCGAACAATAGCGCAAGCAATGCCAGACCAACATAGCCCGTATCGCTAATGGTTCGCGTATAGTCGCCGTGCGGTTCCGCTTCGAAAATGGACGTCAACAGAAAATAACGGGCGGAACCGGCTCCGCTTCCTCGCCACGCTGGCGCATGGCTTCTCGCTCTTGTCATAATGTAGTCCCAATACCGCAATCGCCCGGAGTAAATCATCTCTTCTTCCGCAAACAGATGGCCGGTGATCAGCAATTCCGGCAAATTGTCGAGACGGATTCTGTCCGGCTCCCAAAACATTCTTCGTTTGATGGGCGAATCGACAACAATCATGGCCGTGGCCAATATCAAGGCGGCAACCAATGCCGCAACGCGATAGCGTAATCTTGGAAGCCGGAAAAAGGCCAAGGCGAACAAGCCGGCCAGCAAAGCCGCAATATAAACACGTGTCAGGGTCAAATAAACGCTTATCCCCAATCCGACAATCAGCCCCCAATGAAGTATCCGTGACTTTCGATTGTGGCCTGTTGCCAATTCCAGCACTATGATCGTGATACCGAGAACGGGATGGATGGTGAGAGGGACATCTCTGATGCGGAAGTAGTAGCGCCACACGAAGACGCCCTGCGCGGCCATCCACGTCGAGAAGACAGCGGTAGCACACACCGATATTACGCCCAGCAAGCGCAGGGTTTTCTGAAGGACGGCGAAAACAGCGTCCGCATCCGTCGCCGTTCGCATGGCTGTGTATGCCATCAGGAACACAAGCAAAGGGTACATCATGTTGGCGGAATCGCGCACGGCGAAAAACATGTTCGGCGCCCAGAGCGAACTGAAAGCGAACCATAGGGCGTACAGGGTGTACGGCCACACGTGTTTCCAAACGAACCAGCTTTCGTTTTGGCGAGACATGGAAAACAGTCCGCCGAGAGCTACGAAGAAAATCAAGGCCAAATTGCGCGCCTGCCCGCTTGGAACCACGCCGAAGGCAACTTCCGGCAGCATCAAATTGAGCGACCCGACAAACAGCGCAATGGCCAGCAGTCTGTTTTGCAGGCCCAATCCGGCAAGTTTCCCGCTGCGGCCCATGCCGTAAAGCAGGGCGGAAGAGATAGCGAAGATCAAGCCGAACGGCGCGATGGCAAGCGGGTTTTTGGCCAGCTCGATTCCCGCGATGACGGAAACGAGAGAAACGGCGGCAAACAACAACATACGATAGAAGCCGTGCAAAATCCCGCGTCCCTATTCTTTGTTGACGGCTCTTTCGATCGCCGTGCGGAACCCTTGAGCCATTTCCGGGTTCCCCCATTGTCGAATGAGTTTTCGACCGGCATTCCCCATTCGATTGCGCAGGGCTTCGTCCTGCATGATACGCTGTATAGCCTTGGCCAGCGCTTCCGAGTTCCTCTGGGGAACAACGAACCCATTGTCACCATCTCTCACAAGTCCGCCCGCCGCCGCGCCTACACAGTCCGAAACAACAACCGGGCACCCCTGATTGAATGCTTCATTGACGACAAGGCCCCACGGTTCCTTTTGCGTCGGGGTTTCAACAGAAGGCAATACGGCAGCCCACGCAGTGGCATACCATGCCGGCAGATCGGCGGGCGGCACGTAGCCGACGAATGCGATGCGTTTGCCCATCTCCAATGATCGGGCCTGTCTTTCCAAATCCTTCCGCAATTCGCCAGTTCCTACCAGCGCCAGGCGCAGAAAGGCGTCTGGAAGCGAAGCCACTGCCATCAGCAGGTGGTCAAGTCCTTTTTCGACCGCCAGTCGGCCCACATAGAGGAGTATGCGGTCATGGCCAGAAGCGCCAAGAATGTTGCGAACGTTCTCGATTTCGCTGGCGGATATTTTTCGACCGCTGGTTATGTTGTCGACCGCATGTCGGGACACGGCAATTCGCGCCGGGGCAACGCCTTCCCTTCTCAAATAGTCGGCCACATGCGTTCCATAGGCCACAATAGCATCCGCGTTTCGCAACAAGTGGAGCGTAAAGGGCATCAGCAAGCGATGCTTTCTCGTATCTATCCTTTTCCAGATTCCCGTCCACAGTATAAAGGGCTTGCGTCGCAAGCGCGCTATGGCATAGGTCGCCAGCAAAGGCAGCACACCGTTGATGCACTTGACATAGGCGTCGAACCGGCCTGTACACAACCGACGGGACAGGCGCAGGGTTGCCGATATGGAATTGTCCCTTTCACGGCGCACATATTCGTGAGGAAACTTCCCGTGCGAAACCCCGTGTTCCGGAAGCCAGTACGATTCCGTTCCGCGCGAAAAGAAATAGAACTGGACGGGCATTTGCTCGGCCAGCGTCTGAAAAGTGGCGACGCGATAATGCGGGCAGAAATTGGTCACAAAGGCGATGTTCATGCTCCGAGGCGCTCTCTGTACACAGTCATCAGTTGCGCATAATGAGCGTCTGCGGAATAGTGACGCTGCGCCTTGATCCGGGCCGCCTTCTCCATTCGGAGCCTCGCTCCCCGATGTTCTTTCAGAAAACGAATTTTT
>SLKS01000328.1 GCA_007134465.1 Kiritimatiellia bacterium | reverse complement strand
TGAACGCAAACAGTTTCCTTTAAGTTCAACAGTCAGGTGGACAAATTATTGGGAAAATGTTTATGGTTGGAATGAAGAGTTAATGCAAATGAACCCACGCCTTGCACTGTATATTATTCAACAGGATTCCGGCAGTAAAACTCACTATAAGCTAAATAAACGTGAAATGGATCATATTTTTCCCAGATCAAAATTGAGAGAAAAAGGGTTTGATGAGTCAAAAGTAAATTATTTCGCTAATTTCTGGATAATGAGCAAAGGGAAAAACATAAACAAGACAAATAAACATCCAAAAAAATATTTTGAGGATGTTCCTGATAAGGAATTAGAAACAGCTTTGATTGACAGAGACGGATTGGACTATCGGCGGTATGGTACATTTATAAAAGAACGTGGGGAAAAAATACTCGATAAATTACGCAAAAAAATTGGATATATGGAGAATGATTTTGAAATTCTTGAAGAAGTATAATTGGCATAACAACCGCATCAACACGGACTGGTAAAAGCTGCGCCGCTTCGCTATGCAGCTTTTACCAGCCGGTTATGCGGAGCGTTGGACAGGAAAGGTTGACCATGAATCGTCCCGCATTAATGGAGAGTGTTGCGGCTCTTCTTTTCGCTGCAACAACCGTTTGCTTCGCCTGCGGATACAGGGGTGATATGGCCGGCGCGTGGCGTTCGTCCAGCATAGTCGTTCTTGGTGTGCCACAAGCCATCGACGAAAATGGAGACGTGATAGAAGGATATCGTTCACGGCATGAAGGGCGTTATCGGCTTGTAGTTGAAAAGATGTACAATGGAGAAAAGGCAGAGCCCGAAATCGAATTCACAGATGTTTTTCATCGCTCCTCGGCAGCGCTTCATCTCAGAAGAGATTCCCGGTACGTCATATTCATCCAGACGCCTGAAGACAGGAGAAAGTCTCATCATCCTCGCCATGCGGATATCGGCGACGCATTGACAGGCATGTGGGCCATACATGCTGACGGCGATGCGCTTGACGATATTGAGGCCGGTCTTACCCTTGTTCGACGATATGAACGGATCCCAAAAGAAGAACGCAAAGCGTTTCTTCTGGAGCATTTGCCTGAAGAAAACAAATATGCGCATTCTCTAATAGTCCGGGAGATTCTTCGCGAACAGATTTCCGAGGCAATTCCTTATTTCCGTATGAAACTATCGGACACAGGCAATGAGTTGCAAAGACTTCGTTACCTAAATTATCTGCGGATACTCGGTGATTCCAACATCAGGGACGTATTGATTGCTTGGCTGGCTGATCCCGCATTCACCAGCAAAGGCGACATTATTGAAGAGATGGTTCGCCTTAAGGATCCATCGCTGATTCCCGAGATCGAGCGGTTTGTTCACGCGGAAGACGAGCTTATCGCTGTACGTGCCAGGAGTGCCCTGCTTCGACTCGGCGAACCGAGGGCGAAGGCGCTGCTGTTTGAAGTTCTGAACAAGAGCGAGGATCGCATTGCGCGCTACAATGCAATTCATGCATTGAATTGGAGTTACACGGGGGATTTCTCTGACGGGGAGAAATCCGTGATTCTGGAATTGAGAGGGGATGCGGATGAGTCTATAGCAAGAGTGGCAGGGTTCATCGCAAATAAGTGGGAGAAATAAGTCCAGCCAGCCCTCGGAACGTACGCGCTAACGCGCTCCGGTCAAGGGCGACGTTGGGACATGAGATGATAGAGAAACTTTCAGGTCAGCGCGGAGTCCGAAGCACAGACGGCTTCACCGTCGTCCGCACAGGCTCCCCCATGACACAATTCGTGCTCACCTACACGGAGTCCGATGGACACTCGGTAGACTACAGGACTATTCCGGATGGCACAAAAATCATCCCTGCAACAGGCTTGACAGCGCGGGGGTTTCCCGCTAGGTTCCTTCGCTCTTTGCCATTGCAGGCGAAAGAGAGAATCCCGCACCATTGACGAAAGGAATCTGGCCATGAAAACAAACCGGAAAGCTGCGAAGAAGAGCGTGCCGCGCGCTGCCAAAGGCGCGTCGTCCGCAAAGAAGGCCGTCCGAAAGAAAACGGCGGCCGGAACAAAGAGCGCCAAGGCGAAACCCGCCGCCAACAAGAAGGCGAAACCGGCTCGGCCCGCCGCCAAGACGGCCGGCAAGAAACCGGCCGCGTCGCGCGCAGGGAAAAAAGCGACAGCCAAGGCCGCCAAACCCGCAGGCAAGCGCGTGCCCGAAGCGAAAGCCGAAAAACCAACGGCGCCAGCCGCAAGCGGCGCCACGCCTCGCCTGAACGCCCGCCAGCGAGAGAAATTCAGAAACTTGCTGCTGGCCATGCGCAACCGCTTGAGCGACAGCATATCCTCGATCAAAAGAGAAAGCCTGGCGACCAAGGACTGGATCAACGTGGAAGAGGATGGCACCGACATCTTCGACCAGCAGTTCGCGCTGAATATTGTCAGTTCCGAAAACGAGATGCTCATCCAGATCGACGAAGCGCTGGCCCGCCTGGCCATGAACGAATACGGAACCTGCGAAGAGTGCGAATGCGGCATCCACGAGGAGCGCCTGAAAGCGCTGCCGTTCGCCAAAACATGCATTTCCTGCCAAACGAAAAAAGAAGGCCATGCCAAGTTCGGTCCCGATTCCGGCATGGACGGATTCGAGTGAAGGCGGTTCCATGCCTATTCTGTGCGCGAGCGTAGCGATCGTATTGCTCGATCAGGCTGTCAAGGCCTGGGTGCTGAGCGCCATGGCGCTGGGGGACCGCATTGTCGTTGTGCCTGGCTTTTTCAATTTGAGCCACGTGCAGAACACGGGCGCGGCCTGGGGCGTCATGCAGGGTCTGAGCCACTGGCTGATCGCGCTCTCCTTTGTCATGATGGCAACGATGATCGCGTTCCGTCGGCAACTGATCGGCGACGCCCCGATCCATCGCCTGATTCTGGGCGTCATGATCGGCGGCGTATGGGGAAATCTTCTGGACCGGATCAAGCTGGGATACGTTGTGGATTATCTGGATTTTCACTGGCGTTCCTGGCATTTTCCGGCCTTCAACGTGGCGGACGCCGCCATTTGCGTCGGGGTAGGCCTCTTTTTTCTGCTTCAGGCGCTGGAGCGGAAACAGGCATGCGCGACAGCGGCTTGACAGCCTATGTTCTGGTCGGAGCGACCTGCAGCGGGAAAAGCGCTGTCGCCCAGATTCTGGCGGAACGGCACGGGTGCGCCATTGTTTCCGCCGACTCCATGCTGGTGTACCGCGGCATGAATATCGGGACGGCGAAACCCTCCCCGCTCGAATTGCGGCGTTCCCGCACGCGCATGGTGGACGTGGCCGAACCGTCGGAATGCTACAGCGCGGGCCTCTATTGGCGGCAGGCGCTGGCCGCGTTGCGCGACATTCGCGACGCGGGCCGCGATGCGATCGTCGCAGGCGGCAGCGGCCTGTACCTGAAGGCGCTGCTGAGCGGCTTGAACGACGCGCCCGGCCCGGTGCTGGCGTTTCGGAAAGCCTGCGAGGACACGTTGCGCCGCGAGGGCATCGAGGCGCTGCGAAACGCCTTGCGAACGAAAGCGCCGGAGCTGGCGACTACCTTCAACGGATGGAACAATGCCCGGCGTCTGGTCCGCGCGCTCGAAAAGGCGGAGTTCGGCGAACCCTCGGCGATGCGCACCGCATGGAAATGGCCTGCCGCCATGGCGCCGGTCGCCGGATTGCGGCATGCGCCGGACATTCTGAAACGGCGCATTGCCGAGCGCGTCGAAATCATGTATCGGGAGGGCCTGCTCAACGAAGTGGAGGAACTGACATCGCGCCATGCCGTCCTGTCGCAAACGGCGCGCCACGCCATCGGCTACGCCGAAGCGCTGGCCTGCCTGGAGGGGCGTTTGCAGGTTTCCGAAGCGAAAGCGCTGACGATCACGCGAACCTGTCAACTGGCCAAACGGCAAAACACGTGGTTCCGCACGCAAATGAACGTGGTCTGGACGGATGTGAACGAGAACGAAGGGCCGGAACAAACGGCGGAAACGGTGGAAGATGCCTGGCGAAGAATCGGGCCGACACCGATCGCCGAATAAGAAGGAGCGGCAGCGAATCATGGGGGAACCGGAACGGATCGAGCCTGCGCCGGACAAGCGGGCCCGTTATGTGATCGAGCCTTCCGCGGGCCGGTTGCGCGATATGCCCGAACGGCTGCGTCCCCGCGAGGAAGCCGAACGGGTCGGCATCGAGAATGTCGCGGACGACCTGCTGCTGGCCATCGTATTGCGCAGCGGCGTGCGCGGAACGAATGTCGTGAATCTGGCCCGTTCGCTGCTGAGGAAACACGGATCGCTCACCGCCCTGGCCGCCTGTTCCGTGGCGGAACTGGCCTCCGAACCCGGACTGGGCAAGGTCAAGGCGCAAGTGCTGAAATGCGCGCTGGAAATCGGTCGGCGCCTGAACGAGGAGGGCATCCCGCGCAAATTCAAAATCGCCTGTCCGGCGGATGTGGCCCGTCTGCTGGGCGCGGGAAGCCGCAGCCTGGAAGCGGAACTGTTCTGGGTGCTGCATCTCGACGCCAAAAACGGCCTGAAAGGTTCGCCGCTGAACATTACGCGCGGCATTCTGGACGCCAGCCTCGCGCATCCGCGCGAGGTGTTCCGGGAAGCGGTCCGCTGCGGAGCGGCGGCCGTCATTCTCGCGCACAACCATCCGTCGGGCGATCCGGCGCCGTCCGCCGAAGATGTGCGCATGACGCGACAACTGGTCGAAGCCGGCCGCGTGCTCGACATTCGGGTGCTCGACCATGTCGTTTTGGGCCATAGCGGCCCCGTCGGCTCGCAGGCCTTCTACAGCATGCGGGAGGAAGGCGCCCTCGCGTTCTGAAATGACAAATGACGAAAGACCCAAGCCCGAAGGAAATCGTAAGACGGACTTCGCCCGCAACCCAGAGGGCGGAGGTCGGGATCGCTGAAGTTTACGGCAAAGGTAACGACGAAGTTAGAATCGGCGGTGTTTACGAGGCAGTTTGCGTTGGAGGAAGAGGCGTGGCAATCTCGTCTGTTCCGTAAACTGTTCCGTCAACCGCATCGAAATTAACTCCACCGTAAACATTGCCGTAAACTGCTTCGATTGCCCTGTGCAAAGCCTGTCGGCCAACGGTTGGCGACAAAGAGGTGACAAACGGAAATCAAGACGTGACACGGAACACGACTACGGCGACGACTACGGGAGACGACTTCTGTCACTCGTAATCCGTCCCGACCGCGAAGCGCGTCGAGATCGCCGCAGTCGTCCACCGAATCCTCTTGTTTTTTGACGCAGCAATTCGGGATTAAGTCACTAAGAGAAGAAGGACCAAGACTATGATACACAAAACCGCATGCGTGGATGCCGGCGCCCGGTTGGGGCGCGATGTCGAAGTGGGACCTTTCGCCGTGATCGAAGCGGAAACGGAAATCGGCGACGGCTGCGTCGTCGGCGCGCACGCCAGCGTGATGCGCTACACGCGGCTGGGCGCGGGCTGTCGCGTGCATGCCGGCGCCGTTCTGGGCGACATTCCGCAGGATCTCGCTTTCGCCGATACGGAATCGCGCGTAACGATCGGCGAGCGTTGCGTAATCCGCGAAGGGGTCACCGTGCATCGCGGCACGAAACCGGGCAGCGTCACGGAAATCGGCGACGGCTGCTTTCTGATGGGGTTTTCGCACTGCGCCCACAACGTCAAGCTCGGGCCCGGCGTCATCGTGGCCAACGCCACGCTGCTGGGCGGGTATGTCGAAATCGGCGAGCGCGCGTTTATCAGCGGCAATTGCCTGATCCACCAGTTCTGCAAAATCGGACGCCTGGCCATGCTGGGCGGCGGCAGCGCCGTGTCCAAGGACGTGCCGCCGTTCTGCATGATCAATCCGCTCACGCTCAACCGGGTGGTGGGACTGAATGTGGTCGGCATGCGTCGGGCCGGCTTCAGCGCGGAGGAGCGCCGGCAAATCCGCAGCGCCTTCAAAATGCTGTACGGCACGGGACGGAACGTATCGGATGCCGTCGCCAGCATGCGCCAAACGTTCCCGTCGGGCCCTGCGCTCGAGTTCTGCGATTTCGTGGACGCCTCCGCGCGCGGCATTTGCGGCATGTCGCCCGACAGCGTGGCCGCCCTGTCCGAAGACAACGAATAAGGACTCTCGCACAGACGGCTTGGGGACCATCGGCGCCACCGGTGAACCGGTGGCAGGAGGAAGGCCATTAAGGCGGGCCGACGCCCGCAACCCAAGGGTCGGTGGCGGGGAAAGCATCGAATTACGATTACGGGCGACGATTACGGCAGACGTTTTTCTCCCCTATCGTAATCCGTAATCGTCCACCGATTCCGAATGCAACCGACGACAACATACACGCAAAGGAGCCCCGTGACCGAGAACAACGAAAAGCGAGACTGTGCCGAGCCCCGCTCCTTCGCCGTGACGGGCGGAGCCGGATTTCTGGGCATCAACCTGTTGCGTCAACTGCTCGCGCGCGACAGAACCGTCGCTTCTCTGGATATCCTGCCCCTGACCTATCCGGACGTGCAAGGACGCGTGCGGCATACGCAAGGCGACATTCGGAGCCCCGACGATCTTCGCCGCGCTTTCGCCAACGCGGAGGTCGTGGTTCACGCGGCGGCGGCGCTGCCGCTCTGCAAACCGGAGGAGATTCTTTCCATTGACGTGGACGGCACGCGCGCCGTGCTGGAGACGGCAAGAGAGACGGGCGTCCGGCGCGTCATACACATTTCGTCCACGGCCGTGTACGGCGTGCCCGACCATCATCCTCTTTTCGAAGACGATCCGATGGTCGGGGTGGGCCCCTACGGAGAGGCCAAGGTGCAAGCCGAACGCGTGTGCCGGGAATTCCGCGAGCGGTACGGCATGTGCATTCCGATCCTGCGTCCCAAATCCTTTGTGGGCCCGGAACGTCTGGGCGTCTTCGCCATGCTCTACGAATGGGCGCGCGACGGACGAAACTTCCCGGTTCTGGGTACGGGCGACAACCGCTACCAGTATCTCGATGTCGAGGATCTGTGCAAGGCCATCCGGCTGTGCGCCACCCTGCCCGAGGAAAAGGTCAACGACGTGTTCAACATCGGCGCGCGCGAGTTCGGAACGCCGCGCACCGATTTTCAGGCCGTACTCGACTGTGCCGGGCACGGCCGGCGCATCGTGTCCATCCCGGAAAAGCCGGCCATTCTGGCCTTGCGCCTGCTCGAACTGTGCCGACTGTCCCCGCTCTACAAATGGATATACGAGACGGTAGGCAAGGAATCGTTCGTGTCCATAGCCAAGGCGGAAGAGCGGCTGGGGTTTCAGCCTCGCTACTCCAATCGCGAAGCCCTGATCCGCAATTTCGAGTGGTATCTCGCGCAAGGCGACCGCTGGACGGGCGAACCCGGCCTGACGCACCGCGCGCCCTGGCGGCAAGGCGCGCTGTCGCTTCTCAAACGGTTTTTCTAGCCGGAAAAAGCTTGTCCTGTTCCCGAAAATTGTCTACAAGTTTGCCTATGCGTATGGAACCAAACGCGGTTGGGGAGCAAGCGATGACACCCACAGCATACCAACGCCTGCGCTTCGCAACGGCCATGCTGCTGTTCGGCATGCTTGCCGGACCGCTGGCGGCTCTTGCGCAAGCCGAACTGTGCCACCTTCATGTCGTCCTGAATCCGCCCGATGCCGTCGTGACCATCAACGGCGACATTCAAAGCGGCTCGCCCATCGTCGTCACCGACCTGAAACCGGGCGTCCACTTGCTTCGCGCTCGCAAGTCCGGCTATCGCGAATTAAGAAAAACGCTCGATTTGCGGGCCGGACAGCGGGTCATTCTTGAACTGGCCTTGGAACCGCTTACCGGACTTGTTCTTGTCCATTCCGATCCTGCCGAAGCCGACATTCTCGTTGACGGCGCGCATCGCGGAAAAACCCCGGCGTTGCTGTCGGACCTCCCGTTCGGCAAATACCGCCTGCAGCTTCAGAAAACCGGCTATCGTCCGCGGGAAGCGGATCTGACGGTCGAGAGCAGAATTCCGCGCCGCATCAGCTTCTCTCTGACGTCCGACACGGCCACGCTGAGAATCGGCTCGTCGCCGCCCGGCGCCACGCTGCGCATCAACGGACTCGACCGCGGAACCACGCCTGTTCGCATCCCCAATATTCCGGAAGGACAGGCTACCGTGGAAATGAGCATGGACGGATACCATCCGTATCGGGATACGGTGCGGCTCGCGGCCGGACAGGACCTCGAACTGGCCGTCACCCTTGAACCGATTCCCGCCACGCTGACGGTCGTATCGCTTCCGCCCAAAGCCCGCATCTACATTAACGACGAATTTCGCGGCGAAGCGCCGGTGACGCTCGACAGTTTGCCGCCCGGCTCCTATCGTCTGCGCGCGGAATTGGCGGGCTACGAAATTGTCGCCCGCACGATCACACTGGACAGGGCGGCAAAGACCACCGAGGAATTCAGGCTGCCCGGCAATGTCGGCGCCCTCGAAATCGTCACGGTTCCTCCGGGCATTCGCGTATACGTGGACGGCCAACTGGCCGGCACGACGGAGGGCGAAGGCGAACGGTCAAGGCCGCTCCGTCTCGACGGAATTCCCATGGGAAAACGCGAAGTGGCCTTGCGCGCGCGCGACCGCCACGAACGACGGTTCCATGTGGAAATCGAACGCGGCGAGACAGCGCGCGTTCAGCACGAATTGCAACGGAAATTCGTGCCGGACTACGAGGTTCGGACCCGAACGGGCACCTTGCGCGGGGTGCTGGTCGAAATCAAGGCCGGCGCCGTGCGCATGGAAATCTCGCCCGGCATCTTCCGCACCATCCCGCCAGGCGAAATCCGCGGCCATCGCCCGCTTCCGAGAGGAAACGATTCGTGAAAATCCCCCTGAATTTGGGCCAAAACTCGATGAGCGGCTCGCCCGCCAAAGCGACCGCCAGCGAAGCGGAAATCCTCGCCGCTCAGAAAGGCGACTGGGTCGCCAAGAAAAAAAAAAAAAAAAAGTTTTCCCCCTTGATTCAATCGCTGGCCGCCAAACGTTCCGACGATCCCGCCGTGGTCGCCGCCTTGGTCGAAGCCGGCCAGGCCGGGCTGCATCAGGCGGCGAAGAAATACAGGAAAAGCGTGGGCGCCGACAAGTTCTCCGTCTTTTCCCTGCCGTACATTCAAAAGGCCATGGACCGGCTCGACAAGAACAGACAGAACTTTTTGTCGCGCTTGTTTTCCCCATAGGGCCTTGTCATGGACTCGGCGATTCTCGCGCCCGACAGCTATACCAGAACCTTGGACCTACTCGGCCTGTTCCACCGTTCCGCCCCGCTCGAAGTGGATGTCGGGTGCGGAAAAGGCCGGTTTCTGAGCGCGCGCGCGAAACGCTTTCCGGACCGGAACTTTCTCGGCATCGACCGTTTGCTGTCGCGCCTGCGGCGGGTCGACAGGAAAATCCTGCGCGACACCCTGCTCAATGTCAAACTCCTGAGACTCGAAGCCGCCTATGCCATCGCCTACCTGCTTCCGGCGGCAAGCGTATCCATGATCCACGTCTTTTTTCCCGATCCCTGGCCCAAGCGCCGCCATCATCGCCGCCGACTCTTTACGGAGGACTTTCCGTCCGATCTCCATCGCGTCCTGCGCCCGGGCGGCCAGATCAATGTCGCCACCGACCATGCCGAATACTTCGCGCACATCCAAAGCCTGCTGGCCTCGGACGCCCGATACAGGGAAATCGAACCCTTCGCGCCTTGTCCCGAAGAACGCACGGATTTCGAGACGCTTTTCCTGAACAAGGGCGACCCGGTCTCGCGCTGCTCGTTTGAAAAGAGACCCGAAGCTTTTCCCGAAGAGGACACCCCATGACGCATGCGATCGACTTTCATTTTCACTCCCTGTACTCGGACGGGAACGCCATGCCGGAGACCATGGTAGCCAGCGCGAAAATGGACAATCCGCGGGTGGCCTGCCTCGCGTTGACGGACCACGACACCTTCGCGGGATGCGAGCGGTTTATCAAAGCGTGTTCGCAACAGGGCGTCCGCGGCTTCGTTTCGGCGGAAATCGCCGGCAGCCACCGCGATTACCCGGAATTCGAACTGCACCTGATCGCCAATCTCGGACCGGCATGGAACGCCTCGGTAGCGGAGCGCGCGGACTTGTTTCATGCCTATTGGAACAGCTTAAGGCAGACGGACCATCGCAATCTGTTCCTGTTTCTTGAAAAAGCCGCCGAGCAAGGTGTTTTCCTGTCCTTCCGGGATGTGACCCGCAAAGCCATGGAGAACGCGTTGGCCCACGGCCCTGACGATCACGGCCTGATACGCCCGGTAGCGTTCAGTCACGTGCGAAAATTGCTGCGGGAAAAAGGGCTCGACGACAAGGGCAGAGCCTTTGAGAAAGCGGTGTGGGAAACAGCCGGGCTCCGCCCCGTTCCCACCCCTCCAATTGACGCAGCCTACGACGCATTCCGGAAAGCCGGTCCTGTTGTCACGCTGGCCCATCCCATGCACCATCCCTGGACTATGCGGCAGGCTCGAGCGGTGATCGAAGAACTTAAGGCCGAGATCGGTCTGACAGCGATCGAGGCGCACTATCAAGGACGCGCCTATGCCGAATGGATTGCGTGCGCGCAAGACATGGGGCTGCTGGTGTCCGCCGGGAGCGACTGCCATACGGCGGGGTACGGGCTGCCGCACCCTGAAACAAGACGTGTTTACCATGTACAGGAAGCGGACGAAACCGTCTGCGACCTGCACGCCCTGATCGAGAAATTTGAAGACGCAGGCAATGGATAAGGAGCCATGCCGTATGAAGACAACGCTATGCCTTTGGACCTTGAGCGCCATTCTCGCCAGCGGCTTGTCTGGCCCCGTCGCGCAGGGACGCGATGCGGATGCCTTGGCCAAAACGCTGGCCGAAAGCGCCGGCCTGACCGGCGGATTTTGCGTCGTGATCGGCGTCGGCGACGCCCGTTTGCCTGCCGCGCTGGCTCGGCAAGGCGCGTTTGTCGTTCATGGGCTCGAACCGCGCGCGGCCATCGTGGCGCAAGTCCGAGAGCGTATCGCGGCCGAAGAGCTCTGCGCCCGGGTCTCCATATCCGCCGAACCGATCCACCCCCTGCCCTACACCGACCATCTGGTCAACCTCGCGATCGTTTCTTCGGACGCACCCGCGGCGGATCCGTCGAAGCTGGCCAAGGAACTGTTCCGCATTCTGGCGCCCGGCGGCACGGCTTATGTCGCGGCGGGGAACGCCCTGGTCCACGAAGCGGCATTGACAGGAGCCGGTCTGGCCGATGTCCAGCCATCCGGCGCATGGATACGCGCGACCAAGCCGCGCCCGGCCGCCATGGACGAATGGACGCATGCGCGATACGGACCTGAAAACACGGCCACCAGCCGCGACCGCCTGGCCGGCCCGCCCCGTACGCTGCGCTGGGTGTACGGCCCGCACATCAACCAGCATCACGGCGGCGGCGGAAGCAGTGTCGCTGCGGCCGTCACGGCCCAAGGCCTGCTCTATCAGGTTCTGGACCTTTCTCCGCCTTTTTTTGCCGCCCCCTCCGATCACCGCCTCGTCGCCCGCGACGCCTTCAGCGGCGTAACGCTTTGGGAAAAACCCGTGCAGGTTGGAAGATTGCGAGGCAGTGGCGGACAAACACTCAATCGCGGACTGCAACGGCCCGGGCACGCCATGGCCGTGCGAGGCGACATTCTGTACACAATCCTTGACAACACCAAGGACCAGCGCCTGCGCGCGATCCATGGCAAAACCGGCGCCATTCTTCGCGAGTATGCCGACACCTCGCCCGACGCCACGATTCTCGCGGGCGACAACAGGCTCCTGCTTCTTGAACAAGGCCGCATCCGGCTGCTGCGCGAAAACGACGGCAGTACGATCTGGACCGCCGAAGTCGGCAGTTACGGCAACCGCATGGTGTCCGCCAACGGCCGCGTCTACTGTCATGTGCCGCGCCGGCAAACACTGCTGTGCCTCGATCTCGAGTCGGGCAAGGAACTATGGAAACAGGAGAAACGGTCGGGCATCCTGCAAGGGCATGTACGCGGAACACTGGTGTTGGTACAAGGCCGCGACATACTCGGCTTGTCGGCCGAAAACGGCAACGAACTATGGGAGGTTACGCTTCCGCGTTCCGGCCGAGCTCCCGCCGCCTGGGCAACCCTTTTCGCCGACGGACTCGTCTGGGCGGCAACCGGCAGCCGGGCGACAGGCGAACGCCACTGGGTCGGGTTGAACCCGAAAACCGGCAAGGAGGAACGGAAATGGGCCACCCGTTTCGACGACAAATGCGCGCCCTCCCGCGCCACGGATCGCTACCTGATTCCGTCGCGACTTATCCTGACCGATACGCAAACCGGCGCCCAGGACCGTTCCGTGGCCGCGCGCGGCGCCTGCGCGTTCGGCGTTCTTCCGGCCAACGGCATGCTCTACACATTCCCCATGGACTGCCAATGCGCCACCTACCTGATCGGCACCATGGGTTTCGGGCCGGAAAACGGCTTCGAAGAAATCGCTGTCGAGGAACGAACAGAGCATGGACCGGCTTTCGGATACACGGGCGAGGCAAAGACAGACAGCCGGGATTGGCCGGTCTATCGGGCAAACCCGCAACGAAGCGGCGCCTCGCTCGCCCAACCGTCCGCAAGTCCCGCCCTGCGCTGGACTTGCGAACTGCCTGCGCCCCTGAGCCCGCCGTCCTTCGCCGATGGCCGTGTCTTTGTCGCCTCCCCAGAGCAGCGACGCGTCCATGCCGTGCGCGCCGACAACGGACAGCGGCTCTGGAGCTTCGCCACCGACGGTCGCGTGATTTCCCCGCCCAGTATTGAAGCGGGCCTGGCCGTATTCGGATGCCGAAACGGCTGGGTCTATGCCGTGCGCGCCGACAACGGACACTTGGTTTGGCGCACCCGCGTGGCGCCGGCCGCGCGTCTGGTCATGGCCTATGGACAGCCGGAATCCGCCTGGCCGGTCGAGGGCAGCCTGCTGGTCGCCGATGGCATCGTGTACGGATCCTGCGGACGGCACACCGAACTGGACGGCGGCGCGCGCGTCTTCGCCCTGAATCTGGCCGACGGCCGTTTCCGGTGGCAGGAGCCGGCCTCGAACACGACCTTCGCCGACATGCTCGTCATGGAAAACGACTGGCTCTTCATGAACCGCGCTCAGCATCACAAGGACACCGGCAAACCGCCGCAAAGCCGTTATCACCGCATCGGCGACCCAACGTTCCGCGCAGGCCAGATCAGCGCGTTCCGACAGGAATCGTTCGCACCGCGCGCGCAATGGCATCTGAGCGGCGTCGGACGCGCGCCGATCATGGTTTTCGACGAAGCGCGCGCCGCTGGCGTGCATGTGTTCGACAACGCGAAGACCTCCGTCTTCAGGCCGGCGGAGACCGGCTACAAGCTGTGGTTGAGAAACCGGGCCGAACGAGCGCCCGTATGGGAAACCGCCAGCGCAATCAAGCCCGAAGCCATGGCCCTGACCCCCGAACGCCTCTACATTGCCGGCTCGGAAGACGCCTGGCCGCCAAGCCGATGGAGTTTGCGCGTCCATGCCGCCGCCGACGGAAAGCTGCTGTCGGAACTTGCGCTGGCCGCGCCGCCGGTCTTCGACGGGCTGATCGCCGCCCAAAACAGCCTGGTCCTTTCTTCGCAAAACGGCGCGCTGACGTGCTTCGAATAGCGTCAGACCCCAAAAGCGTTCGCCAGCATCGAATGCAGCTTGGGCGCGATGGCCTCGTAGGAAAAGAAACGGTTCGCCAATTCGTAGTTCGTTTTGGCCATGGCCGCGCCCAGCGCCGGATCGGTCAGCGTTTCGCGCGCCTGCCGCACCGTATCCGAAGAAACGTACTCGTCCATGAGCACCACTTGGAACCCTTTGGGACCGATGTCGCAATGATAGATCGCGTAGTTGTTCACCATCAGCGGGCGCTGATAGTAGATGGCCTCCAGAAACGCGTTGCCGAAACCCTCGATGAGAGAAGGATACGTAACCAAATCGCAACTCCGGTACAAATCGCCCAAGCTGTAGATCTTCTCTCCGCTCTCCGTCACCCCGCGATGCTCCCCAATGCGTTCCGAACAGAAGATCACCGGCACCTTCAACAGGTCGGCGTATTCCCGGATGCGATTGAAATACTCGTCGCCTTCGTCGCCCGAGGCGTGGGAAATCACCAGTTTCGCCGGCATCTCCAGCCGGTGCGCCAGTTCCACCGCATGCTCGATCCCCTTGCGCGGCACGATGCGCGTTGGCTGGAGAAGAAATTTCTCGTCCGGCGCAATGCCAAGCGACTCGCGCAAGTCGGAAGCGTAGTTGTCGGCCACGACAGGCGGATTGGCGAAATCCATGACGTTGGGCACGATCTGGGCCGATATGCCCGTGCGCAAGCTCAACTGATTGTCCTGAGAAGAATTGAGCACGGTGTGCTGTATGTTCGGCAAATGCGGAGGGAACGCCTTGTTAAGATAGTCCCAGGCCGCATTGCGGCTGAGCCGCTTGCGTTCCCAGAAAAAGTCATGGTGATGCGCGATCATCGGCATGCCTGTTTCCACGGCGAACTCGGCGATGGCAAGCCCCAGCGGAATGTTCAACGGAATGGTCAACGCGTTTTCGGGAATAAGCAAATCCAAGTCGTAGGCATCCACGAACCTGAGCATTTGTCCCTTCAGATAATGCTTGATCCGCTCGACCTCCATGGTCATGGCCGGATCGCGCCGTTCCCTATCGAAACAACCTCGATAGGTTTCCAGAATGTCCGGATGGAGAAAATGGCATTCGGGCACGAGAAACGAGCGTTCCGGATGCGTATCCAATTCGCCCGCCATGTAATAGCACTCGTGCCCGTCCTCCTCGAAGATGTCCGACCATTTGTCCGTTTCCAGCGATACGCCATCCATGCCGGCCAGCCGCGTGGACACAAACCCGATTCGTTTCGATTCCATGCTTCCCTCCCGGCAACGCGTTCCCGTTCATTTTCGGTTGACGAGAACGGCGACGCGAACGGATTACGAGTTGCGGGCAACATAATCGTTTACCGTTCTCGTCGCCGTTCTCGTTCTCCGATTTCCCTTGTCATACTTTTCATTCGTTCTATCGGCCCCGTCCTTCGTCCTCGTCTTCGACCGCCGACAGCATGTCGTCGCGCAGCGACTTGTCCGCCCCGTACAGATAGGAGCAATAGACCGCGCCGCCGACGAGGCTCCATCCCAAAATGGTGACGTAGAGCAGCAGCGAAAGCGCGATCGCCTCCGCCGGCGCCACCCCCAGCACGCCCAGCAAAAAGACGGTGGCGCCTTCGCGCGTGCCCAGCCCGCCCGGCGTAACGGGAATGGCGGCGATCGCGTTGATGACAGGGAATATCTTGAGCACATCCAGAAACGATAGCCCCGTCGCCAGAGCCAACGAAAGGAAATACGCGCAGAACACCAGCGCGAGATGGTTGCCCAACGAAAGCGCTACCGTACGGGTTAGCAATCCGGAATGACGAAAACAGTGATGAAAGGCGCTGTACACGCGGTTGATCATGCCGCCAAACTCCGTGCGCTCGCTTAGATTCCTGAACAGCGCCCAGTGCTCGAAGAGATTTTTCCGGAAGACGACGAACAGCCCCGCCACCGCCCCGGCAAGCAGAAACAGGTTGAACGCCAGCGCGATGCGCGTCTCGCGATGCGCAAGAAAGAACGGCAGGAACACGGCCATGATCGCGGCCGTCAGCGCCAGCAGCGCCAGCAAACCGACAATGCGATCGAGCATGATCGTGGACACGGCTTCCGTTCTCTTGTGCCGCGTGCGACGAGCCGCGAAATAGGCTTTGATAATGTCCCCGCCCACCGAACCGGGCATGAAGGAATTGAAGAACTGGCCAACAAAATACAGGGAGGTCGCGCGCCGGAAAGGAAGGGCAAGGCCTTGCGCTTTAAGCAACAGATGCCAACGCCAGATGCAGAAGAACAGGCAGACGCCAAACAGCAGGATGCCCACTGCCAGCATGTGCGCATTGGTCAACGCCAGACGGAATGCGGCGCCAATCTGCGCGAACCCATGCCGTTCGGCGCGAACCGCCGTCCACGCAAGCGTCTCCGGTCCTGTTCCTTCCAATAGGGTCAGCATGCCGGTTTCCGGCAAGGTCCGCTCCAGCTTGCCCTGTTTCAGAAATGTCACCGTCGCGACATCCTCCCGTGACAGCTCGGCCACATAGCGGCCGGGAACGGGCAGGGTCCCGTCCGTATACACGGCGCCGCTCTCGACGGACACAGGCGCATCTGTCTCCATGAGGATGCGCCACGAACTCTGGTTGATCCGGTTCAGCAGCGCCGCAACCAGCCCGATGCCAAGCGCCAGTTGCGCAATGGCCAACACGGTTTTCTTCATGATGGCTCGCTTTCGAACAGCATGTCGCGCAATGTTTGTTCAAGCGGAATGCGCGGGGCCCATCCGGTTCGTTCCCGAATCTTTTCCGTGCTCAGTAGCGGCGAACGGTCGGCAGGACGCCAGGCGTCAGCATCCGTTTCCAGCCGCGGAGCGATTTCCGCCAGAACGCACAGACGATCAAGAATCCGGCCCAGAACAAGGTTGTCCGACGCGGACACGTTGTAGGCATGCCCCGCCTCGCCTTGCTCGATCAGCAGCCGGTAGGCGCGCGCCACATCGCGCACGTCCATGAACACGCGGCGGCTCTCCAGATTGCCCGTTCGGATCACCGGCGGCGTCTGCCCGGCGCGCACGGCCCGTATCTGGCGAATCCACGAAGGAATCGCGAAACGGGCCGACTGACCGGGCCCGGTGTGGTTGTTCGGGCGCGCCGTAAGAACGGGCAAACCGAAACGGCGGGCATAGCCCAACGCCGTCAAATCAGCCGCCATTTTCGACACGGCATAGAGCGTGGCCGGAGCTGGCGGCGCGTCTTCGGCCACCCATGCGTCATGGGTGGCAGGCGCATAAATCTGCGCCGTGGAAACCACCAGCGTCCGGCAAGCGGGCGCATGCCGGCGCAGGGCGTCAAGCAAACCTATCGTACCCGCAATGTTGACCGAAAGCATGGCCTCCGGGTCGGCGCGGCCGGACGGCACGAAAGACAGCGCGCCCAAATGCAAGCAGGCGTCCGGCCGAACGGATGACACCAGACGGTCGAGCGCGTCGGCATCGCGCAGATCGGCGGCGGTCCCGCCCGCCGCTTCGGGCGGCAGCGGATCGGAAAGGACCGCATCCGTCGCGTACGGCTCGTGCCCGCGCTCCGCCAGTTCGCGCAACGCATGCCGCCCCACAAAACCGCAAGCCCCTGTGACAAGAACGCGCATCGCTCAGGCAAGCCTTTTCACATCGGCGTCCACCATCATGCGAACCAATTCCTCGAACGATACCCGCGGCTGCCACCCCAGCCGACCACGCGCCTTGGAGGCGTCGCCCAGCAAATGCTCCACCTCCGCCGGACGCACATAGGCCGGGTCAACAACCACGTGCCGCTCCCAGTCCAGCCCGACATGTCCGAAAGCCACGCGGCAGAAATCGCGCACGGAATGAGCAAGCCCTGTCGCAATCACATAATCGTCCGGATCTTCCTGCTGCAGCATGGTCCACATGGCTTCGACATAGTCGCCCGCATAGCCCCAGTCGCGCTTGGCATCCAGATTACCCAGCCTCAATTCGTCGGCCAGCCCCAACTTGATGCGGGCAACCCCGTCCGATATCTTGCGCGTGACGAATTCCTTTCCACGACGCGGACTCTCGTGATTGAACAAAATGCCCGACACGGCGAACAGCCCGTAGCTTTCCCTGTAGTTGACCGTTATGTAATGCCCGAACACCTTCGAAACGCCATAAGGGCTGCGCGGATAGAAGGGGGTCGCCTCCGTTTGCGGCAGCTCGAGCACTTTCCCGAACATCTCGCTGCTTGACGCCTGATAGAATTTGGCTTGCGGACAAGACCGCCGCATCGCTTCCAGCATGCGAATGACGCCAATGGCTGTAAATTCTCCGGTCAGGATCGGCTGCTCCCAGGACGTCGGCACGAACGACTGGGCGGCCAAATTGTAGATTTCGTCCGGCTGAACGTCATCCATGAGGCGTGTCAGCGACAGCTCGTCCAGCAAATCGGCCTGTTTCAGTATCAACCGATCCTTGATATGCGCTATGCGCTCGAAAGTCTCGGTGCTCGCCCGTCGCACCATGCCGATCACGTCGTAGCCCTTCTCGAGCAGAAAATCGGCCAAATAGGAACCGTCCTGCCCCGTCACACCGGTTATCAATGCCTTCTTTCTCATACGACTCCCACTCCTGTTCCATGGTCTTCCGAACGGGCCTGTTCCGCGAACAGCCGCCGAAACAGCGCCAGCGATTCGCGAAGGGCGGCCGGCTCCGTTCCCGGCGCCGGCTCGAAAACAAAAAAAGTATCGAAAGGCCGCAAGGATTTCAATGCGGAAACAACGGTTTCCTCCCGCAGAGGAAACCGATGGACATCGCGAACGCCGTCCGATTCATGCAAGTGTACGCCGACAATGCCGGAAGCCGTCCGCTTTCGCCACTGTTCGGCGCACGCGAACCCGAACGCCTCGCGTATACGCGCATGCCCGACATCGTGCCACAGCCGAATCGGCCCGTCGACATAGCGATCGAGAATGTCCAGCGCCTCCACTTCGGTCGGCATCGTTTCCCATTCGGGCAGATTCTCGAGCGCCAGCGTCACACGGCTTTCTTCCAGCGTCGGCATCAGCTCGTCCAGCGAAGCATGCAAGGCGTCCAGATGCCTGCCGCGCTTCCGGTCGCGCCGCATCATCGTCTTGAGTTTCAGCTTCTCGTAGCAAGATTCGTTCTCCTTGCCCTCCGCAAGCCAACGGCCCAGCTTGTCCGCCGCGCTTCGCATAGCCACGCGGCCGGCATGCGCCACGACAACGCGCGCGCCCGCTTCGGCCGCGAACCGAACCGTATCTTCCATGTGGCGAACCGCCAGCGCGCGAAGACGAGAGTCGCGCGCCGCCAACGAATACAACTCGGGATGACCCGCCGGCGCCCCCACCGGAACCGGGCAATACGCATGAACACTGTCCACGCCAACGCTGCCGTCGAGAATCCTGCTGCGTACGCCCGCCACAAGATCCATGGTCAAATCGTACCCTAGCTCGACTCGGTCGAAACCAAGTTCGAGTATCTCTTCGATCACCGCCTCGCCGTTCCGATGACGGCCGCCGTTCCAATGTGTCGATAGCGCCAAATGCATGGTCTCGCGACAAAAAAAAACTCCCTGAAACGTTCCAGGGAGTTTTTCACGCCGTCCAAAGCAAGTATCGCTCGCGCCAACAGCTCGTGGCATGGCGCGCACGCATCTCAACTCTCATGCCTCATATTTCAAACGGAACAAAAACGCACAACATCTATTCCCGCTCCACACGCGATCGTGCCCGCTGGGATTTGCGACGCTTTTTCTCGCTGGGCTTTTCGAAATAGCGACCGGCCCGAAGCTGCTTCATCAAACCTTCCTTGTCCATGATCTTCTTCAGCCTCTTCAGCGCTCGCTCAACCGGTTCGCCTCGTTTGACTCTAACTTGAATCACGACGTCAACTCACACTCCCTTCTTGGGCAGGATAATGGTCTTCCACATTTCATAAGTTCTATGTAGCAACAAAACTAGAGAATATCACGCTGAATTGTCAACAGAAAACACGTCACAAAATCAATTTGAAACAATTATCTTGTATCCTGCTACCCAACAAAACTTTATACATTATATAAACCAAACCGTCTTCAAAGAGCTGACGGATGCGCCAAAAGAGGGGAATCCGCGTGGATTCGGAACTTGCGAAACAGACATGAACGTTACATGCCGTTCCTATTCAATGCCTTGCAACTACACACCCTCAGCGCTGATTCTGTTTCGGCTGCGAACCGGAACGCAAACCGAGAAGGGTCTGCAATACATCGAGCAGCAGATGAAAAAACGCCATCAGGAAGTAGCCGACCAGAGGAAGCGCGGCAAAACACGCGATCATTACAAGAGGAACAAGCCCCGGCATGGGATGGCGAAGCGCTGCGGCGGAAGAAAAGAGAACAGCGATTGTTCCAAGGAAAAGTCCGACAGTTCCGACAAGCGTCCCGATTCCGAAGGCGACCGGGATCATGCGAACAAACAGCTTGGCGAAGAAGGAGAGCATGCCGATGGCTTCTTTTCCAGCGGAAGAGTCCTCGGAAATGCGAATGGCCAGCAAGGAAGGATGAAGGATCAGGAAGAAAGCCGCATCGCCAAGCGCAAGCGCGACAAGGCCGATCAGCGCCACGTTCCACTGTTGCAGGCGACCGGCGTGGATAACGATGGCAAAGAACAGGAGAATGCCGGCCACCTCGGCCAGCAAGGCCATGCTGTTCAGAAACGCTCGGCTTGCCAACGCGGTGGGCGACGATTCCACAAGCGCCGGACCGGCATCCAGAAAACGGTCGGCCGCATAATGCAGAGCCATCAGCAGCAGGGTCCAGCCGATGCCGTGCAACAGCAACGCTCCGCTGGACAGTCTGATGGCGGCGGCGAGGAACAGAAGGGGGGCAAGAATCTGGGCGACAGCCAGACTGCCATGGCCCAGCTTCGCCGCTGCGCCGAAAAAGCTCAGAACGGTTCCGGGAGGGAACCATGCCCGGGCGCCGTCAAGCAGTTTTTCTTGCGCCTCGACAGCGAAACGAGGGTTCGAATTCTTCGCGGCGCGACCCAGCCAAAGAAGAAAGGCCCATGTCCAACAGCCGAGGGCGCGGACGGCCTTTCCCGACTCCGACCGAACCTGGAGAAGAAAATTGTTCGACCGTTCGCCATTGGCGCCGGGCGGAGTGGCTTCTTCGGTTGCGGACGGTTCGGCATCCGGCGGACGGGTGGACGGTTGTTCGGCGGAATCTGCTCGGCGGTCTTCGGCGGAATGTTCGGAAGCGGATTCTTGCTCGTTTCTGTCGTCAGTCATGGCATGTCTCCCAATAAAGGCCTGCTCGCGCAACAAGTCGCGAAAGCAGCCCTTGCCCGCGCGGAATGGCCCTGCACGATTCGCAACCCTAACGGAACGGTGTGGCAAGCGTCAAGCGGGAATTCGCTGGCGCCGCGAACCGATTGTTCTGCAACAACAAAAGACACGAAACATTCTCAGGCAAAGCGTTTTCGCCCTAATCGTTTGCCCTAATCTTGGATGGAGATAACAGGGTTTCACAAAACTCAGAAGTTGTTCGTATGCAAAGGCTTGCGCGGCCAGGTTTTTCGCCAAACCCTAAACCGCGCAAGTGTCTGCAAATGAGCGTTTTATGAAGACCGTTGGCCGACATTTTCGCCCGATTTGGCCTCCGAGGGTCGTTTTCGACCCCTGTTTGACCCATGGTTTAGTAAGTTTTGAGTTTTATGAAACCCATTGGGCCAAGAACCGGAATATTTTGCGGCGCATGATCTTCTCCTTCCTAAACCGAGCATATTTCATCTCCGATATTTCTTGCATTGCGCCCACCTTTCACAAAACTCTGGCGCATGAAGAAGCAACCCGAACTCATTCAGCCCGAACATCTCTGTCCCCGTCTGCGCTGGGAGAAGCTCTTTCAGTTCTTGCCCGCGTGGCCGCAGCCAGCGGCACGGACCGGTCGGAGGCCTGTCGATCGTCTCAGCCTGCTGAAGGCGTTGATCTACCAACGACTCCGACGCATGCCGTTTTTGCGGGATCTGCACACCCTGCTTGGGGAAAACCCGCCGATCGCCGCCTCCTTGGGGTTCGACCCCTACCAGCCTGCTCTGAGTCTCGAACGCTTCAGCTCGTTTCTTCGCGACTGTCCACACCCTGTGCTTCAGCAGGTTCGCATCCAACTCGCCGACATGCTCATCCAGGAGGGAATCATCGCTGGCCAACATGTCGGCCTGGACTCCTGCCCCATTGCCAGTGCGGTTCGCGAGAACAATCTCAAGACGGCACTGCGTCATTGCCGATACGACAAGACGATCCCGCCCAGGGGCGACTCGGATGCCCGACTCGGCGTGCGCATTCATTATCCGAATACCGGCAAATCGCGCGTCGAATATTTCTGGGGATATCGCAATCATGTTCT
>SLKS01000258.1 GCA_007134465.1 Kiritimatiellia bacterium | reverse complement strand
TATCGGTTTTGCGTCGGCGTTTCCCATGGGAGACGCGCGATGAGCCGCTTGCGTTCACGGTTTTTCCGCTTTCCCGTTCCACAGTCGTTTCGCCGCCTGCTGTTGCTCGTGTTCTTGCTTGTTCTGGCGCGTTGCGGCTATGGCGGACTGCCTTTGCTGGCGCCGGATTCGCGGGTGGAACGGGCCGTTGCCGGGCTGTCCGAGGAGCGGACCGCCCGCTCCGCCGAGCAGGCGCTTCAGCGTCTGGCGCGCGACCGCAACGAAGACGCGCAGGCGGCGGCATGCGCCGCGCTGGCCGCGCATTGGCGCCGAAGCGGCCGCCGCGACCGGGCTTCCGCGCTGGTGAAGCCGTGGTCCGATCTGAAGCCCGGCAATCTGGTTCTCAACCGCATCGAGGCTTTGTTCGAGCATGCGCTGTGCGAGGCGGAGGGCGGTCATCCGCTTTCCGCCTTCCGCATTCTCGATTACGCCCGCGAACATGCGACGGGACTGGAAGCGGCCTATACGCGCGTGGCCTATGCGGCCGTCGTGGAGCTTGCCCACGACTACGAAAAGGCGCTGGATTGGCTGCGCGAGGCGCTTGCGCTGGGCAACCGCTGGGCGAATCCGCCGCGTCGCGACGAATACGAGCGGCCCGAACCGCCGCCCGGCACCGGCCGCTGGCCGCCTCTGCGCACGGAGATCGAGCGTCGCGTCAAGGCGCTCGAATACAAGCGCGACGTGGCGCGCTGGGGCTTGGAATTCGTGCTGTACCGCGACGCCCAGAACGCGCGCAAGGCGGATCATGTTCAGGCGCTCGATTTCACGGATACCGCGCGCCTGTATCCCGGGCAAGGCGCCGGACGCGCCGACATTCCCGAGGCGGACCATCGCCGCGCGCTCGAGCTTTACGACCGGCTGATCGAGGAAGGGCCGGAAACCGTCTTCGCCGAGGCGGCAGGCCTGTATCGGGCGGTCAGCCTTGCGCACCTGGGTCGCGCGGCCGAGGCGGAGCGCGATCTCAAGCAGTTCGTTTCGTCCGCCCCGCTGGGTTTGTATCGCGGCGAGGCCATGCTGCTGCTGGGCGACATCGCCTTGCAGACGCACTGGGCGCCGCGCTCGGCCGGGCAGCATTATCGCGAGGCGCTCGACTGGTGCGAACGCGCCAGGGCCGTGAGCGAAGGGGTTCGGCTCTATGCCGTGCCGGACAAGGCGAGCGCGCCCTCCCGCGCGCCGGAACGATGGCAGACTCTCGATCGGGGCGGGGTCATTGTCCGCGAACGCCTGCCCGCCGCCGCCGTGGTCAATCGGCTGACCGCGCCCTGGTATCTCGACCGGCTGCAGGCCGAGCTGCGTTTCCGGCTCGGGTTCCTCGAGGCGCTGGCCGGCGACTGGGACGCGGCGCGCGAGCATTGGCGCCGCGTGGCCGAACACGACGCCCAGCTTCGCGTGGCCCGCCAGCGCCGCTATCACAACGCGCTGGGCCGGCTCGAAGGCTCGGCGGACAAACGCTTCTTCATCGGCACTGCCGAAGACAACGTTCGCGTTCCGGACCGCGTGAAACCGGCGCTGTGGTGGGCGGACTTTCTCTTTCTGCTCGAGCGTTTCGACGAAGCCGACTCGCTTTACCGTCGCTTGCGCGACGCCGCCCTGGCGCGCGGCGATGCCGCAGTCGGCGCTCGCGCCGGGCTGGGCCGGGTCT
Source organism: Kiritimatiellia bacterium (assembly GCA_007134465.1). Classification (GTDB taxonomy): domain Bacteria; phylum Verrucomicrobiota; class Kiritimatiellia; order UBA8416; family SLMC01; genus SLMC01. Next base: position 5,132 of record SLKS01000258.1, on the reverse strand, counting down.
TCGCGCTGGGCGAGAAGGCGCGCTGCCCGGACACCGCGCGCGTCTGGCTGCCGCGCGCGCGACGGGTCGGCCGGGAAACGCTCGACCGTTTCCCGCAGGCGCCCGCCGCGCCCTATATCGCCTTTATGATCGGCCATTCATGGGACAACGGCGCCCGGGGCGACTATGCCGAAGCCCGCGCCGCCTATCGCGTTGTGTACACTCGCTACCCGCGCAGCCGCCATGCGGAACCCGCGCGCTTCTACGAGATTTTCAAGGGATACCAGTTCGGCGAGCCCGACGCGATGCTGGGGCTGATCGCCGATTTCCGGCGGGTCCATCCAAAAAGCGGGTATCTTCAGGTGTTCGACGGCTTCGAGCGGACCATTCGCGAGCGAATGGAGCCATGAGGATTGAGAAAGAACAAATCCGAAATACCCAAGCCCGAATGAAGCCGAAATGGCCGAAATCCGAAACAGAATGCGGCGCATGGCTTGTCATTCCGAGCTTGTCGAGGAATCTCGGGCGGAGCCCGCTGCAATGCGGTTGCATATCGTGGCACGGGAGAAAGTGGGCATGGTTCAAAAAGGGCCGCATGCGGAAAACAGCATTTGTCATTCCGAGCTTGCGAGGAATCTCCGCGAAGCGGCCTGCGGCCTCGCCTGCGCCGAGCCTTCGGCGGGCAGGCGAGATTTCTCGATTGGATGTGTTACCCTGATTTGAACCATGCCACGAAAAAGGAAAGGGGGAAGTAGCCGATGAAGCGTAAAACAACGGGAGCATGGGTCGTTATTGCCGGATGCATGTTGGCGGGGCTTGCGGGCTTCGCTCGGGCCGCGGCGCTGCAGGAGCAGACCTCGAAACCGGTGCGGCCGGGCAGTCACCATGTGCTGCCCGAAGACTTCCGGGCTCCGAATGTCGAGCCCAACGCCGTGATACTGGCGCACTGGAAGCTGCATGTTCCGGCGGCGCAGCGCTATTATCACCGTCCGAATTCGCAGTCGCCCACCTGGCGCGGGTGGATCGCCGCCTTTCCGACCAACTGCGCGGGAACGGGAACCTTCTCGTGCATCGTGACGACGAACAACATCACCGAACTCAATTTCCAGTACGGCTTCCGCGGTTATGTCGATCCCTGTCCCGTCGAAGGCGGCGCCGGAGGCGCAGGCGGTCCTCCGTCCGAGCCCAAGCCGTTGCCGCCCTGGCTGGTGGACGGCAAGACGACCAATACATATTTTGTGTTGCCATCCTACACCAACGTATGCTTGAATGGACAAATAACGTTCTGGGCCCGTAACGAAGCGAACTGGGCGGTGCCAAGCACATGGACGACGACGCCCGCCGGTCTGACGCCGCTGACCCCGACCAGCGGCGTGGCTTCGGTCACGTATTCCGCTACCGAACCCGGCCATTATACGGTCAGAGGCGTCAGCGATTGGAACCCCAGCCTAACTGATTCTGCTGGGGTGGATGCAGTCAGTTCTCAAATTCTAGAACCGAAGGGGCTGCCGATTTTCCCTTTGGACGCTATTGGGTCGGATATTTTTCGTGCAAACCCATATTGTTTCAAATGGCAATACGTGCATGTGATAAACGAGAGAGTGCCATACCATGCAACGCAACCAATAGAGGGTTTGGTCAAGCCCATTCCACCAGCAGCATACAATTGGTCGGTAAGCGAGGGAAAACTGGAAGACGCTGTTAACTCAAAGCCAACGTATGTGCCTGATGGTCCGATTCCGAATGCTAAGAACATGGTTGATCTAAGCCTACGTCCGCTTGGGGCCATTTTACACTGCGAGAAAACGCGACAATTGGAAGTCTATCGAGATCACCTTGAACGGGATTATCAAAATTTCGGTAAAGGAATACCATGCGGGGCTGGTGGAGAAAGCTCTGTTTCCGCAGATTGGAAATTTGAGCGATACGACAAAGTGATTCGGATGCCCCACTCATGGAATTGCTTTGGCTCAGTATGGCATGCATACGATGGAACAAAAGGCGGGTATGTCAGCAATGGCATACCACAGGAAGGATTTGCGGCTCAGAAATATGATGATCCCATACCATGGGAGAAAGCTCTAAAAGGAATCAAACGAGGTGACATAGTTTCTTTCTACACGTACTATCCGGACACAAACAAAGAAAGAATGCAGCATGCGCACACGTGTTTGGGATCATCAGAGCAAATGTACGGGGCAAACAACAGGCCGGAATTCAGGTTGTGGTGGAGACAGGATTCTACAGGAAAGGGCTATTGGTGGTCGGGAACCAGTTGGGAATGGTGGGTCGTTTCATCAAAGGACTATTACGAAAAACTGAATGCCTCTCACAAAAAATATATGGAAGATTTTTTTGGGGAACCGTATGAAGGTCAATTGATTAATCGAATTCGAGTACACAGGAGAAAGCAACCATGAACAATGCGATGTTGACGGCATTAATATGTGTGTTTGTCACCGCGGATTCCTATGTGTACGGAGACCAGTTTTCTGTTGGCAAATCGGAATCTGCCGGGAAAGCAAGGGTTATCGGCCTCAGTCAGGATTTCTTTTCATCTCCGGAGAAAGGGGCGAAGACTACTGAAAGATTCCGTTTTTCGACAATTCAGGGGGAGAGAACGGAGTGGGAGAATCTGCCAGATACACTGAAGCGGCGAATCGAAGACATATTCCGCAGGCGCTTGTCGCCCGGCATCGATGCTCGGACTTTTGATGTGCTTCTGGGTTGCGTAAGAATAATCAACAAGCGCGACTCGTTACCTGCATCGAAGGAGGAAGTTGATATTTCCAGAGGAACGAATTATTCGGCCTTGCGAATTAACCATGAAACCGAAGAATGGCTGCCTGAGATCGATGCGGAAAACAATAGCAGAATCTATTGTCTGTTGAGAAGCGTTTCCATGTTGGAACTGATTGTGGCCTTGGCAGAATGGCTGAAGCTACAAGTCGGCATAATGAACGATGGATATGTGATTTTGGGTTTTGCGGGGAAATGGGCGGCGAACTATGAGCCTGCCTATGTCATTTCCTTTTCGCCTTCTGCCAGGCGAAAGGCCGAGTCTTTGTTCGTGCATTTGATAGACGCTTCAATTGAAAACAAGATTAGCGAAGAGAATGTCGGGCGTATTCTGAGATCGTTCGGGCAAATTGAATCAGCCAAAGAAAGATGGAAGAGGGCGGAACAGAAAGCGGATGGCGCACGGCCGACCTGGGACGATCTTCGCAAGTATCATTTGGATGAAACCCGTCTGTTTCGTCCTGCTGGCGGAGACTTTGTTATCGGCGCTTTGGGCGAGCCTGTGCGATTCCGCATAGAACGTAAAAAGCAATAGTTGCTTGATTTGCCCGTATTTATCCGCCGGATGCATTCTACCTGTCTCGCTGTAAACCCATATGAACATGGCGAGAGAATCTCCAAGCGGACACCGTGATTTCGCATCGGACGCCATGTGTGGACGAAACACAGAAATCAAGCGGTTTGCTGGACGACGGAATGAAGCGCCCGCAAGATGCGCGCGATGGTTTCCGGCCGTCGCAATGCTGTTGCTGATGGCGCAGGGGAACGGTCTTGCGCAATCCGCCGCCGGGCGCGTGTGGGGAGCCGGCGCGCTGAACGGGGCGCCGGAAGACGAGTATGCCGCGCCGACAGGCGCGAGGCCGGGCCGGACGCCGGGCAAGGTCGTGACGATACGCGAGCCGGAATCGTTTCCGCAGATTATCGAGCCGGGTCAGGCGTTCGTGGCGCATCTGGGCGACCTGCCCCGAACGCATCTCGTGCTGCGCGCGGCCGCGACCGGCCGGTTCTCTCAAAACAGTTCCTATGCCGCCGACTATCGGGGGCGCCGATTGCGAATTCAGTTCAACGGCAACGTGATCTGGCATCGCTGGCATGTGGACGGGCATACGCTGATCGAGGCGTATGTCTCGCCTTCGGCGATCGAGCGCGGCGCGAACATCCTGACGATCGAGAACGAGGGGACGCGCGCGACAGCATTCGACGCGGTCTGGCTGGACCGGGTGGAGCGAAGCCGCGCGATTCTGGCGGCCATGACCGACGCGGAGCGCCAGGCGGGCGCGGTGGCGGGGCATGTGCCGCGCGCCGCGCTCGGGCCGGGCGCGCTGACGGGCGTGCTGGCCGACGCGCGGCGCGGCAGCGTCCCGAAGCCGCCCGTAAATTGGCGTGGGGCTGTGGAGGCGTTTCAGGCGTTGCGGAAGGAGTCGGGCGCCGGCGCGCTGAATGCCGAGGGGCAGGCGATGCGTCAGGCGTGGGACGCGAGCATTGGCGAGGCGCTGCGCCGGGGCATGATGCCGCTGCTCGATGCGACGGGCGGACTGGGTTCGGACAGGGACGGCGAGTGGTTCGCGCGCCGGTACGGCGGCGTGGCGGAAGCATGGCTCGCGCGCGACGAACAGGATGCGCGCCGTATCCGGCGGGCCGTGCCCGGCGCGCGCGTATTCGTCGGCGGACCGGCCGCGACGGGGGCGGCAGCGAGTCATGACACGGGAATCGCCGGCCGGTTCATTCGGCGGCATGCGGAGCATTTCGGCGGGCGCATCGACCGGCATCTGGGCGGGCTGCGCGCGGCGGCGCTGCGGGCGGGCCGGCCGGAAAGCGCGCCGCGCGGGGTCAGGCTGGCGCTGCCGCCGTCCCTGGGCGACGTGCGCATGCAGCGGCGCAACGGCTACATGGCGGCGGAAACGATCGCGCAATGGTGGATGGCGGGCGGCGACTGGCTGATTCTGGAAAGCGGAGGAACAGGTGGCGATTTCTTTCCGGACATTTTCGGGCGCCCGTCCCCGGCCTGGGATTCGGTCGCGCTGCTGCTGGGTCTGGGCGAAGGCGAGGCGCGACGGTTGCCGTGCGCGGTGACGCCGGACAGCGGCCCGGCTTTCGCGGACAGTTGCTGGGCGGCGGCGGAAAACGGGCCCGAGCTGGTCACGGCTATTTTGTTCGCGGGGTCGCGCGACGCTGGACGGTCGGCCGCGCTGTTGCTGCCAACGCCCTGGCACGGCCCGACGGAGGGACTGCTGGAAGGCGTGGACTTTCCCGGCTGGCGCGCGGGCGATCCGGTCCGGATCGAGCCCGCGCGGATTCGGGCGGAAGCCGGCGCCGAGCCTGGGCTGGGACATGTGCGCGTGGCGTTGCGAATG